>CAIWXW010000202.1 GCA_903916755.1 uncultured Opitutaceae bacterium | reverse complement strand
GGACCCGATGGCAATCCCAAGGGCACCCGCATCTTCGGCCCCGTCGCCCGCGAACTGCGCGCGAAGAACTTCATGAAGATCATTTCGCTCGCTCCGGAGGTACTCTGACCATGCAGAAGTTTCACATCAAACGCGGTGATGCCGTCCAGGTGATCGCCGGTTCCCACAAGGGCAAGGAGGGCAAGGTCCTCGAGATCCTGGCGGCCAAGAACCGCGCGCGGGTCGAGGGCGTTGCCATGCTCAAGCGCCACATGAAGAAGTCCCAGGACCATCCCCAGGGCGCCATCGTCGAGCGCGAGGGCTCGGTTCACATCTCCAACCTCATGCTCAAGTCCAAGCATGACGCCCGCCGCTCCCGCCAGGGCGCCGCTCCCGCCAAGTCCTGACGCCGGCGCTTGCCACCAGGCCTGCCGCGTGCGTTAATCGATCCCTTTTCGTCCCAGACCGTCCATCCCTTTGTCCATGTCGTACGTTCCCTCACTCAAGAAGACCTACCAGGAGCAGGTCGCGCCCGCGCTCGTCAAGAGCCGCGGCTACAAGAACAAGCACCAGGTTCCGCAATTGGTGCGGGTCGTGATCAACACCGGCATCGATGCCGAGGCTGACAAGAACCAGATCGCGGACGTGCAGCGCGACATCACCCTGATCGCCGGCCAGAAGCCGGTGCTGGCCCGTTCGCGCAAGGCGATTTCGAACTTCAAGCTGAAGGAAAACCAGGTCGTGGGCTGCCACGTCACCCTGCGCGGCAACGCGATGTGGGAATTCCTCTATCGCCTGATCGCGGTGGCGCTGCCGACCATCCGCGACTTCCGCGGCATCTCGCCCAAGCTCGACGGCCAGGGCAACTACAACCTGGGCGTGACCGACTTCACCATCTTCCCCGAAATCACGGTGGAAAACGTCAAGAAGAGCCTCGGGCTCGACATCGCCATCGTCACGACGGCGACCAGCGACGACGAGGGCCGCGAGCTGCTCAAGCTGCTCGGGATGCCCTTCCGCCGCTCCGAGTCCGCCGCCGCTCCCAAGGCCCAGACCACCGCCGCCTAAACGCCCGCCGCCATGCCCAAGACCTCCGCCATCGAACGCAACAAGAAGCGCCAGCGCCTTGTCCTCAAGTTCTCCAAGAAGCGCCTCGAACTGAAGGCCGCCCTGATCAATCCCGCCACGACCGACGAGGAGTTCTTCGCGGCCCAGCAGGCGCTGCAGAAGCTGCCCCGCAACTCGTCCCCCGTCCGCGTGCGCAACCGCTGCTCGCTGAGCGGCCGGCCCCGCGGCTACAAGCGCAAGTACGGCGTGTCCCGCATCACCTTCCGCGAGCTCGCGCTCGCCGGCAAGATCCCCGGCGTCATCAAGTCCTCCTGGTAAGCGCCGCCCCTCCTTTTCCCTTCATTTTTTTCTTCTGGGCCGAAAGTCGGATATGATTCGGCCGCAGAGCAAAACCTTCATCCGCCATGACCGATCCCATCAGTGATTTTCTCACGCGCCTGCGCAACGCCGCCAAGGCGAAGCTCGACCAGTGCGTCATCCCGCATTCCAAGCTGAAGGAAAGCATCGCCCAGATCCTCAAGGCTGAGGGTTATGTCGGCGAGATCAGCTCCGGCGTCGACGCCCTGGGCCACAAGACCCTCATCGTCCAGATGAAGTACGTGGCCGGCGTGCCCGCCTTCACCGGCCTGGTCCGGGTCTCGACCCCCGGTCGCCGCCTCTACTTCAAGTACTCCGAGATCCCGCGCGTGCTGAACGGCCTGGGCATCGGCATCATCTCCACTTCCCGCGGCCTGATGAAGGACGCCGACTGCCGCCGCAACAAGGCCGGCGGCGAACTCGTCTGCAACGTCTGGTAAGCCCCGCATCCCATGAGCCGCATCGGTAAACAACCCATTCCTGTCCCGGACAAGGTCAAGGTCGCCATCACGGACACGACCATCCACATCGAGGGCCCCAAGGGGAAGGTGAACAAGACCTTCGCCAACGTCGTCAAGATCTCGCTCGACAAGCAGGTCATCACGATCTCGCCCACCGAGGAAACCCGCTTCGCCAACGCGATGTACGGCACGACCCGCTCGATCATCGCCAGCATGGTGAAGGGCGTCACCGCCGGCTACTCCAAGGACCTCGAGATCCAGGGCGTCGGCTTCAAGGCCGTGCTCAAGGGCAAGCAGCTCGATCTCGCCCTCGGCTATTCCCACCCGATCCTGATGGACATCCCCGAGGGGATCAAAATCACGGTCGTGGAGGGCACAAAGCTCAAGGTCGAGGGCTGCGACAAGCAGCTCGTCGGCAAGATCACCGCGGAAATCCGCAGCCACTACCCGCCAGAGCCCTACAAGGGCAAGGGCGTCCGCCTTGTCGGCGAGCGCGTCCGCCGCAAGGAAGGCAAGACCGTCGCTTAAACCGCCGCTCCACACCCATGAATACCATTCACAAAGCCCGGATGCTGCAAAAGCGCCGCTGGCGCATCCGCAAGAAGGTCAAGGGCACGGTTGCGCGCCCCCGCCTGAGCGTTCGTTTCAGCACCAAGCACATCTACGCCCAGGCGATCGACGACGACAACGGCGCCACCCTGGTGTTTCTGTCCAGCCTCGACGCGGAGCTGCGCAAGCAGAAGCTCCAGGCCAATCTCGCCGGGGCCAAGGCCCTTGGCGCCGCCTTCGCCGCCAAGGCCAAGTCGGCCGGCCTCGTCTCGGTCGTCTTCGACCGCAACGGCGCCCGCTATCACGGCAAGGTCAAGGTTTTCGCCGACGCCGCCCGCGAGGGTGGCCTGTCCTTCTAATCGCCCATGAGCACCGCTACCATTTCCTCTCCCTCCAACCGCCGCGACAACCGTGATGGTCCCTCCGCCGACGGCATGGTCGAGAAGGTCGTTTTCGTGAACCGCTGCGCCAAGGTCGTCAAGGGCGGCCGCCGCTTCAGCTTCGCCGCCCTCGTGGTGGTCGGAGACCAGAAGGGCCAGGTCGGCATCGGCTACGGCAAGGCCAACGAGGTCCCCGACGCCATCAAGAAGAGCACCGAGAACGCCAAGAAGAACCTCGTCCGGGTCAAGCTCCGGGGCGACACGATTCCCCATGACGTCCTCGGCAAGCGCGACGGCGGCCGGGTGCTCCTGCGCCCCGCCTCGCCCGGCACCGGCCTGATCGCCGGCGGCGGCGTCCGCGCCGTCCTCGAAGCGGCCGGCATCAAGAATATCCTGACCAAGTCGATGGGCTCGAACAACCACATTGCCGTGGTCAACGCCACCCTCGACGCGCTCCAGCAGCTCCGCATGGCGGAAGACATCGCGGCCATCCGCAAATAAACCAGATGAAACTTCACGAACTCAAGAACGTCGCCGGCGCCATTCACCGCAAGAAGCGGGTGGGCTGCGGCGAGGGCGGCGGCCATGGCAAGACCAGCGGCCGCGGCGGCAAGGGCCAGTCGGCCCGTTCCGGCAGCAGCATCCGCCCCGGCTTTGAAGGCGGCCAGATGCCCCTTTACCGCAAGTTGCCCCACCGCGGCTTCAACCAGGCGGCTTTCCGGGTCGAGCCCGTGGTGGTCAACCTCGGGGACCTCGCGGTCCTCGACCAGAAGATCACGGCCGTGGACGCCCTCGTCCTCGCGCAGCACGGTCTCGTCCGCAAGGACGAGAAAGCCATCAAGGTGCTCGGCGACGGGGAGTTGACCCGCGCGCTGAAGATCACCGCCGCGAAGTTCTCCGCCACGGCCAAGGCCAAGATCGAAAAGGCCGGCGGCGAAGCCATCGTCGGCTGATGTTCTCCGCCTTCGCCAATTCCCTGAAGATCCCGGAGCTGCGCTCCCGGATCTTCTACACGCTGGCGCTGCTCTTCGTCGCCCGGGTGGGCGCGCACATCCCGCTGCCCGGCATCGACCCGCATCCGCTGGTGGAGTTCTTCAAGACGCAGGGCGGGGGAGGGGCCGCGGGCGCGATCCTCGGCCTGTACAACATGTTCACCGGCGGCGCGCTCCTGAAGGGCGCCCTGTTCTCGCTGAACATCATGCCCTACATCAGCGCGTCGATCATCTTCCAACTGATGACCGCGGTGGTGCCGGCCCTGAGCCGCCTCCAGCAGGAGGGCGACGTGGGCCGCCAGAAGCTGACCCAGTACACGCGCTACGCGACGGTGCTGATCTGCCTCGTGCAGGGCACGCTGCTCATCCTTTCGCTCGAGAATCCGGCGAGGCTCTTCTCCGGGTACGACCCGAACGTCTACGGCAACATCGTCATTGTCAGCCGGGCCAGCTTCCTCATCACCTCGGTCATCTTCATGACCGCGGGCACGATGCTGCTGATGTGGCTGGGCGAGCAGATCACCCAGCGCGGCATCGGCAACGGCGTCTCGCTCCTGATCACGATCAACATCCTGGCCGGCATCCCGGGCGCGGCCCAGGCCACCTACCGGATGTTCGTCCATCCGATCGGCGCCGGCCCCACCGGTGGGCTGGACGGCGTGCCCCTGGCGCTGCTCCTGATCGCGCTCTTCGTCGCGGTCACCGTCGGCATCATCCTCGTCGTCCAGGGCCAGCGGAAGATCCCGGTCCAGTACGCCAAGCGGATCGTCGGCAACAAGGTCATGGGCGGCCAGAGCTCGTTCCTGCCCCTCCAGGTGAACTATTCGGGCGTCATGCCCGTCATCTTCGCCGCGGCCATCCTCCTCGTCCCGCAGCAGATCCTTTCCCAGCTGGGCGCCGCCTTCAAGCCGCTCCACTTCCTGACGGATTATTCCCAGAACCTGCTGCCGGGCCGCTGGGTCTACTACACCGTCTACTCGCTCCTCATCCTCTTCTTCAGCTATTTCTGGGTGTCGGTCATGTTCAAGCCGCTCCAGATCGCCGATGACCTGAAGAAGTACGGCGGCTACGTCCCCGGCGTGCGCCCCGGCGAGCCGACCGCCCAGTTCCTCGACTTCATCATGACGCGGCTGACCCTGGCCGGCGCGATCTTCCTGACCCTGATCGCGGTCATGCCCAACATCGTCGAGTTCAAGCTGAACGTCCCGCAGCAGGTGGGCTACTTCTTCGGCGG
>CAIWXW010000201.1 GCA_903916755.1 uncultured Opitutaceae bacterium | reverse complement strand
GTCGCGCGAGCAGCTCCTCCCGGTGGGCGGCGGTCCGATTGACGATCCAGAGCGCGGCGCAGCCGCGCTGCAGGCATTCGATCGCCGCGCCGCGCGCGGCGCCGCCGGCGCCCAGCAGGACCACGGCCGCGCCGGCCAGCTGCTGGCCGAGCGTGGCGGCCAGGGCGGCCGACAGGCCGTAGCCGTCGGTGTTGTAGCCAATCCAGCCCGCGGGGCCCGCGCGGAGGGTGTTGACGGCGCCGGCGGGCCGCGCCGCCGCGTCAACCTCCGCCACCAGGCCGAAGGCGATCACCTTATGGGGCACGGTGAGGTTGATCCCGTGGAAGCGCCGCGCCCGCAGCTGCTCGAGCGCCCGCGGCAGGTCCGCCGGGGGGATATCAAAGCGGAAATAGCGCCAGAGGCCCCACGCGGCGTCGTCCCGGGCGAGCGCGCGCAGAGCCGCGTTGTGCATGGCGGGGCTGAGCGAATGACCGATGGGATGACCGAGGACGGCGAGCGCGGTGCCGGCATACGACCACCCCTCCAGGTCGGAGAGGGTGAGAACGTCGTTCAAGTGAGGTTGCGGGTGTAGGCAGCCTCAAACTCTTCCACAAAGCCAGCGAACATCTTGGACCGGTCCGGCTCGCTGCCGGCCGCGCACTGGCTGGCCAGCTGGCGGCAGTTGCGGGTCAGCACCTCGCGGACGGGCATGGGGGCCAGGTCGCTGGGCTTGGGATGGAGCTGCTTGGACTGCAGCAGATGGAAGACCTCCGGGGCGTCGCGCAGGACGCCCTGGTCGAACACATCGACGAAGAAGATGTCATCGCCGCCATAGGACCCGACATAGAAGTTGCCCCCGAGCCCGACCGGCTCGAGGTCGAGGCCGAGCCGCTCGGCCGTGAGCAGATAGATGATGACGAGCGCCAGCGGGCTCCCCTTCCGCCGGTTGATCACCTGATCGAGCAGACTGTTGCGGGCGTCCGTGGAATGCTCGGCGTTGCCGCGAAAGCCCCATTCGTGGAACAGCACGCGGTTGAGGACGCGGCACTTCTCGCGGACCGAGGAGGGCTCGGCGAAGAGTTCGCGGCAGCGCGTGGCCATCGAGTCCAGCGCGTAGCAGCAGCGGCCGACATCGAGCTGCGGCGTGATGGTCCGCGCGAGGAGCAGGGCGCCGGTCTCGAGCTCGTAGTTGAGCGAGCGGATGAAGCTGCTGAACTCGGCGATCGGATCGCTGAACTTCAGTTCGCCGAGGTACCAGGCGGCGTGCCGGCCGAGGACGCGGTTGCGGCCGTGGGCGACCTCGCGGAGGAAGGGGGCGGCGTGCGGTCCGAGCTCCGCGAAATAGGCCAGCAGGGCCTGGCGCACCGCGGCGCTCCGGTCGTCGAGGAGACTCAGCAGCGCTTCGCGCCGGGCCGCACCGAGTAGTGCCGATGACGTTGTCTCCACGGACCCAAACTGGAGATTCATTTTCCGGCGCTGGCAACACCGGACTCGCACATTTCGCGGCGCCCGGGAGTCTGGGCGCGGGCACCGCCGCGCTATGGGCGGTCGCCAAAGAGCGCGGAGCCGACCCGGACGAGCGTGCTGCCCGCCGCGACGGCGGCGTCGAGGTCGCCGCTCATGCCCATCGAGAGTTCGGCCAGCGGCACCTGGAATTGCGCCGCGAGCAGATCGCGCGTCTCGCGCAGCCGCGCGAAGGCGCGCTCCGCCACCGCGGAATCGGGCGACAGCGGCGCGATGGTCATGAGGCCCTCGACCCGGAGGTGGTTCTGACCGAGGGCCGTCTCCAGGAGGCGGGGGGCGTCCGCCACCGCGACGCCGAATTTCGCCGGATCGTCGCCGGCGTTTACCTGCAGCAGGATGGGGAGCGGGCGGCCCCGGGCCGCCGCCGCCCGGTCGAGCTGGGTGAGAAGTTTCGCGCTGTCGACCGTCTGGATCCGGTCGAAATGCTCGGCCGCGACCCCGGCCTTGTTGGACTGGAGGTGCCCGATCAGCTCCCAGCGCAGGACGGCCTCGACCTGGGCGCGCTTTTCCACGCCCTCCTGGACCCGGTTCTCGCCCACGCCGCGCAGCCCGTAGCGGGCGGCATAGGCCGCGGCGGCGGCCGGATGGGTCTTGGTCACGGCCAGCAGTTCCACGCCGGCGGGATCCCGGCCGGCGCGGCGGCAGGCCGTGGCAATCCGCGCGCAGACCGCGTCGGCCCGGCGCTGGAAATCTTCATAGGGAAGGAGGGACAAAACGAGGGTAGGGACTTAAGAAAATCTACTTAAACGTTTACCGGAGTCGCGGGGACGCTACTCTCTGGGCAACAACTTGGGCTAATCATGCAGATTGAGAACTTTAAAATCTTTGCCGACCTGGTCGAAACCAAAAGTTTCTCCAAGTCGGCCAAATTGAACGGCATCACCCAGTCGGCGGTCAGCCAGCAGGCGCGGGCCATGGAACGCCATTTCAAGACCCTGATGGTCGACCGGAGCCAGAAGCAGTTCCAGCTCACGAGTGAGGGCCAGCGCGTCTATGAGTCGGCCAAGGAGATCCTGCACACCTACGACAAGCTGCTGAGCGAGCTGCAGGAGATGAAGAAGGTCATCAGCGGCACGATCCGGATCGCGACGATCTATTCGATCGGGCTCCATGAGCTGCCGCCGTACATCAAGAAGTTCCTGCACGACTTTCCCTCGGTCAACGTCCGGGTTGAATATCGCCGCTCGAACCTGGTCTACGAGGATATCCTGCACAACGCCGTCGACTTCGGCCTGATCGCCTTTCCGGTCAAACACCGCCAGATCGAGGCTCTCCCCTTCCGGGACGACCACTTGGTCCTGATCACGCACCCGCAGCACCCGCTGGCCAAGAAGCCCGACGCCCACGTGGCCGACCTGGCGGGCCAGCGCTTCATCTGCTTCGACCCGGACATCCCCACGCGCAAGGCCATCGACCAGATCTTCCGCGAGCACAAGCTGGAGATCGAGCCGGTGATGGAGTTCGACAACATTGAGACGGTGAAGCGGGCGGTCGAAATCGACCATGGCGTCGCCATCGTCCCCCAGGCGACCGTCGCCCAGGAGGAAAAGCAGGGCACCCTTTCGGTCATGCGCTTCAAGGGCCGCGAATTCGCGCGTCCTTTGGCGATCCTGCACCGCAAGGGGCGGGTCCTGACGCCGGCGATGAAGAAATTCATCGAGATCCTCGGCATGGATCTGCCCGAGGCGCGGAACGCCTGAGCGGCCGCCCAATCCTCCGGAACAAAAGCGGCCCCGATGCGTCTGCCCTTTAACGTGTTTCCCTTGCCCTCCCTTCGCCTCGTCCTGCCTCTCCTGCTCGCGGTCGCCGCCCTGCGGGCGGCGCCGACCCTGCCGGCTCCCGCGCCGGTCTGGAAGCTGAAGGACGTCGACGGCCACGTCGTCAGTTCCGAGCAATTCAAAGGCAAGGTGGTCGTGATCGATTTCTGGGCGACCTGGTGCGCGCCCTGCCGCACCGAAATCCCGGGTTACGTCGAGCTCCAGAAGAAATATGGGACCGACCAATTGGTGATCGTGGGGGTGGCCGCGGACACCAAGAACAACCAGCCGGACCCCGTGATCGTAAAGAAGTTCATCCAGCGCTATGGCGTCAGCTACCAAATCGTTATGGACGACGGAGATATCGAGGCGGCATTTGGCGGCATGGACGCCATTCCCACGACCTTCATCATTGACCGCGCCGGCATGATCCGTGAGCGCAAGGTCGGCGCCCTGCCCACCGCCGAGTTCGAAAAGCGCCTGCTGCCCTACTTGAAACCTTAGGAAACGGATCGGGCCCGGCCGGCGGCCCCCCATCGTTCAGACGCCGCCGGCTCTGGAAACAGGAGGGGCCGGCGATAACCCCTTAACGCCGGCCCCTATTTTTTCTATCCGACCTTTCGGCCGGTTTTTTTTCACGCTACCCAAAACCCTGCTTGGGCAGAACGACCGTAACGAAGCATTGACCATGCCATGGCCGAAAATCTGTTGCAGAAGATGTCAGGTCGTGGCCGGGGTGTGATTTCAGGCCCGGGGGAGGCCTCCGGCGAAGACCCGGCTGGAATATTCCCTTGAAGGGGGATACCAACGTTGCGCATGCCCCTTCCGCCGATCCTTTATGAAGACGACGCCCTGATCGCCTTCGACAAGCCGAGCGGCGTGGCGGTGAGCTCGGACCGGATCGACCGGGCCCCGGGCAACCTGATGTCCGCGGTGCGGGCCGTCCTCGGGCCTGAGGTGGCCAATGTCCACCGCCTCGACGCAGCCGCCAGCGGCGTTCTGCTCTGCGCCAAGACCAAGCCGGCGCTGGATATGCTGAGCGGCCAATTCCAGTCCAAGCGGGTGGAAAAGGTCTATCTGGCCATGGTGGCCATCCTCCCGCCGGTCGCCGACGCCCCCGAAGACGCCTGGGTGCGGGATCCCGCCGGGAGCTTGCCGGCTGAGTTCACCGTCGAGCTGGGCCTGGACGAGGACGAGCATCAGCGCGGCCGCATGCGGGTCTTTCGCAAGCGGGGTGGGATGGCCAGCGAGACGGCCTTCCGCCGCCTGGAGGCCTTTGGCCGGTTCGCCTGGGTGGAGTGCCGCCCGGCGACCGGCCGGGTCCACCAGGTCCGGGCCCACCTGGCGGCGGTCGGCGCCCCGGTCCTGTACGACGCCGTCTACGGGGACCCGTCCGCGCCGCTGCTGCTGTCGGACCTCAAGCGAAACTACAAGGGCCGGGAGGAGGAGCGGCCCCTGATCGGGCGGCTCGCCCTGCATGCGAGCGAGCTGGGTGTCCTGCACCCGGACACCCGCGCCCCGCTCCGGATCGCCGCGCCCCTGCCGAGAGAATTCGAGATCGCGCTCAAATACCTGCGACGCTTTCCGGCCGAGGGCTTGCGCCCGCGCTCTTCGCGCTGAGGGGGGCGGCCGGCCCGGCGGGGCGGCAATCCGGCGGTCCTGGGCGGCCTTGCCCGGTCAGCGTCGGACCGGGGCAAAGAGGTAGTGGCTGACGATCCATTCGTCGCCCCCGCGGTAGCCCCACAGCTCCGCGCAGCTCAGGTAGAAGACGCGCCAGTAGGCCCACCACTTCCGCGCCTCGGCCGGCCCATAGGTCTCCGCGAAAAGCGGCAGGATCTCGGCGCGGTGCCGGTCCATGTTCTTGAGCCAGTGCTCGGCGGTGCGCTGGTAGTGCCGGCCGTTGACCTTCCAGTCCTGGACCAGCCGCAGGTCGTCCGAAAAGCGGGTGAGCAGATCGTGGGCCGGCATCTGGCCGCCGGTGAAGAAGTGGCGCGACATCCAGTCCGTCTCGTCGCGGGCCACGAAGTGGTAGGAAAGGTCGCGATGGGTGAAGATATGGACGAAGAGCCGCCCGTCCGGCTTGAGCCAGCCCGCGACGCGGGCCAGGAGCCGGCGGTAGTTCTTCATGTGCTCGAACATCTCGACCGAGACCACCCGGTCGAAGCGCCCCGCGTCGGCCGCAAAGGCGTTCATGTCGCAGGTCACGATCTGCAGGTTCCGCAGGCCGCGCGCCTTTGCCGCTGCGTCGATGTGCTCCTTCTGCGTCCGGGAATTCGAGACCCCGGTGATCCGCGCGCGCGGAAAGCGCTCCGCCAGATAGAGGGAGAGCGAGCCCCATCCGCAGCCAAGTTCCAGGATCTCCTGGCCGTCGGCGAGCTGGGCGCGCTGGACATAGAGGGCGAGCATGGCCTCCTCCGCCTGGTCCAGCGTCTCCCCGCCGGTCGGATACAGGCAGCCCGAGTATTTCAGGCGGCGGCCGAGGCAGCGCTGGTAAAAGGCGGTCGGCACCTCGTAGTGCTGCGCGTTGGCGGCGCGGGTGTCCTCGGCGATCGGCCGCGTGTCGAGGTCCGCGACATAGGCGGCCGCATCGTACCGGCTCCTTTCCTCGCGCAGGCGCTGGGCCAGCAGGCGGCGGATGCCGAGGCGAACGAGCCAGTCGGGCAGCAGGCCGCGTTGCAGCAGGGCGTCGACCATGGCCGGCCTAGCGGGACCGGCGCGCCAGGCGCCGGGGAAACCACGGCAGGAAGGCGGACGTGGTCCGCTGGTATGCGCGATAGGCCTCGCCCTTGCTGCGCAGGGATTGTGCTTCAGTCATTGGTATCCCTGTTACGCTCAGCAGGAGGGCGAGGATGCAGGCGGGCGAAAAAAAGGCGATCCAGCCCCAGGGCGAGGCCAGGGCGAAGAGGAAATAGGCGACCCAGATCAGCCATTCGCAAAAATAGTTCGGATGGCGGCTGAGGCGCCAGAGGCCCGCCGCGCAGACCTGGCCGCGGCGCGCGGGGTCGCGCCGGAAGGCGGCGAGCTGCGCGTCCGCCACCGCCTCGCCCGTGACCGCGAGCAACCAGAGCGCCGTGCCGGCGAATTCAAGCGGGCGCAGCCCCGGCGCCGGATTGCGGCAGGCCAGCAGGAACGGCAGCGAGAGGGCGACCACCGAGAGCGCCTGCAGCTGGAAGAAGCCGGCCATCTTGGCGGCAAAGCGGCCCTTCCAGTCCTGCCGCAGCTGGCGATAGCGCGTGTCCTCCTCCGGATGGTGCCGGGCGACCCGGATCAGGAGATGGGTGCCGAGGCGCAGGCTCCAGACCACCGCCAGGGCGCCGATCAGCGCCCGCCGCACCGGCCAGCCCGGCCCGAGCAGCGCGTAGGCGAGCGCGGTGCCGCCAAGGGCGTAGGACCAAGCGATGTCGACGACGCCGTAGTTGTCGATGGCCCGGGCGAGCAGGTAGACCAGGCCGAACAGCACCAGCAGCGCCCCGGCCACCAGCAGTACCAGGAGGCCGGCGCTCACGGCGGGGAACCGGCCTCGGGCGGGGCCGCGATCAGCCGGAAAGCCCCGCGCTTGAGCGCCGCGCGCTTCAGCGGCGGATAGACCAGGCGGTGGATCAGCAGGATCCAGAACGGGGCGATGAGGGCCCAGGCGACCAGCGCATGGAGCGCGGCGGCGCCGAACCGGTGGAAGTAAATGCTGTGATCGCGCCAGACCGCGAGCACGATGGCCCACAGGTTGGGAAAGGTGTGCGGCCGATGCGTGATGAATTCGCGGATGGTGAAGCGGGGGCGGGGCACGCCGAAGATCAGGTCGCCCAAGCGGATCAGGGCGTAGACGCTCACCAGGTGGGGCAGGGAGCACAGCGCGTTGATCAACTGGATCAGCGGCTGGTTCAGCTTCAGGGCGATGCCGACGATCAGGCAGAGGAGGGCGGCGGTGCCCAGGATGGGAAAGAAGGCGCAGGCGCTGCCGACGGAGATGGTCAGCGCGATCTTCTCCGGCGTGATCCCCTGGGTGAGCTGCCCCACGATCGGGTGCGCGATGCGGCGCTGCCAGAACGTCGGCTTCGGCGCGGAAACGGAAGGGGGGGGGGCAGGGTCAGTCACGCAGAGACGCGGCCGGGAGCAGCAGCCGGGAGAAAGGCGAGCTTGGATACGGCGGGCCCGCAGCACAAGCCGAGTTATGGCGGTCGCGAGATTTTAACCGGCCAATCCGCGCAGGGTGACCGCCGCGCCCAGCGCCGCCAGCACCAGGCCCAGGGGGCCGGGGCCGGCGCGCCGCGTCGCGACGATGTCCGCAATGCGGCCATCGCGCGGCGTCTGCCAGAGCTCAGCGAGGCAGTAGCAGGACATGGCGATGTTGCCCAGGAGCATGATCGCAAGGAACCATCCCCCGCGTGCCACCCAGCCGGTCTGCTTGTAGCAGACCCAGACGAAGAAGGTCACGAAGCCCGCGTAGGCGTCCGCCATCGTCGCGAGGAACCACGGATGGGTGAAGACCGGCCGCGGCACCGCGAAGAGCGGGCACTGCAGGCTGGCCCAGGTGGTGACCGCCAGCATCGAGGCCAGGATCAGGAGGAACAGGACCCGCAGGAAGGTGATCATCCGCCAGCGCTCAGACGCCCAGGTTGTTGGGCCGGGTGTAGAGCGCCTGCACCACGGAGATGTTGCGCAGCGCGAAGGCCGACTCGCAGTAGCAGAGATAGTAGCTCCACTTGCGGATGAAGCGCTCGTCGAAGCCGAGGGCCCGCACCTCCTCCAGGCGGCTGGCGAAGCGGTCCCGCCACTCGCGCAGCGTGCGGGCGTAGTCCAGGCCGAGGTCGTCCACCGCGTGCAGGGTGAAGCCGCCGGCGCGGGCGAGCAGCTCGTTGACCCGGTTCAGCGAGAGGAGCAGGGAGCCGGGAAAAATGTGCTTCTGGATGAAGTCGACGCCGCGGCGGAACTCCCGGTAGCGATGGTCCGGGCAGGTGATGAACTGGAGCGCGGCGAGGCCGCCGGGTTTGAGCGCGCGGCTGACCACGCCGCAGAAGTGCGGGAGGTACGAGTGGCCGATCGCCTCCATCATCTCGATCGAGACCAGCTTGTCGTAGCTGCCGGTCAGGTCGCGGTAGTCGCGGAGCTCCACCGTGACGCGATCCGACAGGCCGGCCTCCGCCACCCGCCGGGTGGCGAGTTCGTACTGCTCGCGGGAGATGGTGACGGAGGTGACGCGGCAGCCGTAGGACTGGGCGGCATAGACCGACCAGCCGCCCCAGCCGGTGCCGATCTCCAGCACATGGTCGGTGGGTTGGAGGCGCAGCAGGCGGCAGAGGGCGTCGTTCTTCTCGCGCTGGGCCTCCTCGAGCGTCAGATCGGCCCGCGTCCACTTGGCGGCGGAGTACATCATGCTCGGGTCGAGGAAGAGGCCGAAAAACGCATTGGAGAGATCGTAGTGCTCGCCGATGTTGCGGCGCGCGTTGGCCCTCGAGTTGGAGCGGAAGACGTGGCCGGCGCGGTTGATCAGGCGGAAGAGGTTGCGCAGGGTCGACGGCCGCTGGGAGGAGCCGGAGAGGGTCGGGGCGTCCTCCAGGTTGAGCAGGAACCAGGCGATCACGGCGGTGAGGTCGGGCGTCTCCCAGGCCTCGTCCAGGTAGGCCTCGGCGAAGCCGATGTCGCCGAAGAGGGCGCAGCGCTTGAAGAAGGATTCATCGCGGACCCGGATCACGGCGACGTTCGCGATCGGCCGCGCGGGCGCGCGCACCGGCAGGATTCCCGGGGGGGCGCCTGCGCCGTCGCCGAACTGCACGCTCTGCCCGTCCGGCAGTTCCATCCGCAGGCAGCCCTTGCGCATCGCGCGCAGGGCTTCCAGCAGGGGGCCGCGGAAGAAGGAGGCGGCGGGGGCGCGCGTCAGGCTGGCGGAGTCGGGCAGGGCGACGGAATCGGAGTTCATGGCGTTTCGAGGGAGTGGGCGATGGACCCGTGGGGCCGGTAAAGGTCGCGTTGATCCTGGGGGCGCGCCGCCTTGGAGAACCAAGGCAGGTGCTTGAGCTTGAGCCGGAGCGCATGCCAGTGGATGAGAAAAATGATCCGCAAGGTGAGGAGCGGGTACTTGACCGTCCACCACGCCAGGCGCGGGCCGGACAAGGCGCGGCGCGTGCCGGTGAGCAGGCTGGTCAGCGTGCGGTCCGTCCCGCAGTAGTCATCGATCTGGATCGAAAGCCTCTCGCCCGGCTCCCGCAGCGCGAAGTCAAAGGCCACGTCGACGTCGGAAAAGGGCGAGACGTAGAAGTCCTTCGGCGTCCGCTGGAAAAAGGCCGCGCCGGCCGCCTGGGCGCGCCGGGTTTCGGGCCCCAGGAAGTAGGGCTTCATCTCGCGGAAGGTGTTGGTCACCTCCGCCAGGGCGGCCACCGGAACGTCGTCGCGGTCGTAGCAGAAGTAGAAGGAAACCGGATTGAAGCCGTAGCCGAGGACGCGCGGGAGGGTGACCAGGACGACCCGGCCGCCGGTCAGGTCCACCCCGCGCCCGGCGAGGTAACGGATGACCCGCGCCTTGAGCGACGGGCTGCCCGCCTGGGCGGGTCGCGCCGCCTCCGCCGGGCTCGGGCGATGAAGGGTTTCGCCCGTCGGCAGATAGTCCTGCTCGCGCAGGCTGTACACGTTGGCCTTCCCGACCGAGAACAGCGCCAGCCGGCCGGGCAGGCTCGCCAGCTCGTCGAGGTCGATCGCAAAGAGGAAAATGCGGTAGGCAAACCGGTGCGCCTTGGGGGCGAACCGGTGGTGCATGACGCGGCATTCGTAGAGACAGCTCCTCATCGTTCGATATTGGCCTATGGATTCGGTGGGGATCTGGGCTCGGAAGGAGCCTCGCCCATGCTACGCATGGGGGGGCGCGGCGGATGCGGGACGCGCGGGGAGTTAAATCCCTGCCCGCGCGTGGGGCCAGCCCCAATTCAGGCCGCGGCCCAGGGATCGCCCCCCAGCAGAAGCTGGCTCAGGTTGAAGGCGCTCAGCAGGGCATCCTCATGGAAGCCGTACCGGAAGTAGCTGCCCGCAAAGAAGGTCTCGGTCGTGCCCGCCGCGGTGGCGTTCAGCCGAGGCAGCTCTTCCTGTGCGCGGATGGCTGCCAGGCTGAAAAGCGGGTGCTCATAGGGGATGGTCCGGATGATCTTGTCCGGATTGATCGCCGCCGACCCGTTGATCGAGACGAAATAGTTCTCGAGGTCCGAGACCCCCTGCAGGGAATTCATCCAATAGTGCGTCGCGGCGACGGCCTTCCCGTCCGGCCCGCGCGCCAGCTCGTAGTTCCAGCTCGACCAGGCCAGGCGGGTCCGCGGCATGACGGAAGCGTCCGTATGCACGGTGGCGAGATTGGGCTGGTAGCGAAAGGCGCTGAGCAGGCGGAATTCGTCCGGCGTCGGCCCGGCCAGCAGCCGCAGCGCCTGGTCGCCGTGGCAGGCCAGGATGACGCGGTCGAAGGTGTCCGCCGTGCCGTCGGCCGTCATCACGCTCACCCCGCCGGGCGCCCGGCGGACCAGCGCGACGGGCGACCGGAGCCGGATCCGGTCCCGCCAGGGCGCGGTGATCTTCTGCACGTAGCTGCGCGCCCCGCCGTCGACCGTCAGCCAGGGATGCTGGGTGTCCAGCCCAAGGAAGCCGTGGTTGGAAAAAAAACGCAGGAGGGTCGCCGCGGGGAATTCGAGCATCAGGGCGGGCGGCGTGCTCCACACCGCCGAGCTCATCGGAACGAGGTAGAAATCGAAGAAATCCTGCCCGTAGTTTCCGCGCCGCACATAGTCGCCCAGCGTCAGCTCCCGGATTTCCGGCCGCGCCAGGGCTGCCACCGCCTCCCGATTGAAGCGGGCAATGCTCGCCAGCATCCGGTAGAAGCGGGGGCGAAGGAGGTTGCGGCGCTGGGCGAAGAGGTGATTGAGCGAAGAGCCGCAGAACTCGAGCCCGCTGTCGGCGTGGCGCACGCTGAAGGACATCGGCGCCGGCTTCACCTTGACCCCGAGTTCCTGGAAGAGCCGGGTCAGCAGGGGATAGGTCTGCCGGTTGAAGACCATGAAGCCCGTGTCGATCGGCAGCTGGCGGCTGCCCTCGGACACGTCCACCGTGTTCGTGTGGCCGCCGGCATAGGCCGCCTGTTCGAAGACCGTGATCTCGAAGCGGCGGCGCAGAAAATGCGCGCAGCCGAGCCCCGCGATGCCCGATCCGATGATGGCGAGGCGCTGCATGGCGGGACGAAGGGGCCCGCGCGCGGGCCGGCGCTCAGGACTCGGGGCTAGCCCCGGCCGGCTTCTGCGTCTCGGTGACCTGCGCGTGCACGCCGATCGGCGGCAGCGGCTTCACGCCATGGGCGGCGTTGACCGTGGCCACCGCGATGGCGGCCGCGGCCGGGACGACCCGGCGGAGGGTGGCATACTCCGGGTGCACCTGGGTGGCGCGGTGGGCCGCCGCGACCGAGGCGTGGTGATCGGCGATCTCACCCTCGGCCAGGACGGTCTTCGGCACGGCCTTCAGGCCCCAGATCAGGCCGGTCCAGGAAAGGCCCTTCAACGCGTAGTAGGTCGGGTCGATTTCCCACCAGTAAAAGCCATTGCGCGTCGCGCTCATGTACCGGTGGTGATTGTTGTGCCAGCCCTCGCCGAGGGTGATGAACGCGAGGATCAGGCTATTGCGGGAATCATCCTCGGTCTTGAACCGCCGCTTGCCCATCAGATGGGCCATGGAGTTGATGCAGGAGGTGCCGTGAAACAGGAAGGTGGTGCTGATGAAGAAACCCCACACGAGCATCTGCCAGCCGTTGGTGTGCAGGCCGGGCGCATGGGCCCCGAGGAGGTGGCCCAGGCCGAACATGCCGAAGGCGAACGCCAGGGGCACGATCGCGTCGAAGCGGTTCAGGAACACGAGCTCGGGGAACTTGGTGAGGTCGCGGACCGTCGAGTAATCGGTCGGAAAATTGCGGCGGCTGGTGATCCAGCCGATGTGCGACCACCAGAAGCCATGCACATGGGGAGAATGGGCGTCCTCGGCCTCGTCCGAATGCTGGTGGTGGTGGCGGTGGTGGTAGGCCCACCAGAGCGGGCCGCGCTGGACGGTCGTGCCGCCCCAGAGGGCGAGCAGGAATTGCCCCAGCCGGGAGGTGCTGTAGGTCTTGTGGGAGAAATAGCGGTGGTAGATGCCGGTGACGGCGAACATCCGGACGAAATAGAGACCAACCGCCATCCAGACGGCAAAGGGGCTCGCCCCGGTCCAGATCACACCCAGGCATCCCAAGTGCAGAATGATGAAGGGAATGCAGCGAACCCAATCGACCCGGTCCGGTTCCTGGCGCATCTTCTCCGGCCCCTGGGGAGCATAGTCGGCGTCGAACCATTGGACGACAGCCGTGGAAACGACACGAAAGGGGCGGAGGGCGCTTTGCGAGAGGGACACGAGTAAAGTTAGGACGAAATCAGACGAAATTTAAGGCCGTGCTTCAAGTGCGGAATCTACGGCTCCGGGAGTTGCTACGATCCCGGCGCCCGCCCGGATGCCCGGGCGCGTTCGCCTGATCCATGCCGGCTAATACCGGCCGTTAGTCTGCAAGAAACTATCGCTCCCCCTCAACTTTCTTATCGGCGTGGCCGTATACCTCCGGTAGGGTCTCATTACCTATAGCTAGTAGCGTCACTCAAGCCGACCCAAGCGTCCTGTTAACCGTCAGAACCACACCATGATACCCGCAGTTATTGTCTTCCTCCTAACCGTCCTCGTGGCGACCGATTCCGCGTCGTCCGGTGGGGGGCACCCGTAAAACGGTCCCCTTTCGACCCAAATCCTAGAAAATAACAAGGGCGCCTCCGTACGGAGGCGCCCTTGGTTTTTTTCTGGATTAGGCTCAGTTAGCGGCGTAATCGGAACCGCCGTCCACGATGTGCACGGGCAGGACGACCTTCGTCGTCACCGCCGCACCATCACGGAGCGCGGGCGAGAACTTCCACTCCTTCACCGCGGCCACGACGGCGTCAGCCAGGACGCTGTCCGGGGACGACTTCACGCTGACATCGGACACCAGGCCCTTCGTATCCACGATGAACTCGAGTTCGACCGTCGAACCGATGTAATCCGAGCTAACGTGCGGGCTGACGACCGCAACGGGCACCGGGGATCCAGCGGTCCCATGGTAGGACGCGAGGTAAGCCTGTTCGACCGACTTCGCCGAGGCGAAGAGCGGCGCGAACGAGCTCAGGCTGAGCAGGATGGCGAGTTTATTGACTGCTTTCATTGGTATATAAACTCCGCACTGGGCGGAGAGTTTTGTTTTCTACTTTGTTGGTTGAGCGCCCGATCCCCGCCGGCGGAGCCGGCGGAGGCCGGGCGTTTCGGCCCCGCGGTTAAGCAGGGCCAAAGTTTCCGTTTTGGGGTGGACTCGTACCAACTCAGGGATGCGCCTCGCCGGCGCATCCGTCGAAAACACGAAACCCCCTCCGACCTATGCCGGCTAAAGGGGGAAAATCAAAGAACCTTGAGGTAGTCTTTGAAAGCAGGTGGATGATTAGTCTACGGCCCCCTTACAGCAAGTCCCATGCCTGCCTGTCGTCAAATTGTAACATCGGCGGTCCGGCACCCGCTTTCTGTTTGCGGCGGGAGAGGGGGGAGGTTACCCCGTTGCTAACCTATATGAACTTCAAAGTGTTCCTCCGCACCCTCGTGGTCCTGGCCATCCTTTTTGTCATGCTCTACGTGGGCATGAACAACACCCAGCGCATTGATTTCTATTTTCCGGTCGCCCTCCAGCACAAGCTGACTGAGTCGGCCTGCCTGATCTACTTTGGCATCTTTGCGGTCGGATTCCTGGCCGGGACGATGTTCACGGCCGGCGGCGGCAAGAAGAGCAGCGGCTCGCGCGAGAAGTAATCCGCCCCGGCCGCTACCGCGGCCGCCGCAGGTTGTCGCAGATGACTGCCGCCGCGACCGCGGCGTTCAGGGACTCGGCGCCGCCGAACCGGGGGATGGTCACGCGCCGCGTGACCCGGGCGGCGACGGCGGGCGAAAGGCCCCGGCCTTCGCTGCCGATCACGATCACGCCGTCGCGGAGGGCCGGGAGGCCGTGGATGTCGTCGCCCTCCAATTCGCAGCCGAGGACGGGCGCGGCGAGCCCGGCCAGCGCCGCGCCCAGATCCGCGGTGTGCACCGGGATGCGCGCGAAGGAGCCCATGCTCGCCTGCAGGACCTTGGCGGAAAAAAGATCGGCGCAGTCGGGCGAGAGCAGCACGCGGTCGAGCCCATACCAGTCGGCGATGCGCAGCAGCGTGCCGACGTTGCCGGGATCCTGCACCCCGTCGAGGGCGAGCGAGAGCCCGCGCTCCAGCGCGCCCGCGGGCAGCGGCGGCCGCGTGACGCGGCCCACCGCGAAGACGCTCGAGGGCGTGGGGAAGTGGCTGAGCCGGGCCATTTCCTCCGGCGTCACAAACTGGGTGCGTTCGCCCGTCCAGGCCTCGGTGCCGTAGATCTGCTCGAACGCGAACGGGACGGCGAGGGCATCGCGCACGGCCTTTTCGCCCTCCAGCACGAACAGCCCCAGCTCCTCGCGGTGCTTCTTGTCGCGCAGCGAGCGCAGGCCCCGCAATTCCGCCGATGACAGCATGGGTCGGCAATCAACCGGAAACGGCGGGCATGGCAACCAGTTTGCCGTTGAAACCCGGGCGTTTCAGAGCGACCCTTCCCCTTCCATGCCGGTTGCCCCTCCGAAAGCCTTTTTCCGCGTGCTCGACGAGATCGGGCCGGTCGATGCCGTGGGCATCGAGGAGCGGGTGGCGAAGTACACCACCCGCAGCATCAAGAAGGAGGCGAAGGTGTGGGGCCTCCGGAAGGCCGTCTCGATGGTCGACCTGACGACCCTCGAGGGCAAGGACACCCCCGGCAAGATCGACTCGCTCTGCAGCAAGGCGCTGCATCCCAGCGACGATCCCACCGTGCCGACGGTCGCCGCCGTGTGCGTTTATCCCTCGATGGTGCGCCGCGCCAAGTCGCACGTGGCCGACACCAAGGTCCGCGTGGCCTCCGTCGCCACGGCGTTCCCTTCGGGCCAGCTGCCGCTCAAGCTGCGGCTGCAGGAGGTCCGCTCGGCGGTGACCGACGGCGCGGATGAGATCGACATGGTCATCAACCGGGGCGCCTTTCTCTCGGGCGAATACAACGAGGTGCGCGACGAGATCTCCGCCGTGGTCGAGGCCTGCGGCGACGCCGCGCTCAAGGTCATCCTCGAGGTGAGCGAGCTGGAGACCTACGACTCGATCCGGGTCGCCTCCTTCCTGGCGATGGAATCGATCCGCGAGGGCGACTTCATCAAGACCAGCACGGGGAAGACCTCGCTCAACGCCACCCTGGGCAACAACCAGGTGATGCTCGAGGCCATCCGCGACTTTTACCTCGATACGGGGACCGCGATCGGCATGAAGCCCGCGGGCGGCATCCGCGCGGCCAAGCAGGCCCTCCAGTTCCTGATCGCGATCAAGGAGACCCTGGGCGACGCCTGGCTGACCAATGAGCGCTACCGTTTCGGCGCCAGCGCGCTCCTGAACGACCTCCTCCGGCAGCTGGCCAAGGAAAAGAGCGGCGCGTATCAGGCGCCCTATTACTTCAGCGACGCCACCGACAGCTACTGACCCCATGCCTCCGCTCGCCTCCCCGCCGCCCAAGTCTTCCCCCCGCTCGGGCCGGCCGCGGCCGGAACTCATCTTCGGCGACCTCTGGCCGTACGATCCCGCGCCGGAAACGGCCGATCCGAAGCTCAAGCCGCGCTACGATCTCTTCATCGACGGCAAATTCGTCCCGGCGCGCGGCGGCAAGTATTTCGACACGATCAATCCGGCGACGGAGAAGAAGCTGGCCGAGGTTGCGCTGGCCGGGCCGGCGGATGTCGACGCGGCCTACCAGGCGGCCCGGCGGGCCGCCGATGGCGTCTGGGGCCGGATGGCCGGCCGCGAGCGCGCCAAGTACCTCTTCCGGATCGCGCGCCTGCTCCAGGACCGGGCCCGCGAGTTCGCGGTCGCCGAGACCCTGAACGGCGGCAAGCCGATCAAGGAGTCGCGCGATTTCGACGTGCCGATGGCGGCCGCGCACTTTTTCTACCATGCCGGCTGGGCCGACAAGCTCGAGTACGTGGCCCCCGGCCGCCGCGTGGCGCCCCTGGGCGTGGTGGGGCAGGTCATTCCCTGGAACTTCCCCCTGCTCATGCTGGCCTGGAAGATCGCGCCCGCGCTGGCCATGGGCAACACGGTCGTGCTGAAGCCGGCGGAGACGACCCCGATCACGGCCCTCAAGCTGGCCGAGATCTTCCAGGATGCCGGACTGCCGCCGGGCGTCGTCAATCTCGTGACGGGCGCCGGCGCGACCGGCGCCGCCGTCATGGCGCACCCGATCGCCGCCAAGGTGGCCTTCACCGGCTCGACCGAGGTGGGCAAGATCATCATGCGGTCGCTGGCCGGGACCGACAAGAAGATGACGATGGAACTGGGCGGCAAGGCCGCGAACATCATCTTTGACGACGCGCCGATCAACCAGGCGGTGGAGGGCGTGGTCAACGGCATCTTCTTCAACCAGGGCCACGTCTGCTGCGCGGGCTCCCGTCTGCTGGTGCACGAGCCGGTGGCGGAAGCCGTCATCGCCAAACTGAAGCAGCGGCTGCGCGTCCTGCGCGTCGGTGACCCGCTCGACAAGAACACCGACGTCGGCGCGATCAACTCCCGCGAGCAGCTGAACAAGATCCGCCACCTGGTGGACGTGGGCGTCAAAGAGGGCGCCGAGCTCTACCAGGCGCCGTGCCCGCTCCCGGCCCGCGGCTTCTTCTTCCGCCCGACGCTGCTGACCGGGGTCACGCAGAGCCACCGGGTGGCCCGCGAGGAGATCTTTGGCCCGGTCCTCTCGATCCTCACCTTCCGGACCGTGGACGAGGCGGTCGAGAAGGCCAACAACACCGCCTTCGGCCTGAGCGCCGGCGTCTGGACCGACAAGGGCTCGCGCATCCTCAAGATGTCGACGGAGCTCAAGGCCGGCGTGGTCTGGGCCAACACCTTCAACAAATTCGACCCGGCGTCGCCCTTCGGTGGCTACAAGGAGTCCGGCTTCGGCCGCGAGGGCGGCCGCCAGGGCATCCTCGACTACGCCAAGCTGGTCTAGCGAGAACGCGCCATGCCCCGCCTGCCCATCACCAAAACTCCGAAAGTCTATGTCGGCGGAGCGTTTATCCGCTCCGAGAGCGCCCGCACCTTCCCGCTGCGGGACGCGCGGGGCGCGTTCTACGCCAATATCCCGCAGTGCACGCGCAAGGACCTGCGCAACGCCGTCGAGGCCGCCGCCAAGGCGGGCCCCGGCTGGGCCCGGCGCACGGCCTACAATCGCGGCCAGATCCTCTACCGTCTCGCGGAGATGCTCGAGGCGCGACGCGCGGAAATGGCCGAGGCACTGGGCGTCGGCGGCATCGGGCGCGCCGCGGCCGTGCGCGAGGTGTCCGCGGCGGTGGACCGGCTGATCTACTACGCCGGCTGGGCGGACAAGTACGAGCAGGTGCTCGGCAACGTGAATCCCGTGGCCGCGCCGTTCTTCAATTTCACGGTGACGGAACCCATGGGCATCGTGGGCATCGTCGCGCCGGACCCGGCGCCCCTGCTCGGGCTGATCTCACTGGTGGCGCCGGTCATCACCAGCGGCAACACCACGGTCGCCCTGGCGTCCGAGAAGGCGCCCTATCCGGCGATCGTCCTCGGCGAGATGCTGGCGACCAGCGACCTGCCGGGCGGCGTGGTGAACCTCCTGACCGGCTTCCGCAAGGAGCTGGTCCCGACTTTCGCCACGCACACCCACCTGCGGGCCGTCTCCGCCGTGGCCAGCGCGGACGAGCGCAAGGCCATCCAGCTCGGCGCGGCGGACAGCGTGAAGCGCACGCGGCTCCTCAAGGCGGAGGAGCGGATCGACTGGTTTTCCGCGGACGCGCAGCACCTCTACGCGATCCGGGACTTCGTGGAGTTCAAGACGACCTGGCACCCGATCGGGTCCTGACCGGCCCAGCGGGCGATCGAGCGGATAGTCGCAGCGGCGCCGTGCCGCGATTCTGGCGCCAGTCGAAATCCGGATAGCCGCGGGCGGGTGCGTTCGCGCCGAGGACCGTCCGCGTCTTTCCCGTGGAAAAATGCCGGACCCCGTCGGTGAGCAGCACCGGGCCGATGCCAAAGCGGCCGAAGCCGCGGGCCGCGATCCGCAGGGTCGGAAAGGGCGCCGAAGGACCGGCCCAGTCCAGCGGCGCCGAAAACCACGTTTCGAGCGCGGCGCGCGAACGCGTTGCCCGGGCCTGGAATTCGATCAGGAACAGGCCATGCACCTCCCGCCACGGCTGGTCCGCCTCCCGCCGTTCGAGCACGATCCTCTGGGCCGCAGGCGCGAAGTTGCGGACGCGGACCAGCAGCTGCCAGGCCCCGGCGACGGGCGAGGCCAGGGCCGCCGCCCCGGGGCGGCCTCGCACCCGCCTCAGCCAGGCCCTCCAGGCCGCCAGGCGGAGCCGGTCCGAGGCCAGGATGGCCTCGTTGTCGCTGGTGATCCGCGCCGGACGGGTCCGGCGCCACATGGCCTGGGCCGCCTTCCTTCCGCTCACCAGCGCCCGGGCGAATTCCGCCGCCTTCCGTTCCTGCTCCCGGAGGAGCGTCGTCCGGGCCCGGTCGCCGCGGGCGGCGCGCAGCCTCCAGACCGCCTGGCCGGCTTGCCGCACGAAATAGTCCCGTTCCGCCACGAAGGCGCGAAACCGCGCGCTGGCGGCGAGGGAGGGGGGGAGGCCGGGCCGCCGGGCGAGGCGCGCCAAGGCTTTTCGCTCGGCGCTCGCGGCGGCGAGCGACTCCGTCCCCACGACGGTGTCCCAGCGATCATTGATCTGCCAACGCGAGTAGCCGGAGAAGGGATGCGCGTCCGTGACCGCGAGGGCCGGCGGCGCGGCGCGGCCCGCGCGGCCCCACAGCCGCCGGCATCCGGCGGCCAGCAGGCGCTGCGGATCCTCCTCTCCCTCCAGCCAGAGTCCGGCCGCCGCCGCATCCACCAGCTGCGGGATTTCCGCGGCCAGTCGCTGCGGCTCCCACGAGGTCACCAGCATGCCGGCGGCGCCGGTCGCGCGGCAGCGGCGCCACCAGGAGACGATGTTGGCCAGGCGCTCCCCGACGATCGGGAGGGGCTCGTGGCGGAACGCGCCGTTCATCGGGCAGCCCCAGTATGCGATGCCGCGGGCGCGCAGGGCGGGCGCGAGGTCATACTCCGCGAAATTGCGCAGCTCGATCCGGGGCTTCCGTCGGAACGGATAGTAGTACCAGTCGTAGGCGATCACGCCGCGCGGCAGGAGGGGAACGGCCGTCGGCAGGAGCGCCAGCATGTCCGCCCAGAGTCCCAGGCGCAGGCCCCGGGCGGCCGCCAGGCCGTGGAGCCGCCCCACATAGCGCGCGAAGTGCCCCGCGAGCCCGATCCGCGCGATCTCGGCCTGGCTGCGGGGATGCCGTCCGAGGTGGTACGATTCATCGAGGCCGACGTGCACCTTGCCCGCCGTGCAGAAACCCGCGACGTCCCGCAGCAATTTGTCGGCCACCGCCAGCGTCCGCGGATGCAGCGGGCTGATCTGTCCCCGCGCCAGCGGGCGGCCGTCGGCCGCCCGCAGTTCGTTGAGGTCCCGCAGCGTCGGATCGTTGAGCAGGTATTGCGTGTGCCCGAGCAGGTTGACGATCGGCACGACGCGGATCCCGACTTTCCCCGCGCGGGCCACCAGCCGGCCCAGGTCCCGGTGCGAATAGGCGCCGCGCCGGGCGACGCCGGGGAGGCTGGGGTATTCCACGGCGTCCTCGAGATGGAGGTAGAGTTCCTCGTAGCCCCAGCCCGCGTAGCGGGGCAGCTGGGCCAGGAGCCAGTCCAGCCGTTCCGCCTGGCGGGCGAGATCCCACTGGAACGCGCGGCAGGGCCGGGCCGCCTTCATGCCGGCAGCCGCGGCCTGATCCAGGCGACCGCCCCCGCCTCGTCCATGAAGGCGCCGTCGAGCTGCGCCTCAAAGGCCGCGTCGAGGAGCGGCTTGAAACCCGGGCCCGGACGGCAGCCCAGCTTGAGCAGGTGCCGGCCCTGCAGCAGCGGGCGGGGCGCCGCGTCCTCCAGCGCCATCGCCTTGGCCTCGGACCGCATCTTGTTGATCAGGATGATCGTCTCCGGCGACTGCAGCGGCGGCCGCCCGAAGGAATCCGCGAACATGACCAGCGCGAGCTCCTCGATCGTGGCGGGCGCCAATTTTCGGGCCAGCCGCCGCACCTGGGTCGATGAGTAGCCGGCGTTATGGCCGCGATGGTGGACCAGATGATGCACCACCAGCGCGGTCACGGGCGGAATGAGCTCCTGCAGGGCGCCGATGCGGCGCAGGAAGGTCTCCGCCAGCGGGCCGCCGGCCGCCTCGTGGCCCGGGCTGATCCAGCGCATCGCCCCCCGTCGCTCGGCGAAGGCGGTGGTCGAGGGTTTGCCGAAATCGTGCGCCAGCACCGCGAGCGTGAGGCGCCGGCGCCGCGGCGCCTCGGCGACGCGCCAGCCCTCGAGGGTGACCAGGGCGTCGAGGCAATGCTGGGTGTGGGTGAAGACATCGCCCTCCGGATGCCATTCCGGCTCCTGCGGCGTGCCGCGCATCGCCGCGATCTCGGGAAAATGGCGGAGCCAGCCGGTCTGCTCGAGGACGTCCAGGCCGCGCGAGGGCTTCAGGGACTTGACCGCCCACTTGTCCCATTCGCCCCAGACCCGCTCGACCGGGAGCTCGGCGTACGCGTCGGCGATCGAGCGGCAGAGCGCGGCCGTTTCCGGCGCGAGCGTGAAGTCGAACCGCGCCGCGAGCTGAAAGGCGCGAAGGACGCGCAGCGGGTCCTCGGTGAACGCGGCGCTGCTGTGCCGCAGGACGCGGGCCTGGAGGTCGGCCTGGCCCCCCAGGGGATCGATCAGGGCGCCGGCGAAGGGATCGTAGGCGATCGCGTTGAGGGTGAAGTCGCGGCGGGCGGCCGCCTCGGCATCGCTCAGGTTCGGATCCGGCTGCACGGCGAAGCCGCGGTGGCCCGCGCCGGTCTTCGATTCGCGGCGGGGCAGGGTGAAGTCGTACTCCGCGCCGGTGGCGGCGCTCCGTACCTTGATGACGCCGAAGCTCCGGCCGACGACGTCGGTGGCGCCGAAGGGATCGAGCACGCGCTGCAGCGTCTCGAAGTCCACGCCGGCCACCTCGACGTCGAGGTCCTTGCTGGCGATACCCATCAGCCAGTCGCGCACGCCGCCGCCGACCAGTCGCGGCCGCCCCACCCGGCGCACCGCGTCGAGCATTGCCCGCAGATCGACCGGCAGTGGAAAATCAGCCTTCATGCGGCGCGACGGCTGCCGCGGCCGCGAAGATCCATCCAGCGAGGAGAAAAAGTCCGCCCAGCGGCGTCACCGGCCCGACCCAGTGCGGAGCGACGCCGAAGGCGAGGGCATAGAGGGAGCCGGAAAAAAGGATCGTGCCCACGGTCCAGCAGCGGGCCGCCCAGCCGGCCCTTTTTCCCGCGGCCCCGCCTTCGCCCGAGCGCAGCCAGCCGGCCAGCCCCACCAGCGCAACCGCGTGAAAGAGATGGAAATGCACGGCGGTTTCCCACACGGTGCGGGTGTCGCGGGCGGCCAGGGTGGCGGCGAGCGCGTGGGCGCCGAGGGCGCCGGTGGCGACGCCGGCGGCCCCGAGGAAACCGGCGGCGAGCAGGGCGGATTGGGACCGAGTCATTTGCACAGGTCGTATAGGTCCGAAGCCTCCTGCAACGCCAGCCGCAAAAGAGGGGTTGACAGGCCTCGGCGAAAGTCTAGCTCTTGACCTCTTTTCCCATGAAAACCTTCCTCGCTAAGAAGGAGACGGTGCAACCCAAATGGCATCTTATTGATGCTGAAGGGCAAGTGCTAGGCCGTCTCGCCGTGAAGGCCGCAAATCTGATTCGCGGCCGCCATAAGGCTTCCTATACCGCCCACGTGGACACGGGTGACTTTGTCGTCATCATCAATGCCGAGAAGGTCGTGCTGACCGGCAAAAAAGAGGAGCAGAACGAGTACATGTTCTTCTCCGGCTTTGTCGGTGGCGAGAGCTACCGCAGCCTCAAGGTGATGCGCCAGAAGCACCCTGAATTCATCATTGAGCACGCCGTGAAAGGCATGCTGCCCAAGAACCGCCTCGCGGCCACCATGCTGACCAAGCTGCGCGTCTTCGCCGGTCCCCAGCACACCCACGAGGCCCAGAACCCCGTTAAGTACTCCATTTGACCGAGCCCATGAGCGTTTCCGACAACATCTTTATTGGTACCGGCCGCCGCAAGACGGCCGTGGCCCGCATCCGTCTCAATGCCGGCACCGGCAAGCTGACGATCAACGGCCGCACCTTCGACAGCTACTTCAGCCACGAGAATTTCGCCAAGCAGGCCTACGCCCCGCTCCTGACGACTGACCTGAAGGAAAAGATTGATGTCATCGCCAATGTGAATGGCGGCGGCGTCGCCGGCCAGGCCGGCGCGGTGGCCCACGGCATCGCGCGGGCGCTGCAGAAGATGAATGCCGAGCTGCGGCCCGTCATGAAGAAGGCCGGCCACCTGAAGCGCGATCCGCGCGAGAAGGAACGCAAGAAGGCCGGCCAGCCGGGCGCCCGCAAGCGCTTCCAGTTCTCCAAGCGTTAATCGCTTTCGGGTTTGGACCGGGGAACGGACGGCCTGCCGATCCGTTCCCGTATATGGCATGTGCCCTGCTTCGACAGGCCTGAGCCGGATTTGCTTTCCGGATCACCCCTGCTAGCATTAGTTACTGCCCATCATGAGGTTAAAAGACGGTTTTAATCTCATTTTTTTGCCGGAACAAGTCTTGTCAATCCGCCTCCCAATCCTATTTACTCCTTTCGCGTGTTAACGGCGAAATCGTCCGTGTTTGTGCCAGCAATGGCATGGCGCAGGCGGTTTCCCGTGACCTAAAGAACACGCAACCAAGAACCACCAATAAGAATGAACAAGAAACTCATCGCAATTCTCCTCGCTGGCTTCAGCGCGGGGGTTCTCCAAGTTAACGCGCAGACGGGCAACACGCCCGCCCCCGCCGCCCCCGCCGCGGCCGCCGTGGCCGCCCCGACGCCGCCCCCGGCTCCGTCGTGGTCGCAGTCCCTCTCACCGACCTACGTTTCGCAGTACATGTTCCGTGGCGTGCGCCTCGGCCAGGACTCGATTCAGGGCGCCTATGATGCCACCTACGGCAACTGGGACCTGGGCATCTGGGCCAGCAATCCGATCGGCCGGAACAAGGTTTCCCCCGGTTCCTCGCAGCCCGAGCTCGATCCGTATGGCTCCTACACCTGGGCCCTCACGGATTCCCTGAGCCTGCAGCCCGGCTTCACCTGGTACACCTACATCCACGCCCCGACGAACCAGGGCTTCTACCGCGAGACCTTCGAGCCCAACCTCGCCCTCAACTGGACGGTCGGCGGCTTCAAGATCCAGCCCAAGGTCTATGACGACGTGATCCTCCACGGCCCGACGTATGAGCTGAATGGCTACTACACGGTTCCGCTGAAGGATTGGGGCACCGAGCTCGATTTCACGGGCACGGTCGGCACCTACTTCCAGTATGATGCGGTGAACGGCTCGACCCCGCACACCCATGCCTACGGCAACTACTGGCTGGCCGGCGTCGCCGCCCCCTACCAGCTCACCAAGGACCTCAAGCTGACGGTCGGCTGGGCCTACACGGCCGGTTCCGACGCCTACTTCAAGCAGAAGGGCTTCAAGCGCGTGAAGAACACCGCCGCCCAGGGCAAAGGCGTGGTCTCGGTTGGTCTGACCTGGTCCTGGTAATCCAGCGATCCTGACTCACTTCGAAGCCCGCGCCAATTGGCGCGGGCTTTTTTTTTGGCTATAGAGTTCATACTCGATTCCTCCACTTCCGTCCTAGACGCTTCCTCCCATGAAAGTCGGCATTGTCGGCGCCTCCGGTTACTCCGGCGAAGTCCTGGTCAATATCCTCCTCGGTCATCCGCAGGCCCGCCTCGCGGCGGTGACCTCGCGGGCCCACGCGGGCAAGCCGCTTGCGAAGGTCATGCCGGCCCTCCTGGGCCGGGACCGGGGGCTGGCCTTCACCGAGCCCGACGCGGCCGCGCTGGCCCGGTCGGACCTCGATGTCATCTTCCTCGCGCTCCCCCATGGCGCCGCCGCCACCTATGCCCAGGTGCTGGTCCCCGCCGGCAAGCGGGTGATCGACTTGAGCGCGGACTTCCGGATCGCCCGGCTGGAGACCTACCAGAAGTACTATGGCGATCACCACGCGCCGGAGCTGCTGCCGCTGGCCCGGTACGTCCTGCCCGAGCTGAGCCCGCCCGCCTGGAAGACCGAGGCCAAGCTGGTGGCCGCGCCCGGCTGCTATCCCACCAGCATCCTCGTCCCGCTGGCGCCGCTGCTCCAGGCCGGCCTGGTCTCGCGCAGCCACATCGTGGCCAATTCCCTGAGCGGCGTGAGCGGCGCCGGCCGAAAGGCCGAGGAAATGTACCTTTACGTCGAGCGGGCGGAGAGCGCCAAGGCCTACGGCCTGACCAAGCACCGGCACCTGGCGGAGATCGAAGAGCAGCTCGAGCTGAGAGCCGGAGGGCCCACCGTCATCCAGTTCAACCCGCATCTGGCGCCGATGCGCTTCGGCATCGCCAGCACGATCACCGTGCCGGCGATGCCCGGTGTGACGGTGGAGGCGATCTACGCCGCCTGGCGGGCCGCCTATGGCGCCGCGCCCTTCATCGGGATCCGGCCGAGCGGGGAGACCCCGGACACCGCGCACGTGGTCGGGACCAACCGGGTCGACATGTCGGCGGTGCTCGACCCGCGGACGGGCAATGTGGTCCTCACCTCCGCCCTCGACAACCTGTGGAAGGGCGCGAGCGGCCAGGCGGTGCAGATCATGAACCTCTGGTTTGGGCTCGAGGAGACGGCGGGCCTCGTCTGAGCGGCCGGTTCGGCCGGGCCGAAAAAGGGCCCGGCCGGGGGCCGGTTTTGGCGGCCGCCGGCCCCGCGGGTTACAAGCCGGCGACGGGGCGATGTTGCTCCCGGAAAAACACTTGTCAGCGGAGGGTGTTTCCCGGATGAACACCTTTCGCTTTTCTCACTCATCACGACGTCCCCATGATCACCTTCCCGAACAAAATCCTCTTCGTTGGCTACGGCGCGGTCGCCGAGTGCACGCTGCCCATCCTGCTCAAGCACATCAAGGTGCCGGCGCGGAACATCACGGTGATGGATTTTGAGAACAAGGCGGCCAAGCTGAAGCCCTGGACCTCCAAGGGCGTCCGTTTCGTGCGGGACCGCGTGACCGAGGAGAACATGGCCAAGCTGCTGGGCCGGCACGTCTCCGCCGGCGACCTCCTGATCGATCTCGCCTGGAACATCGACGCGATCGAGATCCTCCAGTGGTGCCATGACCACGGCGTCATGTACATCAACACCTCGACCGAGCTGTGGGATCCGTACGCCGGCGGCCCGAACACGCCCCCGCAGCAGCGGACGCTTTACTACCGGCATATGAAGCTGCGGAAGCGCATCGCCACCTGGAAGGACAAGGGCGTCACCGCGGTGATCGAGCACGGCGCCAATCCCGGCCTGATCTCCCATTTCACCAAGCAGGGCCTCCTCGACATCGGCCACCGGACCCTGGCCGACAAGAAGGTGAAGGGGAAGGCGGCGGAGGAGCTGCAAAGCCTGATCGCGGCGCGCAGCTTCAACCACCTGGCCCAGAACCTGGGCGTCAAGGTGATCCACTGCAGCGAGCGCGACACCCAGATCACCGACCAGCCGAAGCAGGTCGACGAGTTCGTCAACACCTGGAGCATCGAGGGCTTCCGCGAGGAGGGCACCACCACCGCCGAGATGGGCTGGGGCACGCACGAGAAGAAGCTCCCGAAGTACGCCTACACCCACAAGGACGGCCCCCAGAACCAGATCTGCCTCGCGCGGATGGGCATGAACACCTGGGTCCGCTCCTGGGTGCCGAACTACCGCATCAGCGGCATGGTCGTCCGCCACGGCGAGGCCTTCACGATTTCCGACAGCCTGACGGTCTGGAAGGGCAAGAAGGCCGTGTACCGCCCGACGGTGCATTACGCGTATTGCCCCTGCGACATGGCCATCGCCTCGCTGAACGAGCTGCGCGGCTATGATTACGAGCTGGTGAAGAACCAGCGGATCATGAACGACGAGATCACCAAGGGGGCCGACATCCTCGGGGCCCTCTTGATGGGCCACTCCTACAATTCCTGGTGGGTCGGCAGCGACCTCAGCATCGAGGAGTCCCGCCGCCTGGTCCCGCACCAGAATGCGACCACCATGCAGGTCGCCATCTCGGTCGTCGCCGCCTGCATGTGGATGATCGAGAATCCCGCCCAGGGCATCACGGTGCCGGACGACATGCCGCACGACTACGTCCTCAAGATCGCCAAGCCCTATCTCGGCAAGTGGATCTCGACCCCGTCCGACTGGACCCCGCTCGAGGGCCGGGTGAACGCCTTCAAGGGGTTCAACCAGCCGGACCTCGACCGGAAGGATCCCTGGCAGTTCCAGAACTTCCTGATCGACGAGGCTGACTAAAGCCGCCGCGCCCGACCCCGTTTCCGATGATCACCCTGAAGCAGCTGAAACAGTTGGGCGAAAAGCACGGCACGCCGCTCTTCGTGATCGATCACGACGAGCTGCGGAAGAACTACCGGCAGTTCCGGAAGTATCTCCCCCGCGTCCAGGTCTATTTCGCGGTCAAGGCGAACCCCGATCCGGAGATTGTCCGGACGCTCTACCGGGAGGGCGCCAGCTTCGACGTCGCCTCGATGCCGGAGTTCATGATCGTCCACGAGAACATCAAGCACCTGCCGGCCAAGCAGCGGCAGGACTGGATCTGGGACAAGATCATCTACGCCAATCCGACCAAGCCGACCTCGACCCTGGAGGAGCTGAACCAGTACAAGCCCCTTGTCACCTTCGACAACCTGGAGGAGATCCAGAAGATCAAAAAGCACGCGCCGAATGCCGGGCTCGCGCTGCGGCTCAAGGTCCCGAACACCGGGGCGATGGTGGAATTGTCATCCAAGTTCGGCGCCTCGCCGGGCGAGGCGGTCGATCTGATCCTCGCGGCCGACCGGGTCGGCCTGACCGTCGAGGGCATCAGTTTCCACGTCGGCAGCCAGACCACGAACTTCGAAAACTACGTCCAGGCGCTCAGCCTCACGGCGAACATCTTCCAGGAAGCCAAGGACCGGGGCTACCACAAGATGAACCTGATCGACATCGGCGGCGGCTTCCCGGCGCCGTATGATTCGTCGGTCAAGCCCTTCCGCGAGCTGGCCAAGGTCATCAACACGGAGATCGAGCGGCTCTTTCCGAAGGACATCCAGATCCTGGCCGAACCCGGCCGCTTTCTGGTCGCCTCCGCCGGCTATGCCGTGTCGCAGGTCACCGGGAAGGCGGTGCGCGACGGCAAGATGTGCTACTACATCAACGACGGCGTGTACCACACCTACTCCGGCGTCATCTTCGACCACTGCAAGTACCCGGTGAAGGCGTTCAAGAAGGGACCGACCCAGATCTGCTCGGTCTTCGGCCCGACCTGCGACGCCCTGGACGTGGTCTCGATGGCCGAGAACCTGCCGGACCTGCAGCGGGATGACTACGTCTACAGCGTGAACATCGGCGCCTACAGCCACGCCTCGGCCACGTACTTCAACGGGTTTCCGCCCGCGAAGGTCGTCCACGTCAACCGTTAGGCGGGGCCTGATAGCGCTTTTTTAGGAAAACAACCAGCTTGGCTTAAAAACGGCAGGGATTAGTTGTTAGTAGTCCTTGGTAATGCCCGATTCGCCTAAATCTGTTGATTTGCGTCTGCCCACGCGCATCACGCCGTGTTCGATCGTCAACGCGATCACAGAGGTCCGTTTTCAAACCGACCAAAGTCCGACGGTTGTTCCTGGTCTGATTTACAGCGCTGTGCGTGAACGATTTCCGAAGCAAACCGATCTGCCTCATGCACAAATCCCGGATGCAGCCCGGGCGACGATGCCTGAATTGCGATATGCGCCCACGGTGGTGATGAACGGAGAACAGCTTTCGCTGCATGTCGGCCCGCGATGCCTTTTTCTCGGCATGAATGGCACTGAATATCCTGGATGGTCCGCGTACCGAGAGATGCTTACTTGGGTGCTCGCCCAAATTCGGCCGTTAAAATTGGTGAAAGTTCCAGAACGCATGGGTCTCCGGTTCATGGATTTTTTTACAAATCCTGTGCAAGAGTGCCTGCAGGTCGACCTGTTGATCGGGGGTAAGAGCGAAGTGGCGCGGCCGCTCCAGATCGTGAGTGAACTTGAACGCAGAGGACATGCTTGTCGGGTCCAAATTTCGAATAATTCAGTGCTGGCTTCACCAACAGGACCAAAACAGGGATGTCTGCTTGATGTTGATCTGGGTTTTGGTTCGGACTCGCAATTATTTTGGGAGCAAGCGGTTGTGCTTTTTGACCAAGCCCATGAGGTCCAAAAGGAAATGTTCTTTCGTGAGCTGGTAAGGCCGAGCTTCCTTGCTACACTAAAACCTGAATATTAATTCGTTTTATGCCTCCCGTCGCTGATATGCCGAAGCCCACGGTCGCACATGGGCAATGGATGGCTCCTCGTCCGGTGATGTGCCGGATGGTGCCAAGTGTCACTTCGTGGATGGATACCGACGTGCCCCCGGCGCTTCCTGGTCTCGTTTATGCTAAACTTGGGGACGTCGGGTATCAGCGCTTCCACGATTTTAGCCGATGGCCCGATGGTTGGACCGGTGAACACAGCCATGCGGTGGGGTGGGGAACTTACAGGAATTTCCAAAAATTCCTGCAAGCAGCCCATTTTGTCACAGCCCAACATCCTCCCAGTATTTTTTTGACGGATGAAGGTTACTTTGAACTCACTTGGGAGGATCGCGAAGGGCGCACGATCGACGCCACCATAATGCCTGATGGAGCCCGCTATTTCATAGAATCGATGGGTGAAGAGGGTGTGATCCCTCCAGAGGCTCTTGGAGAGTTTGCCGCGCGCTGCAGCCAAGCTGTTTTTTGAGAACCGATATGCGGTTGGAATCGCGAGAGCAGGTGTTGAGGGCCATTTGTTCTGACAAATACGATGCCGCGAGTGGTCGAGTTTCGCCCAGCCTTTTCAGAGGCATGAATACTTCAATCAGTCGGCTGGCGATCTTCCCTTTGGCAAAACAGTGGCGGGTGCTCGCGGCCACGGTGCAGAAACTTCCTGGCCGGCGACTCGAGCGCCTCGGAGAAATTGGGGTGGGCCGATTGGAAGAATTAGGACGAGCGCATCAAACTCCAGTCAGCCTAACTGTTCTCGCTGATCCGGTCCCAGCCAATGGAGCTCACGGAATAATTCCGGAAAACATTTCAGGAGGCCTCAGTAACACGATCATTCGAAATCTCGCCTATCACGAGGTTCGGGATTCAATATCCGCTTAGCTGCGGTAGTCGGCGTTTTCGCTGACGTATTCGTGGGTCAGGTCGCCGCCAAAAACGACCGCGCCGGCCGGCCCGGAGCCCAGATCGATCTCGATCTCGACGCAGCGGCTGTGCGGGGGGAAGTCGATCGGCGGCGCGAAGACGCCTTCCCTGGGCGGGGCGCTGGCGTAGAGCTCGGCCCCCTTCAGGTGATCGGCCAGCGCCTTTTCCTTGTCCGGGTTCAGCTGGAAGATGCCCTGCGCGAAGATTTCGATGCCGCCCAGCCGCAGCCTCAGGCGCGAGAGATCGGCGACCTTCGGCTGGGCGCCGACATACTTGCCGATCGCCTGGACCAGCCGTCCCACGTTCGGGTCGTTGCCCGCGACCGCGCACTTGAAGAGCGGGGCGTTGACCACGGCCTTGCCCAGGGCCCGGGCGAACGTGGCGTCGGTGGCCCCGCGCACGGTCACGCGCAGGACATGGCGGACCCCCTCGCCATTGCGGACGACATCCTCGGCCAGGGCGGCGCAGACCTCCTCCAGGCCCCGGGCGAACGCCGCCTGGTCGGGGCAGGGGACGAGGCCGGAGGAAACGATGGCGACCGTGTCCGAGGTGCTGGTGTCGCTGTCGATGCTGATGGCATTGAAGGTGGCGTCGGCGGCGCGGGCCAGCATCGCCCGCAGCTCGGCGCGTGGCACCGCCAAGTCGGTCAGGAGGTAGACGAGCATGGTCGCCAGATTCGGCTCGATCATGCCGGCGCCCTTGGCGATCCCGACGATCGAGCCGCCTCCGACCTGGGCGCGGCGGATCTTGGGATAGAGGTCCGTGGTCACGATCCCCTCGGCCGCGGGCAGGATCGAGCCGCCGGCCAGCGCGGCGACCGCCTGGGGCAGCGCTGCGAGCATGGCTTCGACCGGCAGGCCCCAGCCGATGACGCCGGTGGAGCTGGGCAGCACCTGGCTGGGCGCGAAGCCCAGCAATCGGGCGGTTTCGGCGCTGATCTGCTCCGCGGCGGCCTCGCCGCCCGGCGCGCAGACATTCGAGATCTTGTTGTTGACGATGATGGCGCCCAGGGCCCCTTCCTGCAGCCGCCGGCGGCCGACCAGGACGGGGGCTCCCGGGAGGGCATTGCGCGTGAAGACGGCGCCGAAGTCCGGCGAGGGCCGGTCGAGCGCGATCAGGGTGAGCGTCATTTTCGCCGGCTTGGGCGCCTCGCGCGGCGTGAAGGCGAACTCAGTTCGGCCGACACGGAAGCCGGCGGGCAGCCGGCCCTGGCTGGCCAGCCAGGCACGGTGGGCTTCCCGATTGGGAAAGGAGAGGGCGGCGTCGGGCACTCCGACAGCAGTGGGCGGACGAGGCCTCGGAGTGAAGCCGATTTTTCCCTCAAAATTATTATGGAAAAGGACGGCGCGGGTGCATTATGACTCCTTCACGTTGATCCCGAACCTGCATGCGCAATGAACGTCGCTGAAGTTACGGCCAAGGCCGAGGTGCTCCTCGAGGCCCTGCCGTACATCCAGGATTTCCGGGGGGCGACCTTCGTCGTCAAGTACGGCGGCAGCTTCATGGACGACCCCGACCCGGTCGTCCGCACCCGCGTCGCCTTTGACATCGCCTTCCTGGCCGCGGTCGGCGTCAACGTCGTCGTGGTCCACGGCGGCGGCAAGGCCATCACCCGCGCGATGGCGGAGTCGGGCCTCAAGGCGAATTTCATCAAGGGCCTCCGGGTGACCGACGAGGCCACCGTGGCCATCGTCAAGAAGACCCTGGACGAGATCGTCAACAAGGCCGTCTGCGAGGCCATCTCCGGCGCCAAGGGCAAGCCCAGCGGCCTCCCGGGCGACAGCGTCCTCGTCTGCGAGAAGATGACCCGGGACGAGGATGGCAACGAGATCGACCTGGGCTTTGTCGGCGAGGTCACGGAGGTGAAGGTGAAACTGATCAAGAAGGAGATCGCCGAGGGCTTCGTGCCGGTGATTTCTCCCGTGGCCGAGGGGCTCGACGGCAAGCCCTACAACGTGAACGCGGACCTGGTGGCCGGCCGGGTGGCCAGCGCCCTGCGGGCGCGGCGGCTCGTGTACATGAGCGACGTCCCCGGGCTCCTCGCGGCCCCGCCTGATCCCGCCTCGCTGATCTCCACGCTCAAGATCAGCCAGGTCGAGGACCTGAAAAAGAAGGGGATCATCGACCATGGGATGCGGCCGAAGGTCGGCAGCGCCGTCCGCGCCCTGGAGGAGGGCGTCCAGCGGGTCCATTTCATCGACGGGCGCCTGCCCCACAGCCTGCTGCTCGAGATCTTCACCAACAAGGGCATCGGCACCGAAATCGTGCACGGATGAACCCTTCCCTGATCCGCAGCAGCGCGGCGGAGCTCTACGACGCGCACGTGATGAAGAACTACGCCCGCGCGCCGCTGACGATCGTCCGCGGCCAGGGGACGCAGGTGTGGGACGACCAGGGCAACGCCTACCTCGACTTCACCTCCGGCATCGCGGTCAACGCGATCGGCCACTGCCATCCCCATTGGGTGCGGGCGGTGCAGCAGCAGGCGGCCGAGCTGATCCACACCAGCAATCTCTTCCGGAATCCGAACCAGGGTGAGCTGGCCCGGCGGCTGGTCGGCTATGCCGGGCCGGGCCGGGTGTTCTTCTGCAACAGCGGCGCCGAGGCGGACGAGGGCCTGCTCAAGCTCGCGCGGCTGCACGGGATGCGCAAAGTCGGGGAGGAGGCCAAGTGCTACAAGGTCATCTGCGCGGAGAAGGCGTTTCACGGCCGGATGTTCGGCGGGATGAGCGCGACCCCGCAGGAGAAAATCCAGCGCGGCTTCCGGCCGCTGGTTCCGGGCTTTTCCTTCGGACGGCTCAACGACCTCGGCAGCTTCGCCGACCTGGTCGACGACGACACCGCGGCGATCTTCGTCGAGTCGATCCAGGGCGAGAGCGGGATCAATCCCTGCACGCCCGAGTTCCTGGTCGGGCTGCGGCGGCTCTGCGACCAAAAGAACCTGCTCCTGATGGTCGACGAGGTGCAGTGCGGCATCGGCCGGACCGGCACCTTCTACGCCTTTGAGCAGGCGGGCATCCGGCCGGACGCGATCGCCATGGCCAAGGGCCTGGGCGGCGGCTTTCCGATCGGCGCCATCTGGGTGGGGGAGCGGGCGGCCGAGCTCTTCCAGCCGGGCTCGCATGGGACGACCTTTGGCGGGACCCCGCTCGCCTGCGCGGCGGCGCTGGCGACGCTCGACGTGATCGAGCGGGAGAAACTGCTCGCGCACGTGACCAGCGCCAGCAAGCCCTGGATCCAGGCGCTGCAGGGCCTCGTGACGGAATTTCCCAAGCAGGTGGGCGGCGTGCGGGGCCGGGGCTTCCTGGTCGGCGTGCAGCTGCTGGTCGATTCCGCGCCCTATGCGGTTGCCCTGCGGGAGAATGGGCTGCTGGTGGCCGGGGCGGGCGTGAATGTGCTGCGGCTGCTGCCGCCGCTGAATGCGTCGGCGGACGAGCTGGCCCGGTCGGTGGAGATCTTCCGGGGTGTCTTGGCCCGGAAGGCATAGGAGATTGACTCCGCCATGCACGTTCACGTACGAAGCGCCGGGGGCAAAAAGCTCGGCCGCATCAATCTCGTGACGTTTCGCAGCCTCGAAGGATGGATTCCAAGCCGAAAACTCGTCGCAGTCGTTCGGGAGATAAAACGGGAAAGAAAACGATGAAAACGGGAGTTCAGCTGAAGAAGCCGTTCGGGACCGCCCGCATGGTCGAAATCACGCACGCGAGTTATCTTTCGTGGGAGGATGCGTTCAGCGTGGAATTTGAAGACAGCCTTTCCTTCCTGGAACCCCATAGGACGATCAGGCAGGCCGCTGAAATTTCGGATCGAGCCATTCCGATCGAGGTGGCCGTGGACGACTCCAGGATAGGGTTTAGGATCCGGTATGATACGGGCGAACTCGCGGAGATCTCCTGGGCCTTCATCCGGGAATTACCGCCTTCCCTGGGTTAACCCGACGGAACCCGGATTAGCGATGGGCGATGAGGTCCTCGATCTTACACCGAAGATCTTCCGGGGTGACGTGCTCGATCCCGATCACCTTGTGCCGTGATTTCTCTCCCCGCAGGAGGATCAGCGTCCGGCGCGGAACTCCCAATTGATCGGCGAGGAACTCACAGAGCGCCGCATTGGCCCGTCCGTCCACGGCGGGGGCGGTCACCTTCACTTTGAGTTCTTCGCCGATCCAGCCCTCGATCGCATTGCGCGAGGCACCCGGGATCGTTTTGACCGAGAGACGGCAGGAGGTGGGCACTCCGGCACGCTAGCCCGATACGCCCTCCCGCCAAACGCGAAATTGCCCCATGCATCGTCCTGGCAGCGGCTTAGGTGGGGATACCGCGCTTGCGTAACCCCCCGGTCGGCCGTAGTAATAAGAGTCCATCATGCGGCGTTGGCTCCAGATCCTGGCGGGTGCCTTGGCAGCGTCGGTCGGCGGTTTTTCTGCCCGGGCCGTGGAGGTCACTCCGCCCAAGCGCGTGGTGGTCATCCCGCTCCGCGAGGAGATCGCCGAGCCGCAGCTCTACATCCTGCGCCGTGGCCTCAAGGATGCGATCGCGCAGCACGCCGACGCGGTGGTCCTCGACCTCAAGACGCCGGGTGGCGCCATCGACGTCACCCTGGAAATGATGGAGGCGCTCGCCCGCTTTCCGGGACTGACGATCGCCTATGTGGACAATGAGGCCATGTCGGCCGGCTCCTTCATTTCCGCGACCACGAGCGAAATCTGGTTCTCCCCCGACGGCATCATCGGGGCGGCGGCACCCGTGACCTCGACCGGCCAGGACGTCGACGCCACGATGAAGCAGAAGCTCGTGAGCTACCTGAAGGCGCGGATGCGCTCGATCTCGGAGGGGAAGGGCTACCGGGGCCAGGTGGTCTCGGCCATGATCGACGCCGACACGGAGCTCAAGATCGACGACCAGGTCATCAAGCCCAAGGGCGAGCTCCTGTCGCTCACGGCGAGCGAAGCGATGAAGCCCTACGGAAAGCCGGCCGTTCCGCTGCTCGGTTCCGGCATCGCGCCGGACCTTGACGCCTTGCTGACGAAGAAATTCGGCGCCGGAAACTACACGATCGAGCGGCTGGACATCACGTGGTCGGAGCGGCTCTCCGTCGTCCTCAACAAGTTTTCCCCGGTGCTCTTGGGCCTGGGCCTGCTGGCCCTCTTCATCGAATTCAAGACCCCTGGCTTCAATATCTTCGGCGTCGCCGGCGTCCTGCTCCTGGGCACGGTCTTTCTCAGCAGCCACGTGGCGGGCCTCTCCGGGCACGAGCCGGTCCTGATCTTTGCCCTGGGTGCCGTCCTGCTTCTCCTCGAACTCGTCTTCTTCCACAGCGCGGGCTTTCTCGGCGTGATCGGCGTCCTGCTGATCGGCGGATCGCTCCTCTGGTCGATGGCGGACCTCTGGCCGAACGAACCCGTGCAGGTGGCTTGGTCGGCCCACGCCTTCGCCGGCCCCATGATAAATCTCGGCTTGGGGGCCGCGCTGGCCGCCCTGCTGGGCCTTGTCCTTATCCGCTTTCTGCCGCAGGGCTGGGTCTGGGACCGCCTGATTGTCGGCGCCCATGTCCGGGGTTCCGCCCAGACCGCCGGCACGGCCTCGGGCCAGGGCCTCGAAAGCTTCATCGGCCGCGAGGCGCGCGCGATGACGGCGCTGCGTCCCGGCGGCCAGGTCGAGATCGAGGGCCGGCGCTACGAGGCCAAGGTGGAGGTCGGTTCGATCGCGGCCGGCACCCCGGTCGTGGTGCGGGGCTGTTCGGACTTCGGCTTGGTCGTCGAACCGCTGAAATCATGAGTGTCGTCCTCCTGCTTTTCGCGGTTGGCATCGTCCTGCTGGCGATGGACATCTTCGCGGCCAGTTTCCTCCTGGCCGCGGTCGGCGCGGCGGTGATGCTGGCGGGCTGTGCCGTGGCCTACGACCGCTTCGGGCTCTTCGGCGCGGGGACGGCCGGGCTGGTCGCGGCGGCGCTCCTGGCCTTCACGATCTATTTCGAGCTCACGATCCTGCCCAAGACACGCTTCGGCCGCGGGCTGATCGTGCATGCCACCTCCGGCGCCGCGCAGCCGCCCCTGGCCGCGCGCGAGGCCGTGGTGGGCCAGGACGCCACCGCGCTGACCACCCTGGCGCCCAGCGGCTACGTCCTGGTCGCGGGCCAGCGCTACGAGGCCTTCTGCCAGACCGGCCACGCGCCCCTCGGCGCCGTCCTGCGCGTCACCGGCATCGACAATTTCCGCCTCATCGTCTCCCAACTCTAGCTCCCGCTTCCTTCTCTCATGACTGAAAACCTCCCGCTCGTCGTCCTGATCGTCATTGGCATCGTCCTCCTGGTCCTCGTGGGGATCTTTCTGTCCTACCTGGGCACCTGGCTGAAGGCCCGCATGAACGGCGCCCCGGTCAGCGTGATGAACCTAATCGGCATGCGCCTCGGCGGCGTGCCCTACAACCTCGTCGTCACCGCCCGGATCACCGCGGTCAAGGCGGGCATCCCCCTCAACACCGACAAGATCGCCGCCCACTACCTTGCCGGCGGCAACGTGGTCCCGACCGTGCAGGCGCTGATCGCCGCGCAGAAGGCGGGCATCACCCTCGACTGGGACCGGGCCTGCGCCATCGACCTGGCGACCAAGGGGTCGGGCAAGTCGGTGGTCGAGGCGGTCCGCACCTCCGTCGATCCGAAGGTGATCGACTGCCCCAATCCCGAGAGCGGCCGCACGACGATCGACGGCGTCGCCAAGGACGGCATCCAGGTGAAGGTGAAGGCCCGCGTCACGGTCCGCACCCACCTCGACCGGTTCGTCGGCGGCGCCAAGGAGGAGACGATCATCGCGCGGGTGGGCGAGGGCATCGTGACGACGATCGGCATGGCCGACAGCTACAAGCACGTGCTCGAGGCGCCGGACAGCATTTCCAAGACGGTGCTGGCCCGCGGCCTCGACGTGGGCTCGGCCTTCGAGATCCTCTCGATCGACATCGCGGACGTCGACGTCGGTGAGAACATCGGCGCCCGCCTCCAGGTCGCCCAGGCCGAGGCCAACAAGAACATGGCGCAGGCCCAGGCGGAAATCCGCCGCGCGGCCGCGGTCGCCCTCGAGCAGGAAATGCGCGCCCGGGTCCAGGAGATGCAGGCCAAGGTGGTCGAGTCCCAGGCGCAGGTGCCGCTCGCCATGGCGGAGGCGTTCCGCTCCGGCCGCCTCGGCGTGATGGACTATTACAAGATGGAGAACATCCAGGCCGACACCGCCATGCGCGGCAGCATCGCCCAGCCGGAACAGAAGAAGTAGGCGCGGTTCCCGTCCATGGACCCCTCCTTCCGCAGCGAGGAGCCGATTGAGCGGCTGTTCGGCAACATGCACAGCCTCGTGCCGATGCTGATCGCGCTGGCGGCGTGGCTGATCGCCAGCTGGAAGAAGATGCGCGCGAAGCGCCCGGGCGAGCCGGCGGCGCCGGGCGACGAGGCCGCGCGGACCCAGCGCGTGCAGGACGAGGTGCGGCGCAAGATTGCGGAGCGCCGCGGCGAGATCATGCCCGTCGATCCCTTCGGGGGGCCGACGCGCCGCGCGGAAACCCTGGCGCGGCGCCAGGAGGATCCGCCCCGGATGCCGCCGGCGCGTCCGGCATTCAGCGAGGAGCAGGCCCAGGCGGCCGTTGCCCGGTCGGAGCGGCTTTCCGCCCAGGTGCGGGCGCTCGACCAGGCCGCGGCCAACGTCAAATCCTGGGTGGTGATGCCGGAGCCGGCGGCGGGCGCCGTCTCGCCCTGGCTGGCGGAACTGCGCGATCCCGCCAGTTTCCGGCGGGCGGTCATCCTGCGCGAGGTCCTCGGCGCCCCGGTTGCGCTGCGCTGAGCCTTACTCCAGCTTCACCCGGTTGGAGCCGGGCGGCATGGCGTAGCGGTGGGCATTGACGTCGAACTGCAGGTTAGAGCCGACATCCGCCTGGATCAGCACGGGGCCGGGCCGGGTGACGACGAGCTTCTGATCCCGCTCGAGGGTGGTTTCCGGCAGGAGGACGCGGTTGCCGCTGATCAAAGTCACGCTCACGCGCACGGTGTCGAGGGCGACCAGCGTGACCGTCGGCTCGGCCGACGCGGCGACGCCGCGCGGCTCGGTGGCGGCCGCGCCCGACCCGCCCAGCAGCGACTTCGCGATCCAGACGATCACGACCAGCGCCAGCACCGCCGCGAGGGCGATCCCGCCCTTGAAGACGAGGGCCGGATCGACGGCCGGCGCCTTCGGCAGATTGTTGTGGCCGCGGGAAAGAGGGGGATTGGGCCGGGTGGCGGCCTCGCCAGCCGCGGCCTGGTCGGCGCGATCTTCCGCCGAGGCGATGGAGAGATCCATCCGGCCGTAGACTTCGCGGCTTGGCGCGTGCGGCCGGGAGTCGCCGCGCCCGAGCGCCTCGTAGTCGTCGAGGATCCGCTGCGTCGGCAGCTTCAGGAAGAAGGCGTAATTGCGGAGGAAGCCGCGGAGATAAATCGCCGACAGGTCGATGTCGAACTGGTTGCTCTCGAACTTCTGCAGATAGTCGCCGCGGATCTTGGTCGCCTCGGCCGCTTCCCGGATGGAGATGCCCTTTCGTTTGCGCGCGTCTTCCAGCCGTTCACCGATGGTCTGCATAGAAGTCTCTTAGAAGCTTTTACGAAGAAGGGAAAGCAGGAAGTGGCGCGGGATCAGAGCGAATCGAGGTCGACCAGGATTTCCCGGGGGCTGGACCCGTTTTCGGGCCCGACGATGCCCTTTTCCTCCATGATCTCGACGATCCGGGCCGCGCGGTTGTAGCCGATGCGGAGCCGGCGCTGCAGCATGGAGGTGCTGGCGCGCTTGGTGGACTTCAGGACCTCGATGGCCTGCTGGTAGAGTTCGCCGTCGTCGCCCATCTCGTCGTCCTCGTCCCCGTCGTCGCCGTCCTCGTTGTCCTCGCGGGCGGTGCGCTCGATCTGCTGCTGCACGGCCTGGGCGTAGACCGGCGGGTCGTTGTTCTCCTTGAGGTAGTCGACAATGGCCTGCATCTCGTCGTCGGCCACGAACGCGCCCTGGGCCCGGAGGATGGCGGAGCTGCCCGGCGGGGTGAAGAGCATGTCGCCCCGCCCGATCAGGGTTTCCGCCCCCTTCACGTCGATGATGGTGCGCGAGTCGATCTGCGAGGCCACCTGGAAGGCGATGCGCGAGGGCAGGTTGGCCTTGATGATGCCGGTGACGACATTCACGGAGGGGCGCTGCGTCGCGATGATGAGGTGGATGCCGGCGGCCCGGGCCAGCTGGGCCAGGCGGGCGACGTTGGTCTCGATCTCCGCCGGCGCCACCATCATGAGGTCGGCGAGCTCATCGACGATCGCCACGATGTACGGCATGTGGTCGGGGATCTCGATGCCGTCGTCCAGGGCGAGGGGATCGACGCCGGGCAGGGCGCCCTGCGCATCCGGCACCGGCTCGTCCTTGGGCCCCTTCTTCCGGTGGTTGAAGCCGATGATGTTGCGGACATTCACCTTGCCGAAGATCTGGTAGCGCTGCTCCATCTCCCGCAGCAGCCACTTGAGGGCGGCGGGCACCTTCTTGGGCTCGGTCAGCACCGGAATCAGCATGTGCGGCAGCGCGTTGAATATCTTCAGCTCGACCACCTTCGGGTCGACCATGATCAGCCGCACGTCATGGGGGCTCTTCGAGTAGAGAATCGAGGCGACGATGGCGTTGATGCAGACCGACTTGCCGGAGCCGGTGGCGCCGGCGATCAGAAGGTGGGGCATCTTGGTCAGGTCGGAGATCAGGGGCTTGCCCGACACGTCCTTGCCGAGCGCGATCGGCAGCTCGGCCTTGGACGAGCTCCAGTCCTCGCTCTCGATGATCTCGCGGAGGCCCACCGGGGTCGGCTTCTCATTCGGCACCTCGACACCGACCGCGGCCTTGCCCGGAATCGGCGCCAGGATGCGGACGGACTGGGCGCGCATGCCGAGCGCGATGTTCTTGTCCAGGCCGGAGATCTTTTCGACGCGGACACCGGGGGCGGGCACGACTTCGTAGCGGGTGATGACCGGCCCGACGTGGATCTCGCCGAGGGTGACCTCGACGCCGAACTCGCCCAGGATCCGCAGGAGATTCTCGGCATTGCGCCGGTGCTCCTCCTCGCTGCTCTGGACGGATTGGCGCACCTGCTCCTTCAGCAGGGAAATCGCGGGAAACTGGTAGTTGTCATCAACGCTGACCGGCACCGCCGCCTTGGCCTTCTTTGTCTCCTCCGGCTTGACGATGTTCAGCGCGAACTTGCCGGCAAGCGGCTTGTCGGCCCCCGCCTTCGGGTCGAGCTTGGTCTCACGGGCCTTGGCGGCCTCAAATGCCGCCTTGGCGTCGGTGGCGGCCTTGGCGGCCGCGGCCTTCGGGTCGAACTTGGCCACGAGGACGTTGGCTTTCTCCGGATCCAGCGCCTTCAGTTCCAGGGGGGCGCGGACGGCCGGGGCGGGCTCCGCCTTGCGCTTGGCCATGCTGGCGCGGTCGCGCTGGCCGGCCAGCAGCGCGCGGTTGGCCGCCCGCTCGGCGCGCCAGGCCGAGAACTGCGCGAGCAGCTTGTCGACCTCGGCCCCGATGTCCTGGGTGAAGATGAAGACGAGGCTGAGGATATAGACGGCGCCCAGCAGCAGGACGGTGCCAAAGTCGCCGACCATGTCGCGCAGGGCATGCGCATAGATGACGCCGCCCAGCACGCCGCCCAGACCGTGCGGAAAGTAGTTCGTGTCATCGTACTTGGGCAGGAAGTCCACCATCGCGAGCAACCCGGCGCCGGCGAGGATCGCCCCCACCATGGCGGCGAAGCGCAGCGGGGTCAGCCGCCGCGGGTTGCGGAGGGCGAGGTAGAAGAGCCAGAAGAGGAAGATCGGGATCAGCCACGTCGCCAGGCCGATGCTCAGGAAGGCCTTCTGGGCGAGCGTCGCCCCAAAGCTGCCCGCGATATTGTGCTCGGTCGGATTGGTGTTGAAGAACCGGCTCTGCCCCGGGCTGTAATCGATGAAGGCGACCAGCAGGAAGAGTCCGGAAAGGACGCAGGCGGAGGCCGCGACCCAGTTCGGGGTGGACCGGGCGGGCGGGAAAGACCGGCCGCCGTTTGGGTTTGAAGTCTCCGACTTGGGCATTTGTGGTAGCAGACCGAACGAGAACGTGTGTCTCACGCTAACATCCGGACCGGTCAAATGTAAATCCTGACGCTGCCGGAGTATCTTTGAATTTAGCCATGCATCTGCGCGAACCCCTCCGCTTCACCCCCCTCTATCAGGAACGGGTGTGGGGCGGCCGCGCCCTCGACGCGGTCTTCGGCCGGCCGCTGCCGGCCGGCCGTCCGATCGGCGAGAGCTGGGAGATCGTCGACCGGCCGGAGGCCCAGTCGCTGGTCCGCGGGGGCCCGTGGCAGGGCTGGACCCTCCGCCGTCTGCTGGCCGAGCAGGCCGCCGCCGTCATGGGCCCGCGCTGGCCGGCGCGAAGGCCGTTTCCCCTGCTGGTGAAGTGGCTCGACTGCCACGAGCGCCTCAGCCTGCAGGTGCATCCCCCGGCGGCCGTCGCGACTGAACTCCACGGCGAGCCGAAGACCGAGAACTGGTACATCGCCCACACCGCCCAGGACGCGGAGCTGATCGTCGGCCTGCGCCGCGGGGTCACGCGGCCGGAATTCGAGCGCGCCCTGGCCGATGGCACGGTCGAGGCTTGCGTGCATCATTTTCCGGTGGCCGCCGGCGACTCGATCCTGGTCCGGAGCGGAGAGGTCCATGCGATTGACGCCGGCAATCTCATCCTCGAGATCCAGCAGAATTCCGACACCACCTACCGGGTCCATGACTGGGGCCGGGTAGGGCTGGACGGCCGTCCCCGCCAGCTGCATATCGCCGAGTCGCTGCGCAGCATCCGCTGGGACGACTACGAGGCCGAGCTGGTGCGGGGTTCGCCGACCTCGGGCGTGATCGCCGACTGCGCGGAATTCCGGATCCGCCGCGTCCTGCTCGGCGCCGGCGAGCGCCTCCACGTCGCCGCCGGCGAGCAGCCCAGGCTCCTCAGCGTGGTCCGCGGCCAGCTCTCGCTCCAGGCGGAGGGCGGCGGCGAGAAGCGTCCTTTTGCCGTCGACCCCGGGGACAATCTCCTGTTGCCCTATGGGGGAACCTTCACCTTTGCGGCGGACGCGACCACGATCTTGCTCCTGACGGAAAATTTCGTATAGGTTAGCGCCTTTTACTTCCGCATGCCTGCCTCCGACGATTTTCCTGCCGATCCCTCCGTTCCGCCCTCCGCCGACGTCATGCCCGCCATGGAGGGAACCAAGCTGGACCCCCTGGCGGCGGCCAAGAAGGAGGCGGTGGATAACCACGATCGTTACCTTCGGGTGGCAGCTGACTTAGAGAACTTTCGCCGCCGCACGGTCCGGGAAAAGGACGAGCTCCGGCTCTATGCCTCCTCCCGCGTCCTGGAAGACCTGCTGCCGGCCCTGGATAACCTGGCCCTGGGTCTCGCGGCCGCCCGCCAGCCCAAGGCCGATCTCAAGACCCTGACCGACGGGGTGGAAATGGTGCTCCAGCAGCTGAAGAGCGCGCTGGCCAACCACGGCCTCAAGGAGATCAATCCCGCCGGCCTCGCGTTCGATCCGCACCAGCACGAATCCATTTCGCACCAGGCTGATCCGAAGGTCCCGGCCGAGCATGTCCTCACGGTCGTCCGGCCGGGCTTCTCCCTCAACGGCCGCCTGCTGCGTCCCGCCTCCGTGGTGGTGTCCAGCGGCCCGGCCCCCAAGGGAGGCGCGGAAAGCTGACCATGGCGGCCAAGGAAGATTTCTACGTGCTGCTCGGCGTGGAGCGGACGGTCACGGCGGAGGAGCTCAAGAAGGCCTACCGCAAGAAGGCGATCCAGTACCACCCGGACAAGAACCCCGGCAACAAGGAGGCGGAGGAGATGTTCAAGAAGGTCTCCGAGGCCTACGAGGTGCTGCAGGACCAGGAGAAGCGCGCCGCCTATGACCGCTATGGTCACGCGGCCTTTGCGGGTCCGGGCGGCGGCGGCGGCGGCGCTGGCGGCCACGATCCCTTCGACATCTTTCGCGACGTCTTCAACCAGGGCGGCGGCGGCGGGATCTTCGACGAGATGTTCGGCGGCGGCCGCGGCCGGGAGAGCGGCCATGACGGCGCCGACCTGCGCTATGACCTCGAGATCACACTCGAGGAGGCGGCGCGCGGATTCGAGCGCGAGATTTCCTTCCGCAAGCTGGCGACCTGCGAGCGCTGCCACGGGTCCGGCGGCGAACCGGGCACCAAGCGCGTCACCTGCCCGACCTGCAAGGGCTCCGGACAAGTCCGCCGCTCCGGCGGCATCATCGTCTTTGCCCAGACCTGCCCGACCTGCGGCGGCAGCGGCCGCAAGATCGAGAAGCCCTGCGCGGAGTGCCGGGGCGAGGGGCGGATGCCCAAGACGACCAAGCTGACCGTGCGGATCCCCCCCGGGGTCGACACGGGCTCGCGGCTGCGGTCGGCGGGCAATGGCGAGGCCGGCTCGGCCGGAGGCTCGGCGGGTGACCTCTACATTGTGCTCACGGTCAAGGAGCACGAGTTGTTCGAGCGCCAGGGCGACGACCTCTTCTGCGAGATTCCGATCAAGTTTACCCTGGCTACCCTGGGGGGCGCGATCGAGGTTCCGACGCTTTCGGGCAAGGCCTCGCTCAAGATTCCCGTGGGCACGCAGAGCGGCACGACCTTCCGTCTCCGTGACAAGGGCATGCCGCGGCTGCGCTCCGGGGGCCATGGCGACCAGCTGGTCCGCGTGCACGTGGAGGTGCCGACGGCCCTCACCGCCGAGCAGCGCAAGCTGCTCGAGGACTTTGGCCGGGTCAGCGGCGACGCCGCCGAGCCGACCTCCCGCAGCTTCTTCGAAAAAGCGAAGAAGTTCTTCTGAGCCGGCGCGTGGGCATGGCCGGCCACCGCAAGCTCCTGACGCTGGATGCCGCGATCGCCCGGCGACGCCGCCTGGCCGCCGCCGGCCGGCGGGTGGTGCTGACCAACGGCGTCTTCGACCTGCTCCATCCGGGGCACCGGCACTACCTCCAGCGGGCCCGCCGGCTCGGCGACGCGCTGTTTGTCGCCCTGAATTCGAACGCCAGCACGCGGCGGCTGAAGGGCCCGACCCGCCCCGTGCAGGGCCAGGGGGAGCGCGCCCGGGCCCTCGGCGCCCTCCCGTACGTGGACGCGGTTGTCATCTTCCGGGGCAAGCGCCTGGACCGGGAAATCCGCGCGCTGCGGCCCGACGTCTACTGCAAGGCGGGCGACTACACTCTGGCCACGCTCGATCCGGCGGAGCGCGCCGCGCTCGAGGCGGCGGGGGCGAAGATCCGCTTCATGCCCTTTCTGCCGGGGCACAGCACGACGCAGAAGATCGCGGCCCTGAAGGCCGGCGGTCGCCTTTGATCATGCGCGTCGTCCTCCTCGGTTCCGGCCGCGGTTCGAACGCCGAGGCGATCCTGCAGGCGCAGCGGGCCGGGCGGCTGGGCCAGGCGCAGGTGGTCGCAATCTTCTCGGACCAGCCCGCCGCCGGCATCCTCGCGCTGGGCCCGCCGTTCGGCGTGCCGGCCCGGTTTGTCGATCCAGCCCCGTTCCGGACCAAGCTGGAGGGGGAGGGGGAGCAGCGGTTCATCGCCGCCGTTCAGGCGGAACGGCCGGACCTGGTGGTCCTCGCCGGATTCATGCGCGTCCTCAAGCCGGGATTCCTCGGTGCCTTCGCGGGGAAGATCATCAATCTGCACCCGAGCCTGCTGCCGCAGTTTCCCGGCCTGGACGGGATTGGCCAGGCGCTGCGCAGCGGGGTGAAGACGACCGGCTGCACGGTGCACTATGTCACGCTCGCGGTCGACGGCGGCCCGATTGTGGCGCAGGCCCCGGTGCCGGTTGAGCCGACGGACACCGTCGAGACCCTCGCGGCCCGGGTCCACGCGGCGGAGCATGCCCTGCTGCCCGCCGTGATCGCCCGGTTGAGCGGGGGCGCGCGCTAGGCGCGGACGCCCACGCGGACGAGGGCCGCGGCCAGGGCGTCGGAGGTGAGCGGCTTGACCAGATAGTCGTCCATGCCGGCCGCGAGGCAGGCCTCGCGATCGCCCGGCATCGCCTGCGCCGTGAGCGCGATGATCCAGGGGCGGGGCCCGCCGCGCCGGCCGAGGGTGCGGGCGGTTTCCAGGCCGTCGAGCTCCGGCATCTGCACATCCATCAGAATCACGTCGTAGGCCTTCCGGTCGAGCGCCGCCAGCACCTCGCGGCCATTGCCCGCCAGATCCGCCCGATAGCCCATCCGCTCGAGCATGTGCAGGGCGATCGTCCGGTTGACGGCATTGTCCTCCGCCAGGAGGATTTCGCACGGGCGGAACGCCTCGGGCGCGGGCGCGCCGGTTGCCGCCGGCGCCGGCGGCAAGTCGCTGGCCTCGGCCCGTTCCAGGCGCACGGTGAACCGGAACGTCGATCCCTGTCCTTCCTGGCTTTCAATCCAGATCCGCCCGCCCATCAGCTCGCACAGGCGCTTGCTGATCGCGAGCCCGAGGCCCGTGCCGCCATAGCGGCGCGCGATCGAGGCGTCGGCCTGGGCGAAGGATTGGAAGAGCCGCGGCTGCACGTCCGGCGAGATGCCAATCCCCGTGTCGCGCACGGCGAAGGCGAGCTCGGAGGGGTCGCCGCCCCGGAGCACGGTCAGCGCGACCTCGCCCCGGTCCGTGAACTTGACCGCGTTGCCGAGCAGGTTGAGGAGGATCTGGCGGAGCCGCGCGCCATCGCCGCGCCAGGTGTCGGGCACGGCGGGGTCCGCCTGCCAGCCCAGGGTCAGCTGCTTCTCCGCCGCGCGACCGGCGACCACCTCGCAGGCGCCCGCGAGGCAGCCCCGCAGCGAGAAGGGCTGGCTGTCGAGTTCGAGCCGCCCGGATTCGATCTTCGAGAAGTCGAGCGTGTCGTTGATGACGGTGAGGAGGGAGCCGCCGCACAGGCGGATGGTCTCGGCCCAGTCGCGCTGGCGGTCCGACAGCGGGGAGTCGAGCAGGAGCGAGGTCATCCCGATCACGCCGTTCATCGGCGTGCGGATTTCATGGCTGATCATGGCCAGGAACTGGCTCTTCGCCTGGTTGGCCTGCTCCGCCGCGGCGACGGCCGCCCGGAGCTGCGCCTCCGCCCGCTCCCGGCCGGCGATCTGCTGGCGCAGCCGGCGGTTGAGGCGCACCAGCGGGAGGGCCCAGCCCAGGGCCCCGATGGCCAGCAGCGTGGCCCCGGCCAGCGACCAGTAGAGCCAGGTGAGATCGGGCGGCGCGTTCGGATCGTAGAGGAAGCCGTCGAGCGGGTAGGCCGCGGGCAGCATGCCCAGCTCGGCGTACGTGTCGGCGATATGGCGCCACCGCCCGGGATTCGTGTGCCCGATCTCAATCAGCTCCGGATGCATCAGGGCCGCGGTATGCTCGGCCTCGAACATGAGGTGCGCGCGGCTCTTGCGGGTGCTGTAGGAGCGGAGGATCAGGTCGACCATCTCCTCGCGGTGGGCCATGGCGTATTCCCAGCCCCGCAGGCTGGCGCGGCGGAACGCCTCCACCCGCGCGGGATGATCATGGAGCTCCTTCTCGGTGGTGAAGAGGTTGTCGCCGTAGAAATCGATCCCCCCGGCCCGCGGGGTGAAGGTGAGAAAATCGAGGTGGGCCTGCTTCAGCTGGAACGGCTCATCCGTCGAATATCCGGACATCGCCGTGACGCGGCCGCTGATGAGATCGCGGACGTCGAAGGTGTGGTCCTGCAGATGCAGCTTCTTGGGGTCGATCCCCTCATATTTGAAGTACGCAAAGAGCTCCGCCGAGAGGGGCTCGATCATCATCGGCCGGTTGCTCAGGGCCTGCAGGTCGTCGAGGCCCGGTTCGTGCCGGGCCAGGAGGACCAGCGCCGAATGCTGGTAGATGGTGGCCAGGACGACGACCGGCGCCCCGGCCTTGCGGCGCAGCAGGAGTTCGGAGGTCCCCACCCCGAAATTGGCGCGGCCGTCGAGGACCGCATCCGTCGGATCCTGGCCCGGCACCGCCTCCCGCAGCCGCACGTCCAGCCCGGCGGCGCGATAGTAGCCCTGGGCCTGCGCGGCGTAGTAGCCGGCGAACTGGAATTGATGCAGCCACTTGAGCTGCAGAACCACCGGATCGAGGCCGGCTTCGGCCGCTCCCGTGCGGCCCGTGAGGGCGGCCCATCCGAGGACGAGGAGGGCGGCCCAAGTCCGCCGGCACCGGAAAGATGGAGACGTTCGCCGCAACGGGGGGATTTTCCCGAATCGGCCTGGGCGCTGGCAAGCCATAAGGCCCGTGTGAGCCGCTTGCCACCCGCGCGGGGAGCGCAAATGCTCGCGGCTCACCCATGCCCCTGACCGAAATCAAGGCCGAGATCCCCGCCGCCACCGCCGATGCCATCGAGGAGGTGCTGCTGGAGCAGGGCCAGGACGGCTGGAGCCTGCGCGAGGACGCGCTGGCCCGGCGCGCCTGGCTGCTTGGCATCTTCGCGAGCGAGGCCGAGGCGCGCGCCCAATGGTCGGCCCTGGCCCAGCGGCTGCCCCCGGGCGCCTGCGGGCCGCCGGCGGTCCGGGAACTGCCCGAGAGCGACTGGCGCGACAGCTACCGCGAGCATTTCAAGGCCTGGCAGTTCGGGCGGCTGCATTGGGTGCCGGTCTGGGAGCGCCCCCGGTTCCAGCTGCCGCCGGGGGACGCGGTCCTTTGGCTCGATCCGGGGCTCGCCTTCGGCACGGGCAACCACGAGACCACGCGACTCTGCGTGGAGCGGCTGGTGGGCCTGGCCGAAAGGAAGCCGCGATTTTCCGTCGTCGATGCGGGCTGCGGCTCGGGGATCCTGGCGCTGTCGGCGGTGCTGCTCGGGGCGGGCGACGTGGCGGCCTTTGACAACGATCCGGAGGCCGTTCGAGTGAGCATGGAGAACGCCGAGCTGAACACGCTCGAGGACCGGGTGCCGTTCTTCGTGGCGGACCTGGGCGCCGGCCTCGCCGGCCGCCAGGCCGATGTTGTCCTCGCCAACATCCAGGCCGACGTGCTGATGGCCCACGCGGCGGCGCTGGTCGCGGCGGTGGCTCCAGGCGGCGCGCTGGTGCTGAGCGGCATCCTCGCCACCGAGGGCGCGGCAGTCCGCCGCCATTTTGAGTCGGCCGCCCCCCGCTGGGCCTCGGACGCGCGAACGATGGGCGAATGGAGCGATCTGGCGCTGGTGCGCCCCGCCTAGAGCGTCAGCGAGGGACGCCGCATGGTCTCGGGCACGACCTCGCGGCGGTTGGTCGCGAGAAAGGCGTCGTCGTTCACCGTTTCGGCGATCTCGACAAGCTTCTTGTTGGTCGCTCCTTCCTCATCGAGCGTGAGCTGCAGGAGCGCCGCGACCTGGTCCTGGACGAGTTTTTCCGCGAAGGCGCGCGTCGCGCCGTACGCGGCCATCTCGTAGTGCTCCACGCGCTGGGCGGCTCCGATCAGGTTGGCATCGCGCACCGCGGCGGGGCCTTTCGCCTGGATCGCCTCCGCGCCTTCCTTGATCAGCCCCTTCATCGCCTCGCAGGTTTTGCCCCGGGGCGAGGCGCGCAGGAGCTTCATCGCCCGCTCGATCCGCCGCACGTGCCCGCGCGTCTGCGTGAGATGGTGGGTGAACCCCTTCTTCAGCTCGCGGTTGCTGGCGGCCTTGGCCATCTTCGGCAGCGCGTGGACCAGCTGGGTCTCGGCGCTGTAAAGATCGCGCAGTTCATCGATCAGGAGCTCATGCAGGGAGGCGAGGGTGGCGGGCATCCCCCATAGTAGCCCGGCCCCGGCGCCGGTTCCGGAAATACGCCAAGGCTGCGGCTGGCGCGGCCCTTGGCCGTCCGTCCCGCCCGCGCGCCATCGCCCGGGAATGCGGGCTTGCCCGGCCGCCCGGTGGACCGGAGACTGCGCCGCCTCTTTTCGGGGCGACCGCGATGAACACCCATCTCCTGATCGGCCTGCTGGTCACCGTCTATGTGGCGTGGCGGATCTACATGCGCCTGCGCCGCACCATCGGCGAGCAGCAGTTCCGGCCGGGGCGCCTGAAGTTCAGCATCGGCGTCTTCACCCTGCTCAGCCTGCTGATCCTCCTGCCGACCCTCGGCCATTCACAGCTGATGCTCGGCTGGGCCGCCGGCCTGGCGGGCGGGTTGGCCCTGGGCTGCTGGGCCCTGCGGCTCACGCATTTCACCACCATCGCCTCCGGCCGCTTCTACACGCCGAACGCGCATCTCGGCATCGGCCTCACGCTCCTCTTCGTCATCCGGATTGTCTATCGCATGGCGGCCTTCTACAATAATTTCACGGTCGCGGGCCGGCCGGTGCCGGGCTGGGGCGAGAGCGCCCTGACCTATTTGACCTTCGAGCTGCTGGCCGGCTATTACATCGCCCATTCCGCCGGGGTGCTCGCGCGCTACGCGCGCGACCTGGAGCCGCCCGCGCCCGTCGCCTGACCGGCCCGGCCGAACCACGCCATGGCCGTCCCGGAGCAGAAGCACCTCCTGGTCGACGGCGCCAATATCATGCACGCGTGGCCGGAACTGCGCGCGCTGCTCAAGCGCGATCGGGAGAACGCCCGCCGGCGCCTCTCCCAAGCCATGCGCCTGCTGCATGATGCCGAGGCCCTGCGCGTCACGGTGGTCTTCGACGGCCGCGGCGAGGAGCTGTCGGTCGAGCACCCGGGCGGCCAGGCCACCTTCGCGCACATCTACACGCCGACCGGCACCACCGCGGACGACGTGATCGCCCAGCTGGTGAGCCGGGCGCGCTCGGCCGCCGACTGCCTGGTGGCGACCGACGACCGGGGCGAGCGCCTGGCCATCGAGGCCCTGGGCGCCGGCAGCATCTCGTCGGCGGATCTGGCCACCTGGCTCGCGCGGGCGGACCAGCGCCAGCAATCCCGGCTGCAGGAACGACGGCGGGAGAATGATGCCCAGTGGCGCGCTCCCGGCGCTTAGGGCTTGGGCTGAAAATACCGGTCGGTGAACGCGAGGAAGGCCTTCCAGTCGGAGGGGGTGATCGCATGGCCGCCGTCGTGGTAGTGGAACCCGAGGTCGCCGGTGATGAGCGGCGTATCGACCTGCATCTCCGCGGCGCCCAGGTCGGTCTTGCCCACCAGGCGGTAGACCGGCCCGGCGGCGACCTCGGCCAGAAATTCGCCATGGGGATCCGACCATTGGTCGGTGGTGCCCCCGCCGATGAAGACCGGATGGGGCGCGTTGAGCGCGATCACCATGTGGGTGTCGACCGGCAGGTCGCTCCAGTGCCCCGCGTATTTCTGGAGGTTGCCCGCGAACTGCCACGGGAAGTTCTGGGCCATGTCGTCGACGGTCTCGCCGAAATCGCGGCGGGCGAGCGAAGTGCCGAGCTCGCCGGCGCAGCTCGAATAGATCAGGGCCCAGCGCGGATCGCGGGCGCCGGACCAGATGACGGTCTTGCCGAGGCGGGAATGGCCGATCAGCGCGATGCGCTTGGGATCGATCGCCGGATCCGCCTGGAAGTAGTCCAGCAGCCGGCTGGCGCCCCACGACCAGGCGCTGACCGTGCCCCATTCGTCCGGCGCCGGCTGGGTCTGGCCCGGGGCAAGGGCCAGCGCGCGCACGCCGACCGGCCGGTCCGGCGCGTCCCAGGCCAGATCGGGCTCGATCTCGCTGTAGCGCACCGTCGCATAGCCGTAGCCCCGGGCGAGGATATCGGCGATCGGACCGACCTCGACGAAGCGCCGCGCCCCGGCGGGGGGAGCCGCGGCGACGACCGCGCCGGGGGCGGCCGGCCGGGCGGGCCGCGCGCCGAGCCCGAAGATCAGGTGCAGCAGCAGCGGCACGGGGCCCCGAGCATGCGCCGGCAGGTAGAGGGTGACGTGCACGTCCGGACCCGCGGCGCCCGCGCCGAAGTGAGCGATGATTTCCTGGCGGATGGCGGTGCCGCCCAACGCCTGGGGATCGGTGGCGCCCTCGGAGAAGCGCACCGGCGGCGCGCTGTCGGGCACACGGCCGAAGATATTTTCGCGGTAGAGTTCGAGGATCTCAGGCCGGCGCAGATTGAACCAGGTCGCCGCGCGGGTCACGCGCTCGCCGCTGGCCAGCACGAGCGGGTCGGGCAGGGTGTACGCGCCCACCTTGGCCTCGTCGTAGTTGGAGACGTGGCCGGTGCGGGCCCGGCGGATGGGATTGCCGTGGGCGTCGGAGCGGGGCGTCACCGCCGCGGTCGCCGGGATGGCGTCGGCGCCGAAGAGCGGAGCGCCGGCGAGGGAAAGGACGAGAAGGGGGCGGGCGGAGCGAAGGAACGTGCTCATGGGGCGCTGGTCAGCGGGGGTGCGGCCCACACTCTGACCCGCCGGCAGACCCCCTTACAAGCAACTCCCGTTTCTTCGGAGCTTTTTCTGCCTCGACCTCCTGCGAACGATATGAGCGGGGGCCGCGCCGTGGTGTGCCGCTTCAGGCCGCCGCGAGAGGTCCCTGGCGGAAAAGCGCCCAGCGTGACGGCTGGTCAGATCGTGCCGGTCAGCAGGAGAATGACGACAATGATGAGGACCAGGCCGAGGCCGCCGGTGGGATAATAACCCCAGTTGCGGCTGTGCGGCCAGGTCGGAAGGGCGCCGACGAGCATGAGAATCAGGAAGACGAGGAGAATGGTGCCGAGCATGGGGGTTTCCGGGGTTCGAGGGCTGAGGACGCTCCCCTCACGGACAGACCCTACGCCCGGCGGTTCCCCGCCGGGCCTATTCCCGTCGCGATCGCGACGGCTCAATCCCGGCTCGTGCGAATGAGCGCGACGACCAGAAGCACCACGACCAGCAGCATCACGGCGGCGCCAAGCGGCGCGCCGTGCGGGTGATGGTGGAAATAACCGCGGAATCGATCAGCGAACATGGGTGGGGTGGGTTAACCGAGGGCCGAAGGACGCTGTCACTTCCGTGGTGAAAGCTCAAGGCCGCATCCGCCCCGGCGGTGGTGGCGGATGGGCCCGGCTCAACGCCAGTAGCCTTCGACGTAGACGTAGTTGCCCCCGCGATTTTCCCAGTGGCCTTCTATCCAGACCGCGCCCGGATGCGGCGCGTACTCCCAGTGTCCGCCGACCCAAAGATAGTGGCGATGGCGCCAGATATAGTGGCCGTGGATCCAGACGTAGCCAGGTCCAGGGGCGGCCGGAACCACCTCTTCCTGCACGGGTGGGGGCGGCCCATAGACGACCACGGCGCGGCGGGGCGCCTCCATGCAGCCGGCCAGCAGCAAGGCGGGCAGCCCCAGGGCGGCGAAGCGGGGAAGGCGGGTGGAACGAAAGAATGCGCGGGCGATGATATTTTTCATGGCGAGAATGAGACTTCTTTTGTTGCCCCGGGTTTCATCGCAGCAGCAAAGGCTTGCCGGTCAGCGAATTCCCCTCGTAAGTCCCCTCGCGCCGGATGCGCGGTATCCCGAAGAAAAGGCCTGACATGCCGAGCAGGGCTGCGACCGTTCGGCATGGGCGACGAACGTCTGGTTCACCTCGAGGCGCGGTACGCGTGGCTGGAGCGCCATGTCCTCGAACAGGACAAGGCCATGGCGGAAATGGGGGAGGAACTGAGGAAGCTGCGACGGGAAATCGCCGCGCTGCGCCAGCGGGACCGGATCCGGGCCGGGGAGGGCGCCACCGCCGAGCCGGAGCCGCCGGAGCCGCCGCCGCCCCACTATTGACGGTGTTGTCCGGTGGAACGTGGCCGCAGCCCCACCGCCCACACGGCCGCCACGAAAACCGCCTGGAAGGGGAGCCGCAGCCAGAGCACGGCCGGCGAGAAGGTGAAGCCGGGCATGTAGCCCTGGAGCGCCACGTGGAGATTGGCCGGAAAGACCGCCACCAGGAGCGCGATCAGGCCCCAGGCGGCCCAGCGGCGCAGGCCGGGGATGAGAAGGCCTATGCCCCAGGCGATTTCCGCGGCGCCGGCGATCGCGTTCATGACCGCCGGGGCGGGCAGCCAGCCGGGCATCATGCCGTAATAGGTCGCAGGCGAGCGGAAGTGGTTCGCGCCCGCGAGGACGAACAGCAGGCCGAGAATGCAGCGGAGGAAGGCTGTGAGGCGGCTGGGGCGCATCCCGCAAGCTGGCGTCAATTCCCAGGGGAAGCAAATCCCGCCGATGCTTGGGGTCGTGCCCTGCGTCTTGCCTTTCATCCCCGGCTGCTTCGCTATCGCGGTGCGCCCAGGCCCCGTTCGGCGCCGATCCCCCTTCCCATGCGCTTCCCCATCCTTGCCCTTCTCGGCGCCGGCCTATTGGCGGCCTCCGTCTCCGCCCAGGCCGCCCTCCCCGTGAAGCCAGATCTCACCGTCGCCGCCGATGGCAGCGGCGATTTCACGACCGTGCAGGCGGCCGTTGCCTCCGTCCCGAAGGGCAACCACGAGCGCGTGATCATTCTCGTGAAGGACGGCGTCTACCGCGAGAAGGTGCGGATCGACGCGGCTGACGTCACGCTCATCGGCCAGAGCCGCGCCGGGACGCGAATAGAGTTTCCCCAGGGAGCGGTCGAATTCCGCCGGCATCCGGACAAGCTCGGGACGGCGGTCGTCAACATCAACGGCGACGACTGCGTCCTGCAGAACCTGACGGTCCAGAACACCCAGAACGTGATCGGGGTGCACGCCTTCGCCATCTATGGCCGCGGCGATCGTACCGTCATCACCGATGCCAACGTCTGGAGCCAGGGCAACGACACGCTTTCGCTCTGGCGGACGAGCGACGGGATGTTCAGCGAGGACGCCGGGGCCCACGCCAGCCCGAACGGCCGCTACTATCACGCGCGGCTCGACGTATGCGGCTCGGTCGACTTCATCTGCCCGCGGGGCTGGTGCTACATGGTCGACTCCCGGATCGACGAGGTGAACCCGCGCAATGACGCCGCCATCTGGCACGATGGCAGCCGCGACCGGAACATGAAGTTCGTCCTGAAGGACTGCCGGTTTGACGGGGTGCCGAACTGGCGCCTGGCGCGCCACCATCACGACGCGCAGTTCTTCCTGATCGGCTGCGTCTTTGCCGCCGACATGAGCAACCGGGCGCCGTCCCGGGTGATCTACCCCCTGGATGGCGGCACGCCCTCGGCCGATGACCTCCGGCAGAACCGGGAGCACGACCCGACCAACCGCTGGGGTGAGCGCCTCTACTTCTGGAACAGCCACCGCGACGGCGGCGATTATCCGTGGATCACCCAGAACCTGGCGTCGGCCGCGGGTTCGCCCAAGCCGGAGCAGGTCACCGCCCGGTGGACCTTTGACGGCGCCTGGGACCCGGAGAATTCCGCCGGTCCGACGGTCAGTCGCATCGAGACCCGGGACGGACAGCTTGCGCTCATCTTTTCGGAGAACGTGACGGTGAAGGGCCATCCCCGCCTGGCCCTGCGCGCCGGCGGCTTCGCCCATTACGCCTCCGGCAGCGGCAGCGACACCCTCTGCTTTGCCGCGCCCGCGGGGGCGCAGGGTCCCGGCTGGCTGGATCTGGGCGCGGGGACCATCATCGCGACGGAGGCCTCGGCCGGCGTGCGGGTCGCCCGCCTCGCCGTCCCCTGAGCTCCTGCGACCGCGCCTTCCGGACGCCTCCGGCGGGCCAACGAGGTTTTGACCGCAGCCGCCCTCCGGGCATGGTGACGGACGACCGATGAAGCCCCTGCCGCCAAGATCCGAGGGAGGAGTCACGATGACCTGGCGGGAGCGCTTTGCCGCGCTCAAGCGGCTGCCGCCGCTTTTCCGGATGGTCTGGGAGACGAATCGCTGGCTGTGCCTGTGCTCGCTCGGCCTGCGCCTGGCGGCGGCGCTCATCCCGATTGCGAGCCTGCTCGTCGCCAAGCGCATCCTCAACGACGTCGTGGCGACCATCCGGCACCTGCCGGTGCCCGCGACCGACGTCTGGACCATGATCGGGGCGGCCTTCGTCCTGGCGGTCGTGGCCGACGCCCTGTCCCGGATGATCTCGCTGTCGGACAGCCTGCTCGGCGACCGGTTCACCCACCGGCTGGACGTCATGATCATGCAGCACGCCTCGTCGCTGGACCTCGCCTCCTTCGAGGACCCGGTCTTCTACGACAAGATGGAGCGGGCCCGCCAGCAGGCGCGCGCGCGCCTGGGCATGCTGGTCTCGGTCGCCAGCATGGCGCGCCAGTCGATCACGCTCTTCACCATGATGCTCGCCGTCGTGGCCTTCTCGCCCTGGCTGCTCGTGCTGCTGGCCCTTTCGACCATCCCCGTGTTTCTGGGGGAGACGAAGTTCGCCTTCCTGAATTACTCGCTGCTCTTCCGCCAGACGCCGGCCAAGCGCGAGCTCGACTATATCCGCTATCTCGGCGCGAGCCGCCAGAGCGCCAAGGAGGTGAAGATCTTCGGGCTCGACGGCTTTCTCGGCCAGCGCTTCCGGCGGATCTTCGATTCCTTCTATGCGGACAACCGGAAGCTGGCGATCCACCGCGCCGTGCATGGCACGGCGGTCGGCGTCGTTCCGAGCGTCGCCTACTACGGCGCCTACGCCTACGTCGTCTTTCAGGCCCTGCACGGCCTGCTCAGCGTCGGCGGGCTGAGCCTGATCGCCAGCGCCTTCTCCCGGTCGCGCGACATCATGGAGAACCTCGTGAGCCAGTTTGTCGACGCCTCCGAGCAGGCGCTCTACCTGCGCGACCTGTTTGAATTCCTGGAGGCCAGGCCGACCCTGGTCTCCGGCACCCGGCCCGTGCCCCGGCCGATCCGGCTGGGGTTTGAATTCCGGAACGTGTCGTTCGCCTATCCCGGCTCGAAGAAGAAGGTGATCGAGCACATCAGCTTCGCCCTGGGCCCGGGCGAGAAGATCGCGCTGGTGGGCGAGAACGGGGCGGGGAAGACGACGATCACCAAGCTGATGGCCCGGCTGTACGATCCCACCGAGGGCCAGATCCTGCTCGACGGCGTCGATCTCCGCGAATACGACGCCGAGCGGCTCCGCCATGAGATCGGCGTCATCTTCCAGGACTACATGCGGTACGACATGTCCGTGAGCCTGAACATCGGCTTTGGGCAAGTCGCGGCGCTGGCCGACCAGGCGCGGATCGAGCGGTCCGCCGAGAAGAGCCTGGCCGCCGGGGTCATTGCGAAGCTGCCGCAGGGCTACGACCAGATGCTGGGCCGCCGCTTCGAGGGCGGCACCGACCTCTCCACCGGCCAGTGGCAGAAGGTCGCGCTGGCCCGGGCCTACATGCGCGAGGCGCAGATCCTGATCCTGGACGAACCGACCGCCAGCCTGGACGCCCGTGCCGAGTTCGAGGCCTACGAGCGCTTTGTCGAGCTGAGCGAAGGCAAGATGGCGGTCCTCATCTCGCACCGCTTCTCCACCGTGCGGATGGCCGGCAAGATCCTGGTCCTCGACGAGGGGCGTCTGGTGGAAAGCGGCAGCCATGCCGAGCTCGTGGCCCGTGGCGGCAAGTACGCCGGACTTTTCGAACTGCAGGCGGCCGGTTATCGCTGAGAGCGCCCACCGCCCGCCCCGTTACCCCATGAAAACCCTGTTCGTTGGCATTTGGTTCGGCGCCCTCACCGGGCTGTGCTCGGCCGCGCATGTGGAGCGGGACGTCATCTATGCCGCGCCGGAGGGAATGTCCCAGCGGCTCGACCTCTGCATCCCCAACGGGCGGGGTCCGTTTCCCGCCGTGGTGATCGTGCACGGCGGCGGCTGGGCCACCGGCGACAAGGAGGACCCGAAGGAGGTGCGGCCGATCCTGGATCCCCTGACGAAGGGCGGCATCGCATGGTTCACGATCAACTACCGGCTGTCGCGCCAGGCGCGCTATCCCGCCTGTGTCGAGGACGTGGAGGCGGCCGTGCAGTTTGTGCGCGCGCATGCCCAGGCCTACCGCATCGATCCGTCCAAGATCGCGCTCAGCGGCGACTCCGCGGGCGGCCACCTCGTCAATATGGTGGCGGTCCGGGCCACGCCGGACCACCCGGAGCGCCGGCTCGCCGCGGTCATTTGCTTCTACGGCCCGAACGATCTCGTCGAGGACTCGTTCCGGCGCAACACGCCGAGCCCCTCGCTCCAGGCCCTGTTCGGCCTGCCGCCCGCCACGCTCGACCGGCCGACGGTGCAGCTGCTCCAGGACGCCTCGCCCATCGCCTTCGTGACGCCGCAATTGCCGCCGTTCCTGCTCCTGCATGGCACGGCCGACCAGAGCGTCGACTACCCGGGTTCCCTGATCTGGAAGGCGGCCCTCGATGCGCTCGGAGTCCCCTGTGAAATGATCACGATCCCCCGTGGCGTGCACGTCATGGGCAACTGGGACCTGATGGATCCGCCGCAGACCGCCTACAAGCAACAGGTGGTCGATTGGCTGCAGGGCGTGTTCAGGCATCCCCTGCCGCCGGCCCGTCCGGTGGCGATCCGGGTGAAACCGAATCGGCTGGCGGGCCTGTGGAAGGTGGCCGGGGCGCCGGAGCCGTCCGGCCTTTACCTCGGCGCGGACGGCGGCGGCGAATCGCTCGCGGCTCCCCTGGGCGCCATCCGCTGGACCCTCGATCCCGCGGCCAATCGGGTGCACATTGAGTATCAGCCCGGCCAGGGGCGCGAGGTGCCCTATGCCGGTTCGCCGGATTTGGCGGAGGGCCCGCGCCAAAAGATCCTCCGGGCTGGCGTCCGGCCGAAGGTGGGGTTCGCGGACTGGCGCTACTTTCCGGCGCAGGACCTCATGATTTCGTCGAACGGCGAGATCTTCCGCCGGCAGACGAAAGCTGCGGCCGACGCCTGGCGGAAGACGCGGGCGGCGCCGCGGCCGGCCGGCACCTGAGTCCGGCGCTCAGCCGAACTGCACGCGCGAGTTCGCGCCGAGATAGCGGGCGATCTCCTCGGCAAAGGCGGCCCCGAACTCCGCCCGCTTCTTTTCGCCGACGCCGGGGATCCCATCCATGGCCGCGACGCTTTCGGGATAGGCCCGGGCCATGGTGCGCAGGGTCGCGTCGCCGAAGATGATGTAGGCCGGCACGCCGCGCTCGTCGGCGATCCGCTTGCGCAGCGCGCGCAGCCGCTCGAAGAGGATCTCGTCGCACGCGATGTCGGTCTCCCGCCGGCCGCGGCGGGATTTCGCGGTGGCGATCGGCTTGGTCAGCATGACGGGGGAGCGCGCCTTGAGGATCGCGAGGCCCTCGTCGGTCAACTCCAGGGTGGCGTACTCGCCGGCGCTCACGCCGACGTGCCCGAAGCGGATCAGCTCGCGGCCGACGGCGGCCCACTCATTGCGCGCGATCTCCTTGCCGATCCCGTAGGTCGTGAGCTGGTCGTGGCCCCAGCGGCGGATCTTCTCGGTGTCCGCGCCGAGGAGCACGTCGATCACGTGGTTCTGCCCGGTGCCGAAGCGGCTCGCCTGCCGGATCCGGTAGAGGCACGAGAGGAATTTCTGGGCGACGAGCGTCCCGTCGTAGCTCTCGCGCGGCTCGAGGCAGTTGTCGCAGCCCCCGCAGTTGTCGCCGGGGTAGGCCTCGCCGAAGTACGCCAGCAGCTCCTGCCGCCGGCAGCCGGCGCTCTCGGCATAGTGCACCATCTGCCGGAGCTGCGACCGGGCGAGCTGGCGCTCATGCTCGTCGGTGATCTCGTCCAGGAAATGGGTCTGCTTCGCGACGTCGCCCGCGCTGAAGAGAAGGAGGCAGTCGCCCGGCAGTCCGTCGCGGCCCGCGCGCCCGGTCTCCTGGTAGTAGCCCTCGATGTTCTTCGGCAGGTCGTGGTGGATGACCCAGCGGACGTTGGGCTTGTTGATGCCCATGCCAAAGGCGACGGTGGCGCAGATGATCCGCGTGTCATCCCGCAGGAACCGCTCCTGGTTGGCCGAGCGCTCCTTGGCGTCGAGGCCCGCGTGGTACGGCCGGGCCGACAGCCCGCGGCCGGCCAGCGATTCGGCCAGGCGGTCGGCGCTGGCGCGGCTCGCGCAGTAGATGATTCCGCTCTCCTGGTCCCGCGGCTTGATGAATTCCAGGATCTGCTTCAGCGGCTGGTCCTTCGGAATGACCCGGTAGGCGAGGTTCGGCCGGTTGAAGCTGGAGACGAAGACCGCCGGGTGGCGCAGCTTCAGATGGGCGGCGATGTCCGTGCGGACCCGCTCGGTGGCGGTGGCGGTGAGCGCGATCAGCGGCACCTCGGGCAGCGCGTTCCGGAGCCGGGCCAGCTGGCGGTATTCCGGCCGGAAATCATGGCCCCATTCCGAGACGCAGTGGGCCTCGTCGATCGCGATCGCGCTGACGTTCCATTTCTGAAGATTGTCGGCCCAGCCATCGAGCATCAGGCGCTCGGGGGCGACATAAAGCAGCTTGATCTCGCCCTGGTGGAGCTCGCGGAGCCGGGACTTGGCCTCGGCCGCGCCCAGGCTCGAATTGAGGAAGGTGGCGGCGACGCCGCTCGCGCGGAGGGAGTCGACCTGGTCCTTCATCAGGGCGATCAGCGGGGAGACGACGATGGTCAGACCCGGCCGCGCCAGGGCCGGCAGTTGGAAGCACAGGGACTTGCCGCCGCCGGTCGGCAGGAGGGCCAGAACATCGCGGCCCGCCAGGGTCGCCTCGATGATTTCCCGCTGGTGCGGCCGGAACTCCCCATAGCCAAAGACCCGCTTCAGCAGGGCGGAAAGATCGGGCGGGTCGGCGGGCATCCTCTTCTATGATGGCAAGCGCCCGCGGACGGCACGAAAAAAATCGGGGATTCTGCGTGGCCTGGGAATCCTTCCTGGACACGCCAGCGAACGGGGAGCCGGGGAGGTTCCGGCCCCCAATCCACAAAGATTTCCACATCTTCCCCGCGTTTTTTCTGCCCATTTTGTTCTGCCGATCGCATAACACCCCTGCCCGATCCCTGCCGCTTCTGACCGCCTTCCGCGCGTCATCCCCGCCCACCCCGCATGAATATGGACCTCGCCCTGAATCGCCTGCGCCCGGCGCTCGCCCTGGCCCTCCTGGCCTCGCCGCTGGCCCCGTCCTCCGCCTCCGCCCAGCCGGCCCTGGACGCCCTGGCGCAGGGGTTCCAGACCCCCCCGGATTCCGCCAAGCCGCGCACCTGGTGGCACTGGACCAACGGCAATGTCACCAAGGAAGGCATCCACAAGGACCTCGAATGGATGAAGCGGGTGGGGATCGGCGGCATGCAGCTGTCGGACGTCGGCTCGGGCGGCGGCCAGTCCGTTGAGCCCAAGATCCTCTTCGGCCATCCGGAATGGTTCGATGCGGTCCGCTATGCCGCCGCGGAGGCCGACCGCCTGGGGCTTGAGATGTCGATCTTCAGCTCGGCCGGCTGGAGCGAGACGGGCGGCCCCTGGGTCAAGCCCGCGCAGGCGATGAAGAAGCTGGTCTGGAGCGAGACAGCCCTGAGCGGCCCGCAGGACTTCCACGGCAGGCTGGCCCAGCCGCCCTCGAGCAACGGACCCTTCGGCAACCTGGCGGCCGGCGGCCGCGCCCTCCTGGGCGGGGCGCCCGATCCCACTTACTATGGTGACAGCGCGGTGGTGGCCTACCGCACGCCGGCGGAGGAGAAGACCATGGCCGAGCTGCATCCCCGGGTCACCTCCGACGCCGGTCCGATCGATGGCGCCGTCCTCATGGACGGCAATCTAAACACGTCCCTGGACGTGCCCGCGCCGGCCGGCGGCGGCGCCGCCTGGGTGCAGTACGAATTCGACCAGCCGGTCGCGGCCCGGGCCATCACACTGGTGGCGCCCGGCCGGGGCGTGCCCGTCGGGCGGATCGCCGTGAGCGACGACGGCGTGGCCTTCCGGACCCTGGTCGAGCTGCCCGGACCGGTCATGTACCGCGCCGCCACCATCCGCACCTATGCCTTTCCGCTGACGACCGCGCGGTTTTTCCGGATCGAGATGACCCGGGCCGCGGCGACGCCCGCCGTGGTGATGAGCCAGGACCGCACGCTGCCGGCAGCGCAGTACGCGCTGGCTGAGTTCATCGTCCACACGGGCGCGCGGGTGAACCACTGGCAGGAAAAGGCGGGCTTTAACTTTCTCTATGAGTACGAGTCGTCCCGGACCCCGGCGGTCCCGGCCGCGTCCGCGATCGCCGCCGCGGACGTGATCGACCTGACGGCCAGGATGGCGCCGGATGGCAGCCTCGACTGGGCCGTGCCGGCCGGAAACTGGACCATCCTGCGGATGGGGTATTCGCTCACCGGGGCCAAGAACCGGCCCGCCCCCCCGACCGGTTCCGGGTATGAGGTCGACAAGCTGAGCCGCAAGGACGTCGAAAGCTACTTCCACGGCTATGTGGACCCGATCGCCCGGCAGCTTGGACCGCTCTTTGGCAAGAGCTTGCGGTACATGACCATGGACAGCTGGGAAGCGGAGAACCAGAATTGGACCGATGAGATGATCGCCGAATTTCACCGGCGGCGGGGCTATGACCCGGTGCCCTATCTGCCGGTGCTGGCCGGCCGGATCGTCGGCAACGCGGACCTCAGCGACCGGTTTCTCTGGGACTTCCGCCGGACCCTGGCCGACATGTTCGCCGAAAATCACTACGGCACGATGGCGGAGCTCCTCCGCCAGCGCGGGATTGGCCTCTACGCCGAGGCCTCCGGCGTCTCGATGGACATCATGGAGGACACGCTGCTCAACAAGAGCAAGGTGGAGATCCCGATGGGCGAGTTCTGGGTCCATGCGCTGCACCCGGAGCTGCAGTATTATGTCGACGTGCGGGGCGCGGCCTCGGCTGCGCACGCCTACGGCAAAAAGCTGGTCGGCACCGAATCGTTCACCGGCGGGGGCTACGAGGCACCGTACACCCTGAAGAAGATCGGCGACTACTGGTTCGCCCAGGGGGTGAATCGCTTCATTTTCCACACGTCCGCGGAGCAACCGCTGGATACCAAGCCCGGCAACACGATGGTCGGCACGCACATCAACCGGAACATCACCTGGGCGGAGCAGGCAAAGCCCTATATGACCTACCTCGCCCGCAATTCCTACCTGCTGCAGCAGGGGCTTTTCGTGGCGGACCTCGCCTATCTTCTACCCGAGGGCATCCCCTCGAGCCAGCCCTTCTGGGGCGCCGGCCTCCAGCCCACGCCGCCCGAAGGCTACGACTACGACTGCATCAACGCCGACATCCTCCTCCACCGGATGAGCGTGAGTGCGGACGGCCGGCTGCTGCTCCCGGACGGGATGAGCTACCGCGTCCTGGTGCTGCCGCCGCTGGACCGGATGACGCCGCCCGTCCTCCGCAAGATCCGCGAACTGGTGGCCGGCGGCGTGACGGTCGTGGGCCCGCGGCCGGGGCAGTCGCCGAGCCTGACGGGCTATCCCGCCGCGGACGACGAGGTGCGGGCGCTGGCCAATGACATCTGGGGCGACCTCGACGGCGTGATGCGCACCAAGCGTTACTACGGGAAGGGCCTGGTCTTCTGGGGCCTGCCGCTCACGGATGTCCTCCAGGCGGCCGGCGTGCCGCGGGATTTCGAGGCCAGCCGCGCGCTCGATTCGGATTATGCCTGGATCCACCGCCGGACCGCGGACGCCGAGATCTACTTCGTCGCGAACCGCAGCGACCGGGCCCAGGACCTTGAGGCCCGTTTCCGGGTCGCCGGCCGCGAGGCGGAACTGTGGCATCCCGACACCGGCGCCATCGAGCCGGCGGGTTACGCCAGCGCCGCCGGCCAGACTGTGGTCCCCCTTCAGCTGGCGGAGCGCGAGGCGGTCTTTGTCGTCTTCCGTCATCCGTCATCCGCGCCGGTGCGCGTCGTGCCGCGGACCGAGGATACGGTGCTGGCCACGGTCGAGGGACCCTGGGACGTCAGCTTTCCCCCGCGCTGGGGCGCGCCGGCGCACCTCACCTTGCCGGCGCTGCAATCGTGGATCGCGAACCCGGATCCCGGGGTGAAGTATTTCTCCGGCACCGCCACCTACACGAAGACGCTCGAGGCGCCGGCGGATTTGGCCGGGCGCGGCGGCCGGATCATCCTCGATCTCGGCGTTGCGCGGGACGTGGTCCAGGTCACGCTGAACGGGCGCGTCCTCGATCTGCTCTGGAAGGCGCCTTATCGGGTCGACGTGACCGACGTGCTTCATCCGGGCGCGAACGACCTCGTGGTCGCGGTGACCAACGAATGGACCAACCGGCAGATTGGCGACAAATCGGAGCCGCCCGAAAGGCGGGTGCTGACCTCCGAGCCGGTGCGCGCTTTCAGTCCCCGGCCGGTGCCGCTCGCCGACTCCGGCCTGTTGGGCCCGGTCACCCTCGTCTCCGAGACCAGGCGCTGAATCCGGGTCTCCGCTCGCCCCGATCAGTTGATCTTCGACTCGGTCTCGGGGTCGGCCGGGGGCTGGAGCTGGATCACGGTCGGGGCGTCGCGGTCGATGGTCAGGGTCTGCGCGGCGCGATCGTACTGGAGTTCGCCCACCTGGATGGAACTGCGCCGGCGATCGTCGCCGTCGGATCCGCCCGCCTGTCCGGGATGCGTGAAGTAGAAGATGTAAGCACGATCCTCCGAGATGATGATGTCGGGATGGTGGCCGATGACCCGGTCGTCCCGGCCGGTGCCGGGCTTCTGCAGCAGCGTGCCGACGCGCTGCCAATGCACCGTGTCCTCGGAGCGATAGAGGGCGAGCCCGTGGGATCCCCCGGTGATGTCGCGCAGGAACCAGTCGTGGCCCTTCCAATGGAAGGGCAGCGGCGCCTCCCCACTGGCGTCGGAGAGACCGGGGACCCGGCCGCCATCGGTCCAATGTTCGAGGTCGGGGCTGTTGGCGACATGGGTCGACGAACCGTTCGCCTCGTCCTTGTACCACAGGCGCCAGGTGCCGTCGGGCAGGTGCAGGAGGCCAGGATCGATGACCTTGTGCGAGGAGAGGGGCAGGGTGGACTGGTAGTCCCAGGCCAGGAGATCCTGGCTGGTCAGGTGGATGATGTCGCGGGGATGCGCCCACCCGTCGCTGAACGTGCCGGGCACGTAGGTCAGGAACATGTGATAGATCCCGCGGTGAAACACCACCGCGGGCGCCCACCAGGTGGCGTCGGCGACGGCGCCGGGATAGTTGATCCTGGCCCGCCCCGCGTATTGCCACGAGGCGCCGCCGTCGGCCGAGGTGGCGATGCCGATCGGCGTGCCGTGCACCCAGCCCACGCCGTTCAACCCGGGAACGTTCGCCCGGCGCACCGTGTAGAACATGTACCATTTCCGGTCGGCGGCGCGGTAGATGACCGTCGGATCCGCCGCCCCGTCGTACACGGGATCCCGGAAAAGCGGCTTGGCGGCCACGTGCGAAGCGGGATCCGCCGCGGGCGCGGCCGGGGCGGCGGGTCCGCCTGCGGCCAGCAGCGCGAGGAGACAGATCAGCCAGGGTGCGGATTTCATGGGGGGACGGGTGCGAACGGGGGCAGGGGGGATTCGAGGCGGACGACCCAGAATGGTTTCGCCAATATTCGGCTGAAAAACAACCTCCCTTCCTCATGTCGCCTTCGTCCCCTCCGATGACCGCCGCTCCGCGCGCCGAAAACGCGCTCCTGCGGTTGCTGGCTTTCGGGACGGCCGTGAGCGTGTCCTCGATCTATCTCAGCCAGCCGATCCTCAACCTCCTGGGTGGGGTGCTGCACGCATCGATCCGGCAAATGGGTGTCGTCACGACCGTGACGCAGATCGGCTATGCCAGTGGGATCGTCTTCCTGGTGCCGCTCGGCGACATCATCGCCAAGAAGCGGCTGATCCTGGCCAAGCTTTTCCTGGTCTGCGCGGCGCTGGTCCTGACGGGCTTGTCGACCAACGTCGCCGAAATGATCGCCGGCAGCCTGGCGATCGGCCTGTGTGCGACCGCGGCCCAGGACTTCCTGCCGCTGGCCGCCGAGCTCAGCCCGCCGGAACGGCGGGGGCGGGCGATCGGGATCGTGATGAGCGGGCTGCTCCTGGGCATCCTGGGATCGCGGGTCTTCAGCGGGATCGTGGCCCAGGCGGCGGGGTGGCGGGCGCCGTTCTTCGCCGCCGGGGGCCTCGCGCTCGTGATCGCGTTCCTGGTCGCGCGGCGGGTGCCCGCGCTGCCGCAGTCCCATGCCGCCACCTATCCCGCGCTTATGCGGTCGATGGGACGCCTCATCGTCGATCAGCCGCTTCTCATCCTCAGCACGGTGGGCCAGGGCCTGATCGGGCTCACCTTCAGCGCTTTTTGGTCGATGCTCTCCTTTTACCTGGGGCAGCCCCGTTTTCACCTGAGCCCGGCCGCGATCGGGTCGTTTGCCCTGGCGGGTTTCGCCGGCGCGGCGATGGCCCCGATCGCGGGCCGCCTGGCCGACCGCCACGGTCCCCTCTTCAACATCCGGGCGGGCATCGCGCTGGTCGCCGGGTCCTTTGCCTCGATGCTGGTGTGGCCGGACTCGCTGGTGGGGGTGGCGGTCGCGGCGGCGCTCTTCGATCTCGGCGTGCAGGTGGCGATGGTCTCCCACCAGACGCTGATCTATTCGCTCGAGCCGAGCGCGCGGAGCCGGATCAACGCGGTGTACGTCGGCGGCCTATTTGGATGCTTTGCCCTCGGCTCGTTTGTCGCCAGCTGGGCGTTCGCCCGCGACGGCTGGACGGGGGTCGTGCTGCTTTGCCTGGGCAGCTGCGCCCTGGCCATCGTCGTGCACCTGGTGCTTTCGCGGCAATGGCACCGCCATGTGGCGCGGCCGGCTCCGGTGGCGGCCTGAAATCCGTTGTCGCGGCGGTGGCTGCCCCCTAGCTTTCCCCCATGAACCGCCAAACTCCGGTCAGTGATCACGTCAGGACACGCGGCCTCGTTTATTTCGCGCGGATGGTGGACAAGATCCGATTGCAGGCGAAGGGGGTCCTCCCCCCGGGCTACCATCTCGGCGTGGTGGAGGATCCCACCAGCTTTGACGCCCGGTTCTGCCGCCACTGGGAAATCGACTACGAGCAGGTGAAGGCCTGCACGCTCCGCGGCGGCTCCGCCGAGGCCGTTTTCGACGAGGTCTTTCGCGGGCGGAAAGCCCCCAATGAGGAGCAGATCCTGGTGTGGAACCTCTTCCTGCTGAAAAGGGGCTGGCGGGACAGCGGCAGCGCGGGCCTCGAGCAGAACAAGGCGCGCGACGGCTTTGCGGGGCGCGATGACCTCCGCACCTATGTCGATCTGCACGATGCGGATGAGGGCCGGGAGCCGACACCGGTCTTTTAGGCCGGGCGGACTGTTCGACGGCATGCGCCTTTAACTCGATTACCGGGACGGGTTAGCTATGGATCAGGTCCCCTTCCGGTTCGACCCTTCCGCCCTATGACCTTGTCTCGTCTCCGCCCCTCCTTCGCCCTTGCTCTGGCCCTCGTGCTGTGCGCGGGATCCCGCGTCGCCCTCGGCCAGGCGTCCGCCCAGCCCCGCCTGCCGGAGGGGAAGCATTTTCTCATCACCGACTTTGGCGCGGTGGCCGGGGGCAAGGTGCTCAATTCCGCGGCCATCCAGCAGACGATCGACCACGCCGCCGCGGCCGGCGGCGGCGTGGTCGAGATTCCGCGCGGGACCTTCCGCAGCGGCTCGATCTTCCTCAAGAACGGCGTGGACCTCTACCTTGACGAGGGCGCCGTGCTCCTGGGCTCCAACAATATCGCGGACTATCCCAAGCTGACGACGCGCATCGAGGGCCACTTCGAGCCGTGGCGGATGGCGCTGGTCAACGCCCAGCACATGGACCGCGTGCGGATCGGCGGCAAGGGCAAGCTCGACGGCAATGGCATCATGTTCTGGGCCGCCTTCTGGCAGCGCCGGCATGAGAATCCCCAGTGCACCAACCTGGAGGTCGAGCGCCCGCGGCTGGTGTTCATCGACCGCTCGCACGACGTGCGGATCAGCGGCATCACCCTCCAGAATTCCGGCTTCTGGAACCTGCACCTCTACCGCTGCCATGATGTGGTGGCGGAAGGGCTGACCATCACGGCCCCCACCAAGGGCCCCATTCTTGGACCGAGCACGGACGGCATGGACGTCGACAGCTGCCAGGATGTGACGATCCGGCACTGCCGCATCGAGGTGAACGACGACAACATCGCGCTCAAGGGCAGCAAGGGCCCGCTGGCCGACCGCGACACGGACAGCCCGCCGGACGAGAACATCCTGATCGAGGACTGCGAGTTCGGCGACGGCAACGGGATGCTGACCTGCGGCAGCGAGGCGACCCTCATCCGGCATGTCACCGTGCGCAACTGCCGGATCACCGGGCGGACCAACCTCGTCTGCCTCAAGCTTCGCCCCGACACCCCCCAGAACTACGAGGACATCACGATCGACGGGATTCAGCTCTCCGGCGGAGCGGGCCGGCTGATCCAGATCGCGCCCTGGCGGCAGTTCTTCGATCTCCAGGGCCACGCGCCGCCGACGCAGCGGATCAGTCACCTTACGATCCGCAACGTGACGGGCTCGTTCCGTTCGTTCGGTGGCATTCGCGGCAACCCGGGCGATACGATCAGCGACATCACGCTCGAAAATTTTGACGTGAAGCTCGCGGACCCGCAGTTGATCGTTGGCGCCACGGAAAACCTCGTCTTCACCAATGTGAAGGTGAATGGGATGGCCTACGCGGTGCCGGCGGCGACGCCCTGATGCGACGGATCGGCTAGGGTTTCCCCCGCCGTGTGCGACCGGACGATGGAGGACCGGGCCGCTGGGGCCCGGTTCGTTGTTCTGCTCAGGTCTTGGCCGGCGGCGGGGCCGGGACCCACGTGGCCCCGTCGTCGAGCTCGAGCCGCAGATAGTCATAGACCACGCCGCTGGTAAGCTCCCCCGCCGGGACGGTGAGCTGCAGGGTGTTCTCGCCCGCCTTCAATTGGGCGGCGTCGAACTTCAGGGTCTGCTCCTGCCACACGCTCTTGTTCGTGTTGTAGCGCAGGGCATTGGTGCTGAACGGGTGGATGTCTCCCACGCTCCGGCCGTTGACCGCCACCGAAAGGATGGGGGTGTCCGCTCCGGCCAGCGCCAGGCGCAGGGCCGCGGTTCCGCTGGAGGGCCGGTCCAGGTTGAACTTGATGGTCCAGGTCGTCGCCCGTCCCCGCCCATAGACCCGCCACGGGTCGGAGGTGGCCGTGGTCAGCTGTGCCCCGGCCTTGACCCAGCCGAACCGCTGGTTCGCCGGATCCTTTGCCTCGGGGTTGAGCCATTCCCGCGATTCGCCATGCGGCACCTGCTCGAAGAACCAGTCGCGGTGATAGTCGCTCTTTCCGATCGTGTAGGTCACGTCATTGGGAAAGAGGAGGGGATAGCGCAGGCCCCAGCCCCAGAGCCAGTAGTTGTCGCCATCGCCCTTGAAGAACTTGTCCCCGGTGCGGTCGGGGTAGCCGATTTCCCAGACCTGTTGGCCATAGCGGACCGGCTTCCAGACCAGCTGCCCCAGGTTCAAGTCCTGGCCCGCGACGACCGTGATGTTCGCCCGCGCGAATTCACCCAGGACGCCATCGGCGAAGGCATGGAGGGTGTAGGTTCCGGGCCGCACCTCCGTGATCGTGAACCGGCCGTCGTCGCCCCCGTCGTTCCAGAACTGGTAATGCTTCGCGTCGTTGGTCCAGGTCAGCGCCTGGGGCAGGTTGCGGCCGCGGAAGCCCGCGCCGCGCCGGCCGCCCGGGCCGCCCGCGGCGGCGAGGCCGCCG
>CAIWXW010000200.1 GCA_903916755.1 uncultured Opitutaceae bacterium | reverse complement strand
TTGGCCTCCACCCGCAGATGGCCGGCGAAGTCCTTCAAGGGACGCGGTGGGCCGCGAAGAGCACCTCGCGCTCGATCCAGGCGATGACCTGGTCGAGATTGTGCTCCCGCTTGAGGTCGCAGAACACGAACGGCCGTTCCTGGCGCATCAGCTTCGCATCGCGGTCCATGACCGCAAGGTCCGCGCCGACGTGGGGCGCGAGATCGATCTTGTTGATGATGAGCAGGTCGCTGAAGCGGATGGCGGGTCCGCCCTTGCGCGGGATCTTGTCGCCCTCCGCGACGTCGATCACGTAGATGAAGGCATCGACGAGATCGGGCGAGAAGGTGGCGGAGAGATTGTCGCCGCCGCTCTCCACCAGCACGAGTTGCAGGCCCGGAAACCGCTGTTCCAGCCCCCGGACCGCCTGCTCGTTCATGGTCGTGTCATCGCGAATGGCGGTGTGAGGGCAGCCGCCGGTTTCGACGCCGACGATCCGGTCGCCCTCCAGGGCCGCGTGCTGGGTGAGAAATCGGGCGTCCTCCAGGGTATAGATGTCATTGGTGACCACGGCCATGTCGTAGCGCGCGCGCAATTTCTCGCACAGGCGGAGGCAGAGCATGGTTTTGCCGGAGCCGACGGGGCCGCCGATGCCGATGCGGGGAGGACGGGACATAAGGGAAGAGCGGAATCAGGAGATGAAGAGCCGCCCATCGGCGGTCTCGTGCCGCGCGGAGGCGATGTCCCACCAGGGGTTGAAGGCGCCGATCGCCGACGGTTCAAGGGCGAGCGCCTCCGCGATCAGGACCGGCGCCTGGGCCACGGCCTCCGCCAGCAGACCCTGGGCGGCGTTCTGCCCGAGGCGGAGCAGCTTGACCGCGGCGGCCACGAGCCCCGACGACGAGCTGTAGATGATCCCGGCCAGCACCGCCGCCTGCGGCGCGCCCAGGATCCGGCCCTCGATCGCGGCCGCCACGCAGGCGGGGCGGGGCCAGCCCGCCGCCAGGGCCCGCTGGTGAAACTCCGCCGCCAGCCCGCCATGCAGCCGGGAGGCCAGCTCCAGCCGTTGGCGGCCCACCGCCTCGGAGCCCTCGCGGATCTCCCGGGCGCCGCGGACGGCGCTGCCGAGGAAGCACCAGGCCCGCAGTTTGTCCCAGTCGGGGAGGGGGGCCGCGTCGGCCCAGGCCCCGGCGGCGATCGGCAAATCCGTCGCGGCCAGCTGCGGCAGCGCCTGATCGAGGAGAAACATCCGCAAGGTGGGCAGGTCCCGGACGGCCCCGTCCTGGACCAGGCCCTCGAGGCCGAAGGAGTGCGCGTAGCTTCCGGTGGGATACGCCGAGTCGGAGGCCTGCAGCAGCCCGGCGATCCAGGCCAGGGGGTCGTTGCTGGAAAGCGCCGCCACCATGGTCAATGGGGGTGGCTATGGCCGTGGCCATGCCCATGCCCCAGCAGGCTCCCGGCAAACCGGTGGGGCTGGAACACCTCGGACGCGGCGTGATAATGGATGCCGAGACGGTCGAGCGACTGGCGGAGCCCGGTGTCGTCGGGCGCGAGCAGCCGGGTCGCCTGGGCCTCGATCGCAAAATGGAGGTTGCCGACGGCCCAGCCGATGACCGCGGCGGCGTCGGGCGCCACGTCGAGCGGGATCTCCAGGACGGGCTCGGGCGCCTGGCGGATGATATAGCGCGCGGCGTCGGTCACGGCCGCCACGTCGCCATGGCTCAGCGGCGCCTCCAGCTCGAAGCCGAAGTCGGTGCCGTCCTCGGCGGAGGCGCGCCAGCGCCGCTTGGCCAGCTTTTGCCGGTCCACGCGGATCGCCACTTCGGGCAGATGGGCTTCGGAGGCGGGGAGCGGTGCCTGGACCAGATGCACGGGGTGCGGACCGGGCTCAGGCCAGCACGAGCGCGACCCCGGCGCCCACGATGCCGGCGCCGGCCCAGCGGAGGAGCGCGGGATCGCGGCGCAGAGCCGCCGATCCGATGCCGGCGCCGAAGGCGTGGAGGCCGGCGGTGGCCGCGATCATTCCCCCCAGGAATTCGAGGCTATCGGCGCCGAGCGGCATTTCCGCCCCGTGGGCGATCCCATGGAACAGGCCCGCCACGGCCACCACGGCCACGCCCACCGCCACCGGCAGCCGGGCGGCGCCGGCGACCAGCAGGCCCACGGCCAGCACGGAGGCGATGATCCCCGCCTCCACGCCCAGAGGCGCGAAACCCAGGATTCCGCCGGCGCCGCCGACCAGCATGGCGCCGCCGAAGGCGGCGGGCAGCGCCCAGCGCGCGCGGCCGCCGAGCTGGGCGGCCCACAGGCCGACCCCAATCATGACCGCAAGATGGTCCCAGCCGGTGAGGGGATGAACGAGCCCCGAGATGAAATCAAAGGGGGCGTGCCCCGGATGGGCCTGCGCCAGCGGCGCGGCGACGAGCAGGAGGGGAATAAGACGCAGCGTCCGGAGGAGTTGCGTCATGCAGGCTGTTAAAGCAGTTAACGTTCCAAGGGCCAGACCTTTGGACGGATGAATCTGACCGTCCGGCGGCAAAAGGCGGGGCGCCACGGGCACGTGTCCGTATAAGCATTGCCATGCCCCGTCACCCCCCGCGGGCCGCCATCATTGGCGTCTCCGGTTACGGCAAGATCTACCTCGAACGGCTGCTGCATCACGCGGCCCGAGGTGAATTTGACGTGACCGCAGCCACCGTCATCAACCGCGAGACCGAACAGGCGGCCTGCACCGCGCTGGAGGCCTGCGGCGCGATGATTTACGGCGACTATCACGAGATGCTGGAGGCGCAGTCGGGGCAGCTCGACCTCGTGCTTATCCCGACCGGCATTCATTGGCACGCGCGCATGACGCTGGCGGCGCTGGCGGCGGGCGCCAACGTGCTGGTTGAAAAGCCGCTGGCGGCGACGGTGCAGGACGTCAGGGCCATCCAGGAGACCGCGCCCGCCTCGGGCCGGTTCGTGGCCGTTGGCTTCCAGGACATCTACCTCGAGGACAACCTGGCGGTGAAGCGCCGCCTGGTGGGCGGGGCCCTCGGGCGGATCCGTCGGATCCGCGGGCGGGGCCTCTGGCCGCGCGACGACACCTACTACGCCCGCAACGACTGGGCGGGCCGGCTGCAGGTCGGCGAGGATTGGGTGCTCGATTCCCCGCTGGCCAACGCCCTGGCCCATTTCCTCAACCTTGCCCTGTTTCTGGCCGGAAGCACCCCCGCCGAGTCGGCCGCGCCCGTCGCGATCGAGGCCGAACTTTACCGGGCGCGGCCCATCGCCAGCTTCGACACGGCCGCGATCCGGGTCCGCACCCGCCCGGGCGTCGAAATCTGCTTCTACGCGAGCCACAGCTGCGCCGAAACCGCGGAACCTGAGCTCCATATCGAGGGGGACGACGGCACCGCCGTCTGGAGCGCCGTCGGCGGCTGGATCGTCCGGAGCGGCCGGGAGGGCGAGGCCGTCCTGCCCGCCCGCGGCGAGACCCAGGCGCGCCGGGAGATGTTCCAGCGCGTCCTGCAGCGGCTGCACGACCCCCTGGCCTTTGTCTGCGGCCCGGAAATCGCCATCCAGCACATCCTCTGCGTCAACGGGGCGCACGCGGCCGGTCCGATCCGGGATATCCCGGCCCGTTTTGTGGAGACCCGCCGCGCCGGCCCGCGCGGGCCGCTGCAGCCGGTGATCGCCGACCTGGGATCCCAGATCGGGCGGGCCTTCAGCGCCGGCCTCCTCCTGCACGAGTCCGGCTGCCCCTGGGCGGCGCCGGCGGCTAAGTTGTCGCTGGAAAACTTCCCGATCTTTCCGCCATAGTACTCCATGATTTTCCTGGGGCTGCACTGGCAGGACTGGCTGATGATCGTGCTCTATCTCGGAGCCCTGGTCTACATCGGCCAGCGGACCGCCCGTTCGGTCAAGCGCCAGACTGACCTCTACCTGGGCGGCCGGAAGCTGGGGAAGGCCCTGCAGTTCTTCCTGAACTTCGGGAACATGACCGACCTGAATAACGCGGTCACGACGACCAGCGCGGTCTATGGGTCGGGGGCCGGCGGCACGTGGATCGCCCTGCAGACCCTGTTCATGACGCCCTACTACTGGTTCATGAACGTCTGGTTTCGGCGCGTGCGGCTGATGACCATGGCGGACCTGTTCGAGGACCGGTTCGGGGGCCGTTCACTCGCGACCATCTACTCGCTGTTCAACATCGGCTTCGCCATCGCGACGATCGGATGGGGCTACATGGTGACGTACAAGACGATCGCGCCCCTGATGATGAAGGAGCCGGCGGCCTACACGCCGGGCGAAGCGCGCATGCTCGAGGACTACCGGGAATACCGGACCCTGAACCGGGCCGTGCAGGCGGCGCCGCTGGCGCCCGAACGGCAGGCGCGCTACGACCGGCTGAAGGACCGCGTGGCCCTCGGTGAAATCCAGTCCTACGTCTCCTATCTCAAGCCGGTGCCCTTTTATTCGATCTGCGCGCTGGTCGTCGGGACCTACTGCGTCCTCGGCGGCCTGAAGGCGGCCGTGATCATCGATATCATCCAGGGTCTCCTGATCATGGTGTTCTCGGTCATGCTGATCCCCTTCGGGCTCGCCCGGATCGGCGGCTTTTCCGGCCTGCATGCGCGCGTGCCGGACTACATCTTCGACGTCTTCGGCTCGGTCTCCGCCGGCGAATACACCTGGTTCTCGATGCTCGCCATCCTCTTCACGAGCCTGATCCAGATCAACGCCGTCATCCATAACATGACGATCGGCGGCTCGGCCAAGAACGAGATGGCGGCCCGCGTCGGCGCGGTCAGCGGCGGCTACAGCAAGCGGCTGATGATCATCGCCTGGGGGCTGTGCGGACTGATCGCGATCGGGCTCTTCGGCCGCGACCTCCCTGACCCCGACGCCACCTGGGGCATGCTCGGCCGCACCCTCCTGATGCCCGGATTGATCGGCCTGATGCTGGTCGGCATCCTCGCCGCCAAGATGTCCGCCCTCAGCGCGCAGTCGCTGGTGATCTCGGCGCTCTTTGCCCGCAACCTCTACGAGCCCCTGCAGCCGGGCCGCACGGAAAAGCACTATGTCTTCGTCGGCCGGGCGGTGATCATCATCGTCCTGATCGGCGGCATCCTGGCGGCGACCCTGATGGACAGCGTGGTCGAGATCGCCAAGCTGGTGATCACGGCCTACGCGATCTTCGGCGCCCCGATCATGCTGATCTTCCTGTGGCGGCGGCTGACCAAGGCGGCGACCCTGATCACCGTCCTGGTCCTGATGGCGATCATCTGCATCGCGCCCTACGTCGTGACGGCGGTGCCGGCCTGGCGCCGCGCGCCCGCGCTGACCGAGATGACCGATCCGCAGACCCGGTCGGTGGCCGCGCGGGCGCTGACGGAGGATGTGCGCCTGGGGCGGGCCGCCCACGTGGGCGACAAGATCACCCGGATGGTCCGCCTCGAGCCGGTCCCGATCTTTTTCGAGAGCGTCGTGCACATCGATCCCAACGACCCCGCCTCGCCGCGGGAGGGCCGCGGCGCCTTCCGGACGGAAAACTGGATCGTCTCGCTGTTTGGCGTGCGGCTGCGCGGGTTCACGCCCGCCGGGCTCCTCGCCACCCGGTTCTGGTTCGATGGCCTGGTCCCCTTCCTGCTTCTGATCCCGCTCAGCTGGCTGACCCGGCGCACCGATCCCGTCCGCGTGGGCCGCTTCTACGCCAAGCTCAAGACGCCCGTCGCGCCGACCCCGGAGGAGGACGCGAGCGCTTTGGCCACGAGCTATGCGGAGCCGGCCCGGTTCGACGGCCAGAAGCTGTTTCCGCGCTCCAACTGGGAGCTGACGAAGTGGACCCGGGTGGACACGATCGGCTTCTTCGTGTGCAGCGCGGTCTCGATCGCGATGCTGGGCCTCTTCTGGGGCCTCCTTCAGCTCGGCAAATGAGGGTGGCGGCGGCCCGGCCTCACTCGATCACGACGCATTCGTGGTCGAGGACGGAGGGCAGCTCGAAGCGGGCCCAGCCGCCGTCGCTGGTGAAGGCGACCGGCTGGCCGGAGACCAGGAGGCGCAGGTGGTCGCCCCGCACATCGTCCGGCAGCTTGACCGCCATCCGCAGCGGGCCGACCGGGATCAGTTCGGAGACGGGTGCCCGCCAGGTGCCGGCGCTGGTCAGATTCACCACCTGCACAATCGCGCGGCCCGGCTGGCGGTAGAGATTGCAGTCGATCAGGCCCCGGCCCTCTACCCGCAGCGGCAGGTCGTCCCGCGCGGTCCAGCGGACGAGGTTGGCCAGGAGGTCGGCGTGATCCGGCAGGTTGTCGCGGGCAAACCGCAGGTCCAGGTCCGCCGGCAGGAAAGCCACGCGCCCCCGGCCGGGGCGGTCATGCAGGATCAGGGCCGGAATGTCGGTCTTCGGCGTGCGCATCCAGACATCCTCGGGCGGGGACACGGGAAACGCGGGAACAAACGTAGCCACCACCAGGGCGGAGGGGTCGACGGTCAACTTTTCGAGCGTGCCGCCAAATCCCAGGACGTCGGTCTCATCGAACCCGCGCAGCACGGCGTGGCGCTCGCCGGTGACCGGCGGCTCCTGGCCGGTACGCGGGCCGTCGACCCTTCCGCGCAGTTCGGGCGTGAGCCGGAGGTAGCTGTGGCTGTTTTCCGCCGCCCAGCGCCGGCGGTTGGATTCATGGCGGGCGCCATGGCCGGCGGGCAGGTGCGCGCCAAAAAGGTCGGCGAGCGCAAAGTCCGGCCGGGGATCGCCCCATTCGTCGCAGAGGCTGGTGTGGCCGGTGGCCAGCAGGCCGGTGCCCCCTGCGACGAAGCGCCGCAGCACCGCCGCTTGCCGGTCCGAGATCGCGCCGATGTTCGCCAGGATCAGGGTCCGCAGCTGCCCCCCGTCGCGCTCGAGGTCGTCGATGTGCACGGGCACAAAGGGAATGCGCGCCCGCACCAGGGCCTGCAGGAAGCCGTCGTCGGGCAGCGCCGCCTGCGCCTGCCAGTCGTCGCGGCCGAAGAAGTCGCAGCTGCGCTGCGACCAGACGACGCCCACGGTGGCCACGGGGCGGCGGTTGATGAGATATTCCTCGTGGGCCGCATGCCACTGGCAGAAGGCCACGGGCGTCCGGTAGGCGCGGCGATCCTCGCCGTAGGCGCCGACATAGTGCCACCACGGCATGATGCCCCCCGCCATGCCCTCGAGCATCCAGAGCCGCGCCTCGGGCTCGGGCTTCGCGCCGATCCGGAAGGTGGGGCTGGTGGTCTGGTACATGGCCATGCTCTCGGCCACGACCTTGTCCCAGCCCATCACGCCGTGGACCAATTTGCCGACCTGCGCGTTGCGCTGGAAGCCGGTCGCGTCGAGCCGCCGCTGGTCGTCCAGCATGAGCATCTCCGTCCGGCGGCAGATCTCCCTGAAGTCGCGGAACTGCTGCGCCTCGCCATAGGGCGAGCCGCCGTTCATCCCGACCCAGAGGCAGTCGCCCCCCCCCACCGCGCGCGTCCGGCGGTTGTTCTCATCCCAGACCTGCAGCCGGCAGGCGTAGCTCCACTCGATCCACGCGCGGTAGGTGGAGTCGTTCCAGTTCTTGGCCCGGGGCAATTCCTTCCCGGCCTCGGTCCGAAATTTCTGGGTGCAGGTCGGGCAGTAGCAGATGCTGCCGCGGCCGAGCCCGCTCCAGGAATTGTCGGTGAAGCCCTCCGGCCGGTAGCGCTCGCCCACCTCCTGCAGGATCGCCGCCAGATACTGGGTAAAATACGGGCCGTTGAGGCAGGGCAGGTAGAGGGTCTTCTCCCGGCGGTAGGGCTGGCCGCTGGCGTCGGTGGCGAACCAGTCGGGATGCGCCCGGTAAAACGCCTCGTTGGCGCCGTCGGAATCCATCCGCGCGAAGACGACGATGCCCTCTTCCTTTGCGGCCTGGCGCAGGTCGCCGAACAAATCGCGGCTCCCCAGAAACTTGGCGGGCCGATGCCGCGGCACCTGGCTCGGGTAGTAGGCCACGATGCCGCCGGCATTGACCACGATCCCCTGTGTCCGGGTGCGCCGCCATTGCTCGCGCCACCACCCGATGTCGTAGCGGGTGGGATCGAGTTCGTTGATGTTGGTCTGGCCCCAGCGCAGCGTGCGCCGGTGCCACGGAGCCGCCGGCGCCCCGGAGGGAGCGGCGGCGGCCAGGCGGGTCAGCCGCGTGGCGCTGGCGACCAGCGCGGCGGCGGCTGACTTTTTCAGGAAGCTCCGGCGGGTTTCGCTCAAAGCTTCTCGTCGCCCACCTGCCCGCGCGAGGTGTTGGCGATCCCGGGGCTGTTGCGCACCTCGAAGCCCTTGACGTCCTTCAGGACGAAGGTGACCGCGTCGGTGGCGTGGGCCGCCTTGAGGTGGTCAAAGTCAGCGTCGGTAACGTCCGCCAGGGTCGCGACCGGGCGGTGTTCCTCGCCGGCATAGCGCAGCTCGACGTGATCGACGGTCAGGCCGCGCACGTGGCGCGCGAAGAGACCATAGGAGGGGATCATGCCGAAACGGCCGGGCTCAGGGTACATCTTCTCATCCTCGGGCACCTCGCGCAGGGCATTGTCGGCCGTGCCGCCGCCGGCATATTCGATCAGGATGTGGCTGAGGGAGATGTCCTCGATCTCCGCGTTCGGCAGGCCCACGATCAGGATGCCGTTCAGGTTGCCGACATTGTGGGCGATGACGTTGCTGATCGAGACCCGGCGCAGCGTGCCGATCTTGGCCTGGGGCCCGCGGAGGCGGGCGCCGAGCCGCAGGAAGATCGGGGCGTCGATGATATCGCGCATGGCGATGTTGCTGACGACGACGTCCTCCAGGCGGGCGCCGTCGACGGTCTCCAGCGCCAGGCCGTGGCACTGCTCGAAGACGCAGTTCGAGATCGCGATGTTGATGAACCCGCCGTTGGACTCGGTGCCGAACTTGATCCGGCCCGTGCCCGGGCCCTTGGCCATCTTCTGGCGGGTGCCGTCGAGCAGCGTGCCCTCGGTGAAGCCGCTCACCTGGCAGCCGGTGATGGTGATGTTCTCGCAGGGGCGGTCATAGCCCAGCGCATAGTCGGACTTGAGGCAGATGCCGTCGTCGTTGGGCGAATTGACGGTGCAGTTCGAAATCCGGACGTTCTGGCAGCTGTCGATGTCCATGCCGTCGCGGTTCGTGTCAATCTTCAGGTTGTCCAGGGTGAAGTTGTCGTCGCCGGTGGCGAGGATGCCGAAGTGGCCGCCGTGGAAGATCGTGAAGTCGCGGAAGATGATGTTGCGGCAGTTCTTGAGGGCGATGGCCTTGTTGCCGATGCCGTTCGCGAGTGTGTCGCGGGGATTGGGATAGCCGGCCTCGCCGGTGGTCGGGTTGCGGGCGGCCAGCTGGGTGGGCGAGCGCATGGCGGCATGGCCGGGCGGGCCGTCCTTGCGGCCGAAGCCGCGGCTGAGCCCGTCGCCGACGATCCGGCCCGGCCCGGTGATCGAGATGTTATGGAGATTCTCGCCCCAGATCAGGCTGTTGTGGAAATGGCTGTGCCCGAAGTCCTCGTACTTGTCATTCTCGGGATTGGGCTCGGCGTCGTCATAGCCGCCGGCGGTGCCCTCGGGCGGCGCATCGGCCGCCAGGATGGTCGCGCCCTGCTCGAGATAGAGCCCGACATTGCTTTGGAGGTGGATCGAATAGCAGGCATAGGTGCCGGCCGGGATCACCACCGTGCCGCCGCCGGCGGTCGCCACCGCGTCGATCGCCTTGTTGAGGGCGTCCGTGTCGAGCGTGTGCCCGTCGCCCGTCGCCCCGAATTCGCGGAGGTTGAAGCTCACTTTGGTCGTCGTGGACGACGAGGTTACGGAGGTCGTGGTGGTGGTGCAGCCGGCGAGGGCGCAACCAGCCGCCAGCACGAGGGCGAGGGATAGTTTGGGCATGGAGGGAGGAGTCCGAGGGGGGTTGTCTTCGAGGGGCGGGCCATCGTGGCCAACCCAGCAGCCACAGCCAGACGTTTTCTCGCCATTTAGGATGCGCTTCTTTTCCCTCGGGCCCGTCGCCATGCCCTCTCTCCTCGTCCTCGCCGCCGGCCTGGGCTCCCGTTACGGGGGTCTCAAGCAGATGGACCCGGTCGGGCCCTCCGGCGAAACCCTGCTCGATTACGCGGTTTTCGACGCGATCCGGGCCGGCTTCGGCCGGGTGGTCTTTGTCATCCGGCGGGACTTTGCCGCCGACTTCCAGACCCAGGTAATCGCGAAGTATGCCGGCCGCATGGAGGCCGCCGTGGCCTTCCAGGCCCCGGAACTCCTGCCGGCGGGGTTTGCCGTGCCGCCGGAGCGCCGGAAGCCGTGGGGCACGGGCCACGCCGTCTGGTGCGCCCGCGCGGCGCTGGCCGACAATTTTGCGGTCATCAACGCGGACGATTTCTACGGGGCCGACGCCTTCCGGCGGCTGGCGGAATTCCTGGGTGGCCAGCCCGTCTCAGCGGCCCGCTTCGCCATGGCGGGATTCCGCCTGGCCGACACCCTGTCCGAGCACGGAACGGTGTCCCGCGGGGTGTGCGCGGCGAAGGGCGGCCGGCTGGGCTCGATCGTCGAGCGCACCGCGATCGCGCCTGACCAGGTCGGCCCCGGCCGCGAATTCTCGGGCGAGGAGATCGTCTCGATGAACTGC
>CAIWXW010000199.1 GCA_903916755.1 uncultured Opitutaceae bacterium | reverse complement strand
GCTCAGCGCCGCGCCCTCGCGGTCGAAGACCGGCTGCAGGATCGTCTCCAGCCGCGACTCGCCGACGCCGGCGGTGCGCAGCTGCACGTAGGCCTCGCGCTCGAGCAGGAGGCCCCGCGCGGCGAGCCGCGGGAGCACCTGCGACTGAAGCATCGGCTGCATCTCGTTCGGCGGGCCCGGCAGCATGCAGAGGACCTTGCCATCCTGCTCCACCCAGAGCCCGGGCGCGGTGCCGTTCGGGTTCGGGAGGACCTCGCCCCGCTCGAAGCGGTAGGCCTGCTTCAGATTGTTGGCGGTCATGGGCCGGCCGAAGAGCGCAAAACGCTCGGCAATGGCCTTCTCGATCGCGGGATCGAGCACCAGCCGCTGGCCCAGCGCCTCGGCCAGGGTCTCGCGGGTGCGGTCGTCGCAGGTGGGCCCCAGGCCGCCGGTCGTGATCACCACGTCGGACACCGCCCAGCTCTCGCGAAACTGCCGCGCGATGGCGAGCGCCTCGTCGGTCAGCGTGATGTTGCGCTGGAGCGTGACACCGCGGCGGCCGAGCTCGGTCCCGATGAAGGTGAGATGGGTGTTGGCCGTGAGTCCCAGGAGAAGCTCGTCGCCCAGGGTCAGCAGTTCATAGCGGACCTGGGAAACCGGCTTGCGCCCGGCGGCGGGGGAAGTTGTGCCCGTGGAAACCATTGCTTGCGGAGCCAGAAATTAGGCTAATCTGGATCAAAATGCCAGCAACCGATCCAGATATCGCCGCGCCGCCGACCCTGAAGGAGAAGGTGCGGCAGCTGCCGGACAAGCCCGGCGTCTATCTGATGAAGGACCGGCTGGGCCGGGTGATCTACGTGGGCAAGGCGAAGAGCCTGAAGAAGCGCGTCTCATCCTATTTCCAGAAGGGCCGCGGCGCCGGGCTGCCGCCAAAGATCCGCGCCCTGATCGGCCTGATCGAGGACGTCGAGACGCTGACCGTGAAGTCGGAGCCGGAGGCTCTGCTCCTGGAGGGCCGGCTGATCAAGCAGTGGAAGCCGCGTTACAACACCGATTTCACGGACGACAAACGCTTCCTCCTGGTCCGGGTGGATCCGGGCGAGGAATTGCCGCGCTTCCGCCTCACCCGTTTTCGCAAGGACGACCGCTCGCGCTACTTCGGGCCCTTCGCCCACAGCGGCCTTTTGCGCAAGACGCTCGACCAGATGCGGCGCCAGTTCGGGATCCTGCTGGGCGACACCCATCCCCGCCAGCTGCCGGACGGTCGCTGGGAGCTCTATGACGACGTCCGCCAGGAGCTGACCGGTTTTCCCAACGTCGTGGCCGCGGCCGATTACCGCCGCCGCGCCGAGGACGCCTCGGCCTTTCTCGAGGGCAAGTCCCGCGAGTGGCTCGAGTCCATGCAGGCGGAGATGGACCGGGCCGCCGCCGCCCAGGAGTTCGAAAAGGCCGCCGAGCTGCGGGACGTCATGTTCGCCCTCAAGAGCACCCTGGCCAAGACCCGGCGCTTCGAGCGGGCCGATCCCACCGCCGTCGGCGCGGATGCCACCGCCCTGCGCATGCTGGGCGAGGCGCTGGCCCTGCCCGGGCCGCCGCGGACGCTCGAGTGCTTCGACATCTCCCACATCTCCGGGACGTTCGTCGTCGCCTCGATGGTGGCCTTTGCCGACGGACGGCCGAACAAGGACCAATACCGCCGCTTCCAGATCAAGAGCTTCATCGGCAACGACGACTTCCGCGCCATGGAGGAGGTGGTCGGCCGCCGCTACCGCCGGCTGCGCGACGAGCACAAGCCCTTCCCCGACCTTGTGGTGATCGACGGCGGCGCGGGCCAGGTCGGCGCCGCCCTCAAGGCCTTCCTCAGCCTCGACCTCGCGCCCCCGCCCCTGATCGGCCTGGCCAAGAAGAAGGAGACGATCCTCTTTCCCGACGGGCGGCCGGCCCTCAACCTGCCCCTCGTCCATCCGGGCCTGCAGCTCCTGCAGCGCCTCCGCGACGAGGCCCACCGCTTCGCCAACACCTACAACGCGGACCTGCGCTCCCGGAAGATCCGCGAGTCGATCCTGGACGACCTGGCGGGCCTCGGGGCCGTCCGCCGCGCCGCGCTGATGGGGCATTTCGGGAGCATCGACCGCCTGCGCGCCGCCTCGCCCGCGCAGATCCGGGAAGTGCCGGGCTTCGGGCCGAAGCTGGCGGCCGAGCTCCAGCAATTTCTGTCGCGGACGAAGGACGAGAACGCTAACAAGCCGTAAGATGAAAACCGTGGTGCCCGGCCTGCTGCTTGCCCTCCTCGGCGCCGCCGGGCTGCGGGCGGACATAACCTTCGGACCGGTCTTCACCGACCACGCCGTCCTGCAGCGCGACAAGCTGACTCCCATCTGGGGCCGCGCCGATCCGCACGAGCATGTCAGCGTCCGCTTTCATGGCGCCACCGTCGGCGCCAGCGCCGATGACGACGGCCGGTGGGTCGTCCTGCTGCCGGCGATGACGACGGACGCGGACGGCCAGGACCTGGTCGCCGACGGCGCCAAGAACACGGCGGTCTGCCACGATGTGGTGGTCGGCGAGGTCTGGCTCTGCTCCGGCCAGTCCAACATGGAGTTCATGATGGAGGACCGCCGGAAAGTCCCCCAGTTCAAGCTCCTGAACGGGAAGGAG
>CAIWXW010000198.1 GCA_903916755.1 uncultured Opitutaceae bacterium | reverse complement strand
TCCCGGCGACGTGTTCTACCTGCACAGCCGGCTGCTCGAGCGCTCCGCCCGCCTGGACGGCAAGGGCTCGCTCACCGCGCTGCCGATCATCGAGACCCTCGCCGGCGACGTCTCGGCCTCCATCCCGACCAACGTGATCTCGATCACGGACGGCCAGATCTTCCTCGAAACCGACCTCTTCAACCAGGGCATCCGGCCCGCCGTCTCGGTCGGCCTCTCCGTGTCGCGCGTCGGCGCCGCCGCGCAGATCAAGGCGACCAAGCAGGTCGGCGGCAAACTCAAGGGCGAGCTCGCCCAGTTCCGCGAGCTGGCGGCCTTCGCGCAGTTCGGGTCCGACCTCGACGCCAAGACCAAGTCGCAGCTCGACCGCGGCGCCCGCATCGTCGAGCTCTTCAAGCAGCCGGCCTTCAGCCCGGTGCCGATCGAGGTCCAGGTCGCGGTGCTCTTCGCCATGCAGAAGGGCCTGTTCGACTCCATCGACGCCAAGAAGGTTTCCGAGGCCGCCCAGTCGCTGCGGACCTTCTTCACCACGCGCCAGGATGCGCTCCTCGCCGAGATCCGCACCAAGGCGGCCCTCGACAAGGATCTCGAGGCCAAGCTGCAGGTCGCCGCCGACGCCTGGAAGTCCAGCTACACCGCCTAAGCGTTTCGTCCCTCCGCCCGTCCTTATTTAGATGGCCTCCACCCGCGACATCCGCCGACGCATCAAGTCGGTCAAGAACACCCGCCAGATCACCAAGGCGATGGAGCTGGTGGCCGCCTCGAAGATGAAGAAGGCGCAGCAGGCGGCCCTCGGCGGCCAGCCCTACGCGAACTTGATGGCGGAAATGCTGGCGGCGCTTTCCGCTCAGGTCGACGAGTCGACGCATCCCTTCCTGGTCGAGCGCCCGGTCAAGACCCGCGGCGTCATCCTGATCACGAGCGACAAGGGCCTGGCCGGTCCGCTCAATTCCAACCTCTTCAAGGTCGCCTCGGAGATCAAGACGCCGGCCAAGTTCGTCGCGATCGGCCGCAAGGGCGCTCAGTTCCTCGCGCGCTCCCACCGCGACCTCCTCGCCGATTTTCCGGTCCATGACCGCGTGCCCTTCAACGAGGTGCGCCCGGCCGCGGAATTCATGGTGCAGAAGTTCCTCGCGGGCGAGATCGACACGATCGAGGTCATCTACTCGCGCTTCAAGAACACGCTGGTGCAGGAGCCCGTCGTCTTCCCGATCCTTCCCCTCCGCAGCCTGCGCGAAACGCTGGCCCAGGGTGGGGGAGCGGCCGCCACCGAGCAGCGCGAAATGCTGTTCGAGCCCGGCGTCACCCAGGTGCTCGACGCCCTGCTGCCGTTCTACGTCAACCGCCAGATCCACCAGCTCGCGCTGTCGGGCAAGGCCTCGGAGCACAGCGCCCGGATGGTGGCGATGAAGACCGCCAAGGACAACGCCACCAAGCTTCTCGGCGAATTGACGCTCGAGTACAACAAGGCGCGCCAGGCCGCCATCACCCAGGAAATTCTTGAAATCGCCGCGGCGCAGTTTGTCGCCGCCTAATCCCCTTTTCGCCCCCCCACTTCTTCCTCGCAATGAACTCCGGTAAAATCGTCCAAGTCATCGGTCCCGTCGTCGACGTCCAGTTCGCCGAAAACGCCATCCCGCCCATCTATCAGGCCCTCACCGTCGACTTCGCGGTCTCCGGCAAGAAGGAGAAGCTGACGCTGGAGATCCAGCAGCATCTCGGCGCCGGCCGCGCCCGCACGATCGCCATGTCTTCCTCGGAAGGCCTGAAGCGCGGCATGGAGGTCATCGACACCGGCGCCCCCATCTCGGTCCCGGTCGGCGCGGGCGTCCTCGGCCGCATCTTCGACGTCACCGGCGAGCCGGTCGACGGCCGGGGTCCGGTGGCCTACGACAAGAAGTACCCGATTCACCGCGCCGCGCCCGCGCTGGCCGACCAGGACACCAAGGCCCAGATCCTCGAGACCGGCATCAAGGTCATCGACCTCATCTGCCCCTTCATCAAGGGCGGCAAGGCCGGGGCGTTCGGCGGCGCCGGCGTCGGCAAGACCGTCGTCATCCTCGAGCTCATCAACAACATCGCGAAGGCGCATGGCGGTTATTCCGTCTTCGCCGGTGTCGGCGAGCGCTCCCGCGAGGGCAATGACCTCTACCACGAAATGTCCGAGGCCGGCGTCATCGACCAGAAGGACCTGAGCAAGTCGAAGGTCGCGCTGGTGTACGGCCAGATGAACGAGCCGCCGGGCAACCGCCTGCGCGTCGCGCTCACGGGCCTGACCATGGCCGAGTTCTTCCGCGACGAGAAGCAGGCTTCGGGCCGCGGTCGCGACGTGCT
>CAIWXW010000197.1 GCA_903916755.1 uncultured Opitutaceae bacterium | reverse complement strand
TGCGCGTGTAGAACCAAAAAGTTCATCCGGTGGGGCGCAGCGGAAGGGTCGGAGGCAGGATTCACAGGCCCCAATCAAGCCGGAGCAAGACGCAGTGGCAAGAAATGATTCGGATTCGGCCCGATTTATGCTGCGGCCTCGATTTGACAGCCCGGCGGGCGGCCCTAAATTGGCGGAATGGTTACTCTTACTTCCCGTGCCGCCGCGCAGGTGCGCAGCATGCGCGAGGCGCAGGGGCCCGGCGCTGGCCGCCTGCGGGTCTCGGTTGAAAACGGCGGCTGCTCCGGCATGCAGTACGGCATGTCGTTCGACGAGGCGAAGGACGGTGACGCCGCATTCGAGAGCGAGGGCGTGCCGATGCTGGTCGATCCGGCGAGCCTGGCCCACCTGCAGGGCGTCAGCATCGATTTCGACGATGGCCTGCACGGCAAGGGCTTTGAGATCCGCAACCCGAACGCGAAGTCGACCTGCGGGTGCGGCAAGTCGTTCAACTGAGCGGAGCGGGCGCTCAGGGGGCGGTCGCCTCGTGGAGGGCGACGATCCCGCAGAGCAGCGCCTTCGCGCGCACCGCCGTGAACCCGGCGTCCCTAATTTCCGCCGCGAGGGCGGGGCGGCCGGGAAACTGCTCGATGCTCTCATTCAGATAGACATAGGCGGCGCGGTCACCCGTCACCTGGCCGGCGAGCGCGGGGAGGATGAAGCGGAGGTAGAGGAGATAGAAGGGGCGGACCCAGGCATAGGGCTGGGAAAATTCGAGGACGAAGAGCTTCCCGCCGGGCCGCAGGACCCGGCGCATCTCCGCCAGGCCGCGCGGGCGGTCGGCCAGGTTGCGCAGGCCGAAGGAAATCGTGATCGCGTCGAATTGCCGCGGGGCGAAGGGGAGGGCGAGGGCGTCCGCCTGCTGAAAGCTCACGCGGGGGAATCCGCCGGCCGCCTCCTTCTTTCTTTCCGCCTCCGCCAGCATGGGGGCGCAGAAGTCGGCGCCGACCACCCGGGCTGCCGGCAGCCGCCGGGCCAGGGCGAAAGCCACGTCCCCGCTGCCTGTCGCCAGATCGAGGATATCCCCCGGATTGGCGCGGGCGGCCGCGGCCACCATCCGCCTGCGCCAGCCCTCATCCTGGCCCATACTTAGGAGACGATTGGCCACATCGTACCGGCGGGCGATGCGCCCGAACATGGAGTTGACGGCGGTGGAGTCGGGCATAGCTGATGGATATGCGAATATTGACGTAATTCAGTTGCCACAAATCATTTAAATTGTTCCGTATAGCCAAGCAACCAAAGGAGTTCCTATGTCAACCAACCTGACCAAACGCGAGATCGTGCTGGAAATCTACCGGAAGGCGGGATTCCCGCAAAAGCAGATTGTCGATACGGTGCAACAGACCCTCGACATCGTCCAGCGGGCGCTGGCCAACGGTCGTAACGTCGAGTTGCGCAACTTCGGCGTGCTCGAGGTGCAGGTCCGCAAACAGCGGATCGGACGCAACCCGAACAAACCGGAGGCCGAAGTCATTATTCCCCAGCGCGCGGTCGTTAAGTTCAAGTCCGGCAAGATCCTCAAGCAGCAGCTGAAGAAGCTGGATATCACGAAGCTCGCCGTCTGAACGGAGCGTTCGTTCCGTTTCAGGCCGCATGGCTACGTTTCAGAGTCTGCCGGGCTTCCGCGACTTTTATCCCGAAGACCTCGCCCGCCGGAGCCACCTCTTCCGCGTCTGGCGCCAGAATGCCCGGGCCTTCGGCTTCGAGGAATATGACGGTCCGGTGCTCGAGCCGCTCGAGCTCTACAAGACCAAGTCGGGCGACGAGATCGAAACACAGCTTTTCAGCTTCACCGACAAGGGCGGGCGCGAGGTCGCGCTCCGGCCCGAGATGACGCCGACGGTCTGCCGCCTGGTCGGCGAACGGGCCGGGTCGCTCAAGCGGCCGATCAAGTGGTTCAGCATCGCGGAATTCTATCGCTACGAGCGGGCGCAGAAGGGCCGCCAGCGCTCATTCTACCAGTTCAACGCGGATATTTTCGGCGAGGCGGGCCCGGAGGCTGAGATCGAGATCATCGCCCTGCTCGTGCAGTGCCTCGCCGGCTTTGGCCTGACCGCGCAGGATTTCTACGTCCGGCTGAGCGACCGCGACCTCTGGTTCTTCTATCTTGAATCGCTGGGCTGCACGGACGCGGAATCGCGCAGCCTCCTTTCAGCCGTCGACCGCTTCGAGAAGATGGGCGACGACGCCTTCAAGGGCTACGCCGAGGCGCACGGCGAACTCGCGCCGGCGCGCAAGGCGGCCGTGCTCGCCTTCTTGGAAATCAAGTCGCTGGCGGCCCTGCGGGCCCATCTGGCCGAGGGCGGGGCCGGCAGCGGGAAATTGGCCGCGCGGCTGGCCGACTGGGAGAAGGTGCTGGGCGGCCTCGCGGCCATGGGCCTGGGCGATTTCGTGCAGGTGGACCTGGGTGTCGTCCGCGGGCTCGCGTACTACACCGGTTTTGTCTTCGAGGCCTTCGACCGCAAGGGCGACCTGCGGGCGCTGGCGGGCGGCGGCCGGTACAACGACCTGGTCAAGAAGCTCGGCGGACCGGACCTGCCGGCGGTCGGTTTTGCGATCGGCGATGTGACGACGGGGATCCTGCTGGAGCAGCGCGGCGTGATGCCGGCCCTGATCAGCGCGCCGGACGTCTACGTCGTCTCGGGCGAAGGGGAGCCGCGGCGGACCGCCCTGGGCGACGTGCACCGGCTGCGCGCCGCGGGTTACCGCGTCGACTATCCGCTCCGCGCGCCGGCGTTCGGCAAGCAGTTCAAGGCCGCGTCGGACTCCGGGGCGCGCCTCGCGCTCATTTACGGCAGCGACGAGCTCGCGAAGGGCGTCGTCAAGTTCCGCGACCTCTGCGAGCGCAGCGAGCGCGAGATCCCCCTTGGCGGCGTGGCCGAGGCGGAGAAGGATTTCTTCTGCGCCGGCGGGCGTTAGCCGCCGGCGGCTTGCGGCCCAGGTCGCCCGGCCCGAAGGCCGCGGGCAGGAGGCCCGGGACGCTGCTCTCCAGCCGGTCGGCCGAATCGCACCCGCTGATCACCAGGGCTTCCGGCCCGAATTCGCTGATCACCTGGCGGCAGGCGCCGCAGGGCGCGGTGGCCCGGGCGGTCGGGGTGTAGACGGCGACCGCCCGCACCGCGCGCTCGCCGGCGGCGACCGCGGTGAAGATCGCGGTGCGCTCGGCGCAGTTGCACAGGCCATACGAGGCGTTCTCGACATTGCAGCCGGCGTAGATCTTGCCGGAGCCGGCCAGGACGGCGGCGCCGACCGAAAAGTGGGAATAGGGCGCGTAGGCGGCGCGGGCCGCGGCCTTGGCCGTCTTTTCGAGGCGGCGGAGGAGGGGGGAGGGGATGCGGCCGGCCATGGAAAAGAGGAAGCCGCGCCGCAAAGGATTTGCAACGGCGAAGGCGCGAGTGGCACCCTGTTACGCTCCTGATGACGAATGAGTTCTACCGCGACTTCGATCGCGAAACCTATGGCGGCCCGCGCAAGACGGACTACCGCAATGCGTTTCAGATCGACCGCGACCGGATCATCCACGCCCAGGCTTTCCGCAAGCTGCAGGCGAAGACCCAGGTCTTCCTGTCGGGCGAATACGATTTCTACCGGACGCGCCTGACCCATTCGATGGAGGTGGCGCAGATCGGCCGCTCGATCTGCCAATACCTCCAGGTCCAGGGTGGAATCCTGCGCGACGACTTCCGGATCGATCCCGACCTGGTCGAGGCCGTCTGCCTGGCCCACGATCTCGGCCATCCGCCCTTCGGCCATTCCGGCGAGCGCACGCTGCAGGAGCTGATGCTGCCGTGGGGCGGGTTCGAGGGGAACGCGCAGACCCTCCACCTGCTCACCGAGACCCTGTACCAGAACGAGAGCGGGGTGCGGGGCATGCAGCCGACCCGCGCCCTCCTCGACGGCGTCCTCAAGTACAAGAAGCTTTTCCGGGAGTTTCCCACGCCGCCCTCGCATCACTTTCTCTACGATCCGCAGGAGCCCGTGCGCGCCTTCGTCTTTGGCGGCGCGCCGGTGCCGGAGGAGTTCCAGGTCGGCGACCGGCTCAACGCCTGCAAGAGCGTCGAGTGCCAGATCATGGACTGGGCGGACGACGCGGCCTATTCGCTGAACGACATCGTCGACGGCGTGAAGGCGGGCTTCCTGACCATCGAGCGGATCGAGCACTGGGCGGCGGGTGAGGCGATCGACGCCGGCCGCCAGCAGTTGCTCGATGAGCTGGCGGGCGCCATCCGCTCGGACCGGCTGGAAAGCGTCTTTTCCTCCAAGGTCGGACAGTTCATCACCGCCTGCCGGCTGCGGGAGCGGCGGCATTTCATGGCCGCGGCGACGCATCGCTACCGGTATGAGCTGGTCGTCGCGCCCGAGGCCGAGGGGACGGCCCTCTTCTTCAAGAAGATGGCCAATGACATCATTTTCGAGAGCCCCCAGCTCCAGCAGATGGAGCACAAGGCCCGCCGCATCCTCTTCGACCTTTGGAACTCGGCGTGGCGCAACTATGTGGAGACGGAGGGCCGGATCATCCGGGTCCTGCCGCCCCAGGTTGGCCGGCTGATCGACGCGGAAGCGACCCGCGCGGGCAAGGCCCGGCGGATCTGCGACTGGCTCGCGGGGCTGACGGACGGCATGATCGTCCGGACCTACCGGCGCCTGTTTGATCCCGAATTCGGCTCGATCCGGGACCTGAGCTAGGCCGGTCCGGCGTCTTCCCGGCTGGAATGGCTCGGAGGGACCCGATGGGCGGGAGCTTCGCGGTAATGAGCCGGTCTGGCTTTTTTTCCATCCCGGGGATATCTTGATTATGCCTTATCCGTTCGCGCTGGTTCTCGTTCTCGCCGGCCTTTTTGGCTTTGGCGGCCTCGGCCGGGCGGCCGAAGACCGGATCGAGGTGCCGGATGCGGCGGTCAACGGGACGCCGGTGCGCCTCGTCTTCGACACGGGAGCGGGAGCGGGCGTTCTGCTGTGGCGGACGGCCGTGGACCGGTTGGGACTGGAAGTCATGCCGGAGCCGGACCTTCCGGACGCCGCCAACGGCCGGGTGCACGTGAGCGTGACCGAGCCGGTGCAGGTCACCCTGATGGGCCATACGTTCGTCAACTCCCGCTTGGGCGTCTATGACGCCCCGAAGGATCTGGCGATGGACTTCGACGGCGTGCTGGGCTGGGCCGCCGGCAAGGACAACATCCTGGTCCTGAGCGGCGTGGAAAAGAACCTCTCCTTTGCCTCGGCGGTGCCGAAAGCGGCCGCGCACTGGGCCAAGTACCGCGTCCAGCCCGACCTGCCGACGCTCGAACTTACGCCGCTCACCGGCCGCGACCGAGCCAAGACGCTCTCCATCGACACGGGCGACTCCGGGGGCGTGTCGCTGCCCCCGGCGGAATGGGACCGGTGGCGCGCCGCCCATCCGCGCGCGCCGGTCACGATCGGCGCGTATTACATGCCGGGAGCGGGCCTGGTGGTCAGCGAGGAGGCCTGGGCGGACAAGCTCTCGATCGGCGGCCTGACGCTGACATCGGTGCCGGTCCGGAAAGCCAATGTGGCGGAAAAATCCACGGCGGGCCGCTCCATCTATGCGGGCACGCTGGGCCTCGCCGCCCTCCTGCGGATCGACCTCGTGGTCGACGGGCGCAAGGGCGTGGCCTACGTGAACCCGCGCAAGAATCCCCCGGCGCCCTACCAGCACAACCGGCTCGGCGCGGTGTTCGCGCCGGTGGACCTTTCGAGCGACCCCCTGCTGGCGCACGTGATCAAGGGCGGACCGGCCTACCGGGCGGGCATCCGCGACGGCGACGTCCTGATCCAGATCGATGCGCTCAATGTCACGACCTGGCGGACCGAGCCGGCCATGACCCAGCTGCTCCACGCCTGGTGGGAACGTCCGGCCGGGTCGCAGTCATTCCTGACCCTCCGGCGCGGCACGCGGACCTACATCGCGCACGTGGTCCTCCAGAATCTCATCGGCCCCGACCTGCCCGTTCCCATCAGCCATGCCCTGGTGGCCGACATCTCCGTCTACGACCTGTGGCTCCGGCTGGAACCGAAGGACGCCTTCGCCCTCGCGCGACGGGCCTTCCTGAGGGCGAAACACAAGGACTACGCAGGCGCGATCGCCGACGACGACCAGCTCATCGCGCTGGGGCCAAAAAACGCGGACGCCTACGGCAATCGCGCCTATGCCAAGCTCCTCTCGGGCGACTACACCGGCGCGATCGCCGACTACGACCAGGCGATTGCGCTCAACCCGAAGGACGCGGGCGCCCTCGCCAATCGAGCCTACCTGCGTGAGCAGCTCCATGCGTATGATGAGGCCATCCGGGACTACGACACCGCGGTCTCCGTCAACCCAAACAATCCGGCCCTGCTGTACCAGCGCGCCCGGGCCGAGGCCGACAACCGGCAGTACGAGGCGGCGATCGCAGACTATTCGCGGGGTCTGGCGCTCCATCCCCAGGACCGGTTCGCGCTGGCGAACCGGGCGGGGGTGAAGGTGCGTCAGGGGGATTTTGTGGATGCCTCCATGGACTATGCGGCGGCGATCGCCGTGCGGCCCGACGGCTCCTACCGCGAACGGCTGCTGCTCGCCCTCTGCCTGCGCCGGCTGCACCTGGCCGACGCCTCCGCCGGCCTGGACACGCAGGCGCGCTGGCGTGATCCATGGCTGAAAACGGTGGCCGCCTTCCTGACGGGCGCGCTGCCCGAGGCCGACTTTCTCGCCCAGGCCGCCGGAGGGGCGCCCGCGGAGCCCGGGGCGCACCGGGGCCAGGCCGCCTACTATGTCGGGATGGCGCATCTCCTCGCCGATGACGCCGACGGCGCGCGCGGATTTTTCGCCGCCAGCGCCGCCGCCGCGCCCGAGTCGGCCGAGACTGCCCTCGCGCGCGCGGAACTGGCCCGCCTGTCGCCGGACGGCCCCGCGCCGTAGGCCGGTCACACCCACCTGAAACCGAACGCCTCGAGCTCCGCCAGGGTGAAGGGGGCGCTGGCGATCACTTCCGGCAGCTGGTCGAGGACCTCCTTCAGGCTGGTGGCGTCGATGACCATCCGGCCGTCGTCGTTGTCATGGATGCTGATCGCCCACGGCCCGCCCGCGCCCGCCGTCTCATAGAAATGGCCGTAAAGGTAGTTTCCCGGCAGCCCGGGGTGCGGGCCGGCGCCCGGCACCAGGAAGAGGCTGCGCACGGGATCGTGCGCCACGACACCGCCGTGGTGGGGCCGGTGGTGCACCACCCGGCCGGCCACCGCGAGGCGCCGCGCCTCCGCTTGGGGCCTCCGCTCCGCCGGCAGGGACTGCACATAGCGATCGAAGATGCCGGCATTGGGCTCCAGCGCTTCCGGCGCGATCCGGCCCGCGATCAAATCATCCAGGTTCCGGGCGTGGAAGGCCGGCAGCGCGGCCAGCGACCTGGCGGTGACGTGGCCGCCGGGACGGTCGGCATTGGCGTAGACCTGGTGGGCGGCATAGAGGCGCTTTAACGCCTCCTGGTGGGTGGGAGTATAGGGGACGGCGGCCGCTGGATTGTGCTCAATCAGATCGAGGAGGGCGTGGTCGAACTGCTCGTGGGGGTCGTGGGGCATTACGGGATCTTAAACAGCGGATTCCGGTACGCAACGATTGCCGTCGGCATGGCACCCCTGCCCCCGGATCGGGTCTACCCTGGGTTAACGTTCAGCCCGTGCCCGCCATCCGCTCCATTCTCGCCATCGAGGACGACCCCATCATCCGGGCGTTGCTGCAGGCTTTTTTCCAGATTCCCGGCTACCGCATCGTCTGTGCCGCGGATGGGACGGAGGCGCTCGGGCACCTGAGCACCGACACGTTCGACGTCGTGCTCACCGACCTGATGATGCCCGGGCACAACGGCTGGGAGATGATCGCGCTGATCCACGAGCGCCACCCGACGCTCGCCATCATCCTCGTCTCGGGGAGCCTTTTCTGCAGCAGTGCCGAAGGGATGGCAAAGGCGAGGGCGCTCGGCGCCGCCGACGTGCTGCCCAAGCCCTTCAGCCGGGCGCAGCTGTTCGCGGCAATTGACCGCGCGTTGGATCAGGTAGCTCCCGCCAGCGCCGGCGGGTAGCGCCTAGGCCGAGGGCGGGCCCGGCGGGGGCGCGAGATGCCCCGCGTCCACCGCTTGCTGGACCATCTTCACGGCATACTCCCACAGCGCGACCGAGCCGTCGGCGATGTGGGCGTTGCGCTTCAGCACGCGGTCCTGGGTGATCTGGTGTTCCCGCCAGGAAATTCCCCCGCTGACACAGTTGAGCAGCATGGGCTGAAAGCGGTCGACGGCGGCGGCGAACTTGGCTTCCGGCGTCTTCCGCTCCTCGAACTCGTCCCAGGCCGCCCGGAATTCCCGGGCTTGGTCCGCCGGAAGCATCCCGAAGATCCGGTCGGCCGCGACCATCTCGCGCGCGTGCTGGTCGACCATCCGCGCCTCGTCATAGGCGTAGGTGTCGCCGGCATCGATCTCGACCAGGTCGTGGATGATGAGCATCCGCAGGACGCGCTCAAGCCGGAGGGCCGGGGCGTTGGCCTGCTCGGCCAGCACGATGGCCAGGAGGCAGAGGTGCCAGGAGTGTTCGGCATCGTTCTCCCGCCGGCCGCTCTGCGAGAGGAGGGTCTGCCGGAAAATCTCCTTCAGCTTGTCGGCCTCGAGGAGAAACTGGATCTGCTGCTCAAGCCGCGGGGACGTCATGCGCCCGGCTTACCGGCACGGGCGCGGCTTGGCGAGTGCGGAGCGCCGCCCACCTGGTGATCCACTGGTGAATCCCGGCCGCGCCAAAGAGAAAAGCCACGGCGCCCGCCGTGGTCAGGTAGTCGTGGAGCTTCGTGTCGAAGAGGGTGTTGAACTGGATCAGGATCATGACCAGGACGCTTTGGGCGGCTACGACCACCAGCGAGTGCTGCCCGATGAACGCCAGGGGCCGCCAGGTGACGAGGGCGGGCCAGCGCGCGCCGACCAGCGCCACGAGGTAAGCCGCCATCCCAAAGTCGGCCAGGCGCAGGGCGCCAAGGTTGGGCTTGTTCAGGAGGACGCCGAAGAGCCATTCCGGGCCGCCCGGGCGCCAGTGCAGCTTCTGCACGCCGTAGCCGTAGACCACGACCGCGACCGCCCCGAGAAACAGGAGCGGGCGGAAGGGCACCTGGGGCCGCAAGTCGGACAGGCGGGCATGGCCCAAGGCGGCCCCGAAAACGAAGAGCAGCTGCCAGGCGAAGATGTTGAAGGAGCCGACGTGGATCGGATAGAGGGGGGCCCCGTCGACCGGCGGAATCCACTGCACGACGAACCAGGCGAAGAGGCTCCAGCCGAGGACGCGCCAGCGGTGCCCGGCCTCCAGGGCGTTCAGGACGTGCGGCAGCAGCAGGACGAAGACGCAGTACATCGGCAGGATGTCGAGCAGGCCGGGCTGGTAAAGCATGGCCGAGCCGAGCAGCGCGGCCCCCCAGGGGTGGGCATAGAAGAGGGGAGGATTGGCCCAGGAGCAGAAGCCCGTCAGCCGGGAACAGAGCTGGACGGCGACCAGGGCGGTCAGGAACGCCGCCACATGCCACCCGTAGATCCGGCTCGCGCGCTGCGCGATTGTCGCGCGCAGGCCGGCGGGCCCGTCCCGCCGGAGGCGGCGGCTGTACACAAATCCGGCGAGCAGACCGGAGAGAAAGACAAACCCCTCCGCCGACGAGAAGATGCCGAGCGACTCATCGGTGACCGCCCGCACCGAGCTCGGCAAATGGTTGATCGTCATCGTGACGAGCATCAGCCCGCGCAGCGAATCGAAGCGCAGATCGCGCCCGCCCACCTTCCCGCCTTGCAGCGAGGATGTCATTGTAGGGTTCGTGGGTTGATCTTAGCTGGTAGAATGCCACGGGGGCTCAAATGTTCCGCCCCGCCCTCCATAAGACGCGGAATTTTTGAGTTGGTTGCCCGAAGTTGGCGCCCGCTGGCGTGATTTTACCAGCCGCCGCCGAGGGCCTTGACCAGCAGCACGTTGCCGACAAAGCGCTGCCCCTGGACCTGCGTCGCCTGGAGTTGGTTGTCGAGCGCGGTGCGCTGCGCGTCGATGACCTCGAAATAGTCGGCCACGCCCTGCTTGTAGCGGACGAGCGAAAGATCGGCGGCCTTGGTCGAGGCGACCTGGGCGCGGCCCAGGGCCTCCCCCTGCGCAGCGAGATAGCGAACCGCGGACAGGCCGTCCTCCACGTCGCGGAAGGCCACCAGGACCTGCTGGCGGTAGAGCGCCAATGCCTCCTGGTAGGCCGCCTTCGCCCGCTGGTAGCCGGCGTCCACCGCGCCGCCGGCGAAGATCGGAAGCGTGACGAAGGGCCCGATGCTCCACTCGCGGCTGTTGGAGTGGAGGAGGGAGCTGAAGGAGGAGCTGTTGAAGCCGGCATCGCCCGTCAGGCCGATGGTCGGGAAGAAGGCGGCCCGGGCGAACCCGACCAGGGCGTTGGCGGAGGCGAGGGTGCGCTCCGCCGCCGCGACGTCGGGCCGCCGCTCGAGGAGCTCGCTGGGGAGGCCCGCGGGCACCGCGGGCGGGCCGACATCGAGGGGATCCGCCGCGAAGACAAAATCTTCCGGCAGCCGGCCGAGCAGGACCGCCAGGGCGTGGCGCAGCTGGGCGCTGGCCTGGTCGGTGGCGAGCGCCTGGCTCTGGGTGGTCGCAAGTTCGGCCTGCGCCTGGTAGACGTCGAGGTCATCGCTGGCGCCGCCGCCCCGCCGCTTCTGCACGAGGTCCAGCGCCTGTTCCCGCAGATCGATCGCGCGGGCCAGCAGGTCGTGCTGGGAGCGAAGGGAGCGCAGCGTGTAGTAGTCCTGGGCCACCTCGGCCTCGAGCCCGAGCAGCACGGTCTGGTAGTCCGCCCACTGCGCCTGCGCGAGGGCGCGGGCGCTCTCATAGCCGCGCCGGACCCGGCCGAAGACATCCACCTGGTAGCTCAGGTCCAGCGGCAGGTCGTAGGTGTTGGTCTCGTAGGCGGCGTGGCCGGAGCCGGGCGACACTTCACGGTGCCCGGAAAAGCGCTCGCGCGCGGCGCTGGCGTTCAGTCCAACCGAGGGGAGGAAAGCGGCCCGGCTCACCCGCGCGATCGCGCGGGCCTCGTCGAAGCGGTCCAGGGCGGCCTGCGCCGTCAGGTTGGCCGCCAGGGCATGCGTCTCAAGGTCGTCCAGCTTGGCGTCCTGGAAGGTCTTCCACCAGCCTTCCTTGGGCAGGGTATCCTTGGGCGCCGCCACCTTCCAGGGGCCGGGCTCCTGGAAGGTGGGCGGCATGGCCGCGGCCGGCCGGTGATAGTCGGGGCCGACCGCGCACCCGGCCAGCAGGGCCAGGGCAGCCGGGAGAAGCAGCCGGAGCGGATGCATCGCTTCAGCGCTGGGGCTTGGCCGTGTCCGGCGCGAGCAGGATGGGCTCCACCTGCTCGCCCTCGGCCAGGGCGTCACTGGGATTGTCCACGACGTGCGCACCGGCCTCGAGGCCGGCGCGCACCTCGATCACCGTGCCGAAGTCGCGGCCCAGCGAGACCCGCTGAAAGTGGAGCGTGTCCTGGGCGGTGACGACGGCGACCAGCGTGCCCTCGGCGCGAATGATGACATCGCTCGAAGGGATGAGGATCGCGGGATCGGCGGGCAGATGAAAGCGCAGGCGGCAGAACATCCCCGGATACAGGGCGCCCGCGGCGTTGGGAATCTGCACCTCGACCAGGAGCGTGCGGGAGGCCGGATCGAGGGCCCCGGCAAATCGCACGATCTTCCCGGGAAAGGCCTGGCGGGGAAATTCCTCGACCAGCACGTCAACCGGCAGCCCGACTTTGACATCGGGCACGTAGGCCTGCGGGACGTTGACATAGACGCGGAGGGTGCTGCTCTGGCTGAGATGGAAGAGTTCGGGCCCGCTGCCGGCGCTGATCAGTGCGCCGACGTCCACATTGCGGGTTGAGATCACGCCCGCGAAGGGGGCGGTGATCGTCTCGAATCCCTGCAGTTCCTCGAGCCGCTGGACATTGGCCTGGGCGGCGGCGTAGTCCGCCTGCCGCGCGGCATAGTCGGCGGCGCGCTGGTCCACGTCCTGCTGCGCCACGGCATGCTGGTCCCCGAGCGCCTTCCAGCGGTCGGTGGTGACGCGGGCCAGCTCCCTGTTGGCGCGGGCCACCTCGAGGTTGGCGCGGCCCTGCCGGAGTTCCTGGTCGATTTCAGGTGAATCGATCTTGGCCAGGGGCTGGCCGGCCTTCACGTGGTCTCCGATGTCCACCAGCCACTTGCCGAGGTAGCCGCTGGCGCGCGCATGAATCGCCGTGTCGTCGAACGCCTCGAGGGCGCCGGGCAGCACCAGCTCGCGCTCCGCGGTGGTCCGCTCGGCCACGACCACGTTGACGGACGGGTGCGCCGAGGCGCGGGCCTCGTCGCCCGCGGCCGCGTCCGCCTGCTGGCGGGGACGGATCCCGAGGAAATAGACCGCCGCGGCGAGGGCCACCAGCAGCAGGATGACGAGGGAGCGAGGCTTCATGGGAAATCAGGCGGAAGGCGGGGGGGCGTGCAGTTCGGCCTCAAGGTCCTCCTCGGGGCGGTGACCGGCCTTCGTGCGCAGGGTGGCGTAAACCACCGGCACGAAGAGCAGGGTCGCGACGGTGGCCAGGAGCAGGCCGCCGATCACGGCGCGGCCCAGGGGGGCGTTCTGCTCGCCGCCCTCGCCGAGTCCGAGCGACATCGGCAGCATGCCGATGACCATGGCCAGCGCGGTCATGAGCACCGGCCGGATGCGGGTGTGGCCGGCCTCGACCGCGGCGGCGCGGGCGTCCTTGCCCTCGCGGCGCTGGTCGTTCGCGAAGGTGACGAGCAGGATCGAATTGGCGGTGGCCACGCCCACGCCCATGATGGCGCCCATCAGCGAGGGCACGCTGAGGGTGGTCCGCGTCAGGAAGAGCATCCAGACGATGCCGCAGAGGGCGCCGGGGAGGGCCATGATGATGATGAAGGGGTCCAGCCAGGACTGGAAGTTGATCACCATGAGCAGGTAGACCAGGACGACCGCGAAGACGATGCCGACCGCGAGCCCGACGAAGGATTCGTCCATGCTTTGCACCTGGCCCCGCAGCGTGATGAAGCTGCCGCGCGGCAGCCGGGGCTCGATCTGCGAGATCAACCGGCGAACTCCGCTGGCGACCGAGCCCAGGTCGCGCCCGTCGACGTTGGCGTAGATGTCGAACACCGGCTGCACGTCATAGTGGCTGACGATGGCCGGCCGGTTGGTCCGCACGACGGTCGCCACGTTGCTCAGCTGCTGCGGCACCCCGGCGGCGCCGCCGCCCCGGCCGACCGGCGTGTTGAGCAGGGCGTTGAGCGAGTCGATCTGGAACTGCGGCGTCTGCGTCACGACCGAATACTGGACCCCGGTGTCCTGGCTCAGCCAAAAGTTCGGGGCCGCCTGGCCCGAGCCGGAGAGGGAGATGAGCAGGTTGCTCGCGATCGCGCTCTGGGTCAGCCCGAGCTCGCCCGCGCGGGTGCGGTCGACCTGAACCTCGAAATAGGGGACGTTGACCACCTGGTGCACGTGGACGTCGACCGCGCCGGGGACGGCGGCGATCTGCCGCGAAAGCTCCTGGGCCAGCGCGTAGTTGCGCTCGCGGTCGCGGCCCGCGATCTGGACGTCGATCGGGGCGGGCAGCCCGAAGTTGAGGATCTGGCCCACGATGTCCGACGACTGGGTGAAGAACTGGCACTGCGGGAATTGCCGGTTCAATTTCTCGCGGATCTGGTGCACATACCCCCAGGTCGAGCCGTGCTTTGCGGGGTTGAGAGAGACCACGATCTCCCCATCGCCGGTGCCGACCGTCGCCAGGTCGCCGCTGGCCAGGTTGAGCCCGCTGTTTGGCAGGCCGATATTGTCGATGATGGTCTCAATCTCCGCCGCCGGGATAACCTGCCGGATCGCGTTGTCGACCTGGGTGAAGATCCGCTCCGTCTCCTCGATGCGCGTGCCGGCGGGGGCCCGCACGTGGAGCCGGAACGAGCCGGCGTCGACGCGCGGAAAGAAGTCGCGGCCGAGGAAGGGCACGAGGCCGGCGGTCACCACCAGGAGCGCGCCCATTCCGATCGCGACCAGCCCGCGATGATCGAGGCACCAGTGGAGCCGGCGAACGTAGCCATCGCGGAAGCGGTCGAAGTGGCGGTTGAAGCGCCGGTGCACCCGCCAGACGATGTCGCCCCTGGGGGCGTCCGGGTGGTCCTGGCCGTCGTCGTGCATGACCGGCTGGCCCGCCATCAGGTAATGGACGAACGTCGGCACCACCGTCCGGGACAGCAGGTAGGAGGCGAGCATCGCAAAGATGACCGCCATCGCGAGCGGGGCGAAGAGGTACTTGGCCACGCCCGCCAGGAAAAAGATCGGGACGAAGACGATGCAGATGCAGAGCGTCGAGACGAAGGCGGGGGCGGCAATCTGCTCGGCGCCGTCGAGGATCGCCCGCACCAAGGTCTTGTGCAGCGCGTGGTTGCGCTCGATGTTCTCGATCGTGACGGTCGCATCGTCGACCAGGATGCCGACGGCGAGCGCCAGGCCGCCCAGGGTCATCGCGTTGATCGTCTGGCCGAAGATCGCCAGGCAGATCACCGAGCAGAAGATCGAGAGCGGGATCGAGAGGGCGACGACCAGCGTGTTCCGCCAGGTGCCGAGGAAGAGGAGAATCATGGCCGCGGTCAGCAGGGCGGCGAGGATGGCCTCGCGGATCACCCCGTTCAGCGAAGCGCGGACAAAGATCGACTGGTCGAGGAGCGGCACCACGTTGATCGCGGCTGGCAGGGTGGACCGGACCCGGGGGAGCGCCGCCTTGACCCGGCGGATGATGTCCAGGGTCGAGGCGCCCCCGCTTTTCATGACGGTCAGCAGGACGCCGCGGCGGCCGTCCTGGCGAATGATGCTGGTCTGCGGCGAGTTGCCGTCGCGGACCTGGGCCACGTCGCGGATGTAGATCGTGGCGCCGTTCACCTGCTTGATCGGGAAATTGCCCATTTCGGCGACCAGATCCGGGCTGTTGTTCAGCCGGACCCCGTATTCGTGGTCGCCGACTTTCACCGTGCCGGAAGGGAAGGTGAGGTTCTGGGCGTTGATCGCGTTGCTCACGTCCGCCGGGGTCACCCCGTTTGCCTGGAGGGCACGCGGATTGATATCGATGTTGATCTGGCGCTGCTTGCCGCCGCTCGGCAGCGGCATCGAGGCGCCCTGGACGGTCGCCAGCGGCACCCGCACGAAATTGAGGGCGGTGTCGAAGAGGGTTTGCTCGGAGAGCGTCCGGCTGCCGATGCCGAGCTGCAGCACCGGCACGTTGGTGGCGCTATAGCGGATGATCAGGGGCGGGGTGGAGCCCGGGGGCATCTGCTTCACCACATTCTGGCTGGCGGCGGTCACCTGGGCGACGGCTGCATCGACGCTGGTGCCGGGATGAAAGAAGACCTTGATGACCCCCACGCCAAGGTACGAATTGGACTCGATGTGCTCGATGTCGTTGACCGTGGTGGTCATCGAGCGCTCGGAGAGAAAGACGATCCGCTTTTCCATCTCGTCGGGAGTCAGCCCGCCGTAGCTCCAGACCACGCTGACCACCGGGATGTCGATCGAAGGGAAGATGTCCTTGGCCATCCCCAGGCCAGCCAGAAGGCCCAGGATGACGATCAGGAGCGCCATCACGGTGAAGGTATAGGGCCGGCGAAGGGCGAGGCGGACGATCCACATGAATAGAGAGAGACGCTAAAACGCCTAGTTCGGACTGGGAAACTTGCAACTGCCAATCATGGTTGACTTTGCGTCCGTGCGGCCTGCGCGTTCCGGCGAGCGATTCGTCCCGAAAAAGGCGCCTTGGCCCCCAAAGAAACCCCTGTTCCGGGATTTCCTTGCTTGGCAGGCCGGACGACTTTTCTCTCAAGGGCATTTTGTACCCATGAAAATCCTCGTCGCCGACAAGATCTCACCCAAAGGCGTCGCCTGGCTGCGTCAGCAGCCCGGCCTGACCATCGTGGAGGCCTACGGCTCCAGTCCCGCCAAGCTCCTTGAGCTGGTGAAGGATGTGCAGGCGATCGCGGTCCGCTCGGAGACCAAGATCACGGCGGAGGTCCTGGCGGCCGCCCCCCTCCTCAAGGTCGTGGGCCGCGCCGGGGTCGGCGTGGACAATGTGGACGTCGATGCCGCCACCGAACGGGGGGTCATCGTCATGAATACCCCGTCGGGCAACACGATCGCCACGGCTGAGCTGACCTTTACGCATATCCTCTGCGGAGCACGCCCCGTGCCGCAGGCGGCGGCCTCGATGAAGGCCGGCCAGTGGGACCGCAAGAGCTTCTCGGGCCTCGAGCTGTTCCGGAAGACCCTCGGCATCGTCGGCCTCGGCCGGATCGGCAGCGAGGTCGCCAAGCGCGCCCAGGCCTTCGGGATGCGCGTCCTGGCCTATGATCCCTACCTCGCGCCCGCCCGCGCCAAGGCCATGCAGATCGAGGCGGTGACGCTCGACGAGCTCCTGGCCCAGGCCGACTACATCACGGTGCACATGCCGTTGACGGACGACACCAAGTACATGATCGACGAGGCGGCCTTTGCCAAGACCCGCAAGGGCGTCCGCGTGTTCAACTGCGCCCGCGGCGGCATCATCAAGGAGGCGGCCCTCGTGGCGGCCCTCAAGTCCGGCCAGGTGGCCGCGGCCGGCCTCGATGTCTATGAGGACGAGCCCCTGGCGGCCGACAGCGAGCTGCGCAAGCTGCCCAACGTCGTGCTGACCCCCCACCTGGGCGCCTCGACCGCGGAGGCGCAGGACGCCGTCGGCGTCGAGATCGCCGAGCAGATCGCCGACGTCCTCAAGGGTGGCATCATCCGCAACGCGGTGAACATGCCCTCGATCGACGCCGCGGCGCTGGAGGCCCTCGGGCCCTACCTGGACCTCGGCAGCCGCCTGGGGACCCTGGTGCAGCAGATCGCCCCGCAGCAGATCGCGACCCTCCGCATCACCTACTGGGGCAAGATCGTCGACCTGGACGTCAATTCGATCACCCGCGCGATCGAGCGCGGCTTCCTGCGCCGGATCAGCGGCGAGGCGGTCAATTTCGTCAATGCGCCGGTCTTTCTGCAGCGCCTCGGCATCCATGCCGAGGTGGTCAAGTCGGCCAGCCCGAGCGACTACACCGAGCTGATCCAGGTCGAGGCGACCGCCCCGGACGGGGCCAGCTTCTCCGCGGTCGGCACCCTCATCGGCACCCACAACCAGCCGCGCATCGTCGGGATCAACGGCCGCGAGGTCGAGGTCGCGGCCGAGGGCAAGCTGCTCGTCCTTGAGAACGTCGACCAGCCCGGGATGGTCGGCACGATCGGCACCATCCTGGGCAAGGATAGCGTCAACATCGCCGACATGTCGCTCAGCCGGCTGACCCCGGGCGGCAGCGCCTACATGGTCGTCCGCGTCGACACCGAGCCGAGCGAGAACGCCCGGCGGGAGATCAAGGGCCATCCCGCCATCAAGCAGGCGAAATTCGTCCAGCTGTGAACTATCTCGTCGCTGCCGCGCTCGGCTACCTGCTCGGCTCCCTGCCGTTCGGGTGGTTCGTGGCGCGGCTGCGCGGGGTGAACATCTTCGAGGTCGGCAGCCGCAGCTCCGGCGCGACCAACGTCCGCCGGGTCCTGGGCAAGGGACCGGGCAACCTGGTCTTCGTGCTGGATGTCCTGAAGGGCGCCGCCGCCGCCGGCTGGCCCCTCCTGGTGGGCCTGCACCGCCCGATCCTGGCGACCCTCATGCTCCATCGCGACCAGCATGCGATCTTCTGCCTGATCAGCCTCGCGGCGGCGCTGCTGGGCCACAGCTTCTCCTGCTTCACCCGCTTCAAGGGGGGCAAGGGCGTCGCGACCGGGACCGGCGGCCTGCTGGTGCTCCTGCCGAGCAGCACCCTGGTGGCGGCCATCGTCTGGGTGGTGGCGTTCTATGCGACCGGCTACGTCTCGCTGGCTTCGATCCTCGCGGCGGTGACCCTGCCCCTGGCGGCATGCCTGATCTTCGAGGGGCGGCCGCTGCTCGTGATCACGGCCATGCTGATCTCGCTCTTCGTCATCGGGCGGCACCGGGCCAACATCGGCCGGCTGATCGCGGGCACGGAGAACAAATTCCAGAAGAAAAAGGACGAGGCATGAAGGCGGAGCCGGTTCCGGTCATAGCGGTGGGCCTCTGCGGCCTTGGCACGGTGGGCCAGGGGGTGCTGAAGCATCTCCAGCGCGCCCGCGGCGACCTGGAGGCGCGGCTGGGCGTGCGGCTGGTCGTGCGCCGGGCCGCCGTCCGCAGCCTGCGCAAGGTGCGCGGCGTCCGGCTGCCGGCCGCGCGGCTGACGACCGATGCCCTCGCGATCGCGCGTGATCCCGCGATCGACATCGTCTGCGAGCTGATCGGCGGCACCACGGTGGCCCGCCAGGTCACCTTGGCGGCGCTGGCGCGGGGCAAGATCGTGGTCTCGGCCAACAAGGCCCTCATCTGCGCCCACGGCGCCGAAATCTTCGCGGCGGCGCGCCGGCACGGCGGCCACTTCCTCTTCGAGGCCAGCGTGGCCGGAGGCATCCCGATCATCAAGGCTCTGCGGGAGGGCCTGGTGGCCAACCGGTTCCCGCGAATCTTCGGCATCCTCAACGGCACCTGCAATTACATCCTGTCCGAGATGGCCGCCCGCGGGACACCCTACGCGCGGGTCCTGGCCGAGGCCAAGCGCCTCGGCTACGCCGAGGCGGACGAGTCGCTCGACGTGCAGGGCTGGGACACCGCGCACAAGGCGGCGGTGCTCGCCTGGCTGGCCCATGGCGTCTGGGTCCGCCCCGAACAGATGATCGTGGAGGGCATCGAGCGGGTCGCCCCGGCGGACTTCGCGAACGCGGCGGCCTTGGGCTACGGCATCAAGCTGCTGGCGATCATCGAGCGCGACTACGCGCGCGGGGAGCTGAGCGTCCGCGTGCACCCGACCCTGGTGCCGGCGGGCAGCGTCATGGCCACGGTCGCCGGCGCCCTGAACGCCGTCTCGGTCACCGGCGACGTGGTCGGGACCACCCTCTATATCGGCCGCGGCGCGGGGCAGGATGCCACGGCCAGCGCCGTGATCGGCGACCTCGCGGACGCGGCCCTCCTGCTCCGGCAGGGCGCGGGCGCCCGGCTGATGAGCGAGCGCCTGGCCCCGGCGGGCGAATGCCGCCCCGCGCCGCTCCGCCACATCCGCTGCCGCTACTACGTCCGGCTGACGGTCGTGGACCGGCCCGGCGTCCTCGCGCGCGTGGCTTCGGCGATGGCCCGGAGCAAGGTGAGCATCGCGACCGTCATCCAGCACGCGGCCGAGCGCCCGGGCGCGGCTTCGCTCGTCCTGACGACCCACGAGAGCGATGAGCAGTCGCTCCGCAGCACGCTGCAGGCGATCGGCCGCCTCGAGAGCGTGCTCGAGCAACCCCTGCTGCTGCGGATCGGCGATTTTGCCGACCGCCGCTAAGCCCTTTCATGGCCCGCATCGTCCAGAAATATGGCGGCACGTCGGTTGGCGACGTCGACCGGATCAAAAACGTGGCGCAGCGCGTCCTCGCCTCGCGCGCGGGCGGCGACGAGCTGGTCATCGTCGTCTCGGCCCGCTCCGGCGTGACCAACGAGCTGCTGGCCCGGGCCAAGGCCCTGAGCCCGCTGCCGAGCGAGCGCGAGCTCGACCAGCTGCTGGCCGTGGGCGAGCAGGAGACGATCGCCCTGACCGCGATCGCCCTCCATGCGATCGGCGTGGACGCGGTCAGCTACACCGGCGCGCAGGCCGGCATCTTCACCGACAAGGGCTATACCAAGGCCAAGATCAAGACGATCAACCCGAAGCCGATCGAGAAGGACCTGAAGGCGGGGCGGGTGGTCATCGTCGCCGGCTTCCAGGGGATCGACGAGGAGGGCCAGATCACGACCCTCGGGCGCGGCGGCTCCGACCTGACGGCGATCGCGCTCGCGGCGGCCCTCAAGGCGGACAAGTGCGAGATCTACACGGACGTCGACGGGGTTTACACCGCCGACCCGCGGGTGGTGAAGACCGCCCAGAAGCTGAACGAGATTTCCTACGACGAGATGCTGGAGCTGGCGTCGGCCGGCTCGAAGGTCATGCAGTCCCGCTCCGTGGAGTTCGCCAAGAAGTACGGCGTCATCTTTGAAGTCCGATCCTCTTTTAATCAAAACCCAGGAACCCTCGTGAAAGAAGAAGTCGCCTACATGGAAAAGGTCGTGGTCCGCGGCGTGGCCGTGGACAAGGACCAAGCCAAAATCGTCGTGAGCAACATCGCGGACAAGCCGGGCTCGGCGGCCAAGGTCTTCCGGGCGCTGGCCGACGCGAACATCATCGTCGACATGATCGTCCAGAACGTCGGCCAGGGCGGGGTGGCCGCGCTCACCTTCACGGTCCCGTCGGCCGACAAGGCCAAGGCGGTCGCGTCCCTCGGGCCGGTGCTCAAGGAGACGGGCGGCGAGGTCACGGTGCAGGAGCAGATCGCCAAGCTCTCGGTCGTCGGCGTCGGCATGAAGACCCACAGCGGCGTCGCCGCCACCGTCTTCCAGCAGCTCGCGGAAGCCGGGATCAACCTCCAGCTGATCAGCACTTCCGAGATCAAGATCTCGGTCGTGATCGCCCTGGACCGGGCCGACGAGGGCGCGCGCCTCGTCCACGCCGCCTTTGGGCTCGGCGAGGCCAAGCCGGCCGTGGCCTGAGGCCGGGCCGAACCACCGGGCCGTGCGCTTCATCTCCACTCGCGGCCAGGCGCCGTCCCTGAGCTTTTCCGAGGCGGTCGCGACCGGCCTCGCGCCCGATGGCGGCCTGTACCTGCCGGAGAGCCTGCCGGCCCTGACGGCGACGGATCTCGCGTGCTTCGAGCCGCTCGGCTACGCCGAGCTCTGCTTCGAGTTCCTGCGGCGCTTCGCGACCGACATCCCCGCGGCCGAGCTGCGGGGCATCATCGACGCGGCCTATGCCGCCTTCGACCGCGCGGACGTGGCGCCCCTGATCCCGCTCGACGCGAAGACGTACGTCCTCGAGCTGTTCCACGGGCCGACCCTCGCGTTCAAGGATTTCGCGCTGCAGGTGCTGGGCCGGCTCTACGAGCGGCAGTGCCGGCTGCGCCGGCAGCCGCTCAACGCCCTCGGCGCCACCTCGGGCGACACGGGCGCCGCGGCCATCCATGGCCTCCAGAACGCCGCCCGCACCGCCGTCTTCATCCTCTATCCGGATGGCCGCGTCTCGCCGCTGCAGGAGCGCCAGATGGCCTGCACCGGGGCCGGCAACGTCTACGCCCTGGCGGTCGACGGCACCTTCGATCACGCCCAGTCCGCCCTGAAGGAGGTCTTCGCCGACCAGGAATTCCGGGTCCGCCACCACCTCTCCGCGGTCAATTCGATCAACCTGGCGCGGGTGCTGGCCCAATGCGTGTACTACCTCTACGCCTGGCTCCGGCTGCCGGCCGCGGCGAAGGGTAACGCGGAGTTCGTGGTCCCGACCGGCAATTTCGGCAATGTGCTCGCCGGCTGGATGCTCCAGAAGATGGGGGTCCCGATCCGGGGCTTCCGCATCGCGACCAACCAGAATGACATCCTGTACCGGCTGTTCACCCGCGGGACCTACCAGGTGGGGGACGTTCATCCCAGTTTCGCCCCCTCGATGGACATCCAGGTGGCGTCCAATTTCGAGCGGTTCCTCTATTACAGCGTCGGCCGCGACCCCGCGCGCGTGCGGGAGGTCATGGCGACCTTTCAGCGGACGGGCCGCTACGCCTTCGAGCATTTCGACCGGGATAGCTTCACGGCCTCGCACTGCACCGACGCGGAGATCAGCCAGATCATCGGCCGCGTGTACCGGGAGCACCACTACCTGATCGACCCGCACACGGCCTGCGGGTTCAAGGACCTGGCGCCCGATCGGGTGAACGTCGTCCTGGCGACGGCGCATCCGGCCAAGTTTCCGGATGTGATCCGCAATGCCATCGGGCTCGAGCCGCAGCATCCGTCACTGGAGGCCCTGAAGGCTCGGCCGCTGGTCAAGCACCGGATCAAGGGCGATCCCGCTTCGGTCCGCGCCTTTGTCGAGCGGCACGCCGCGGTCTAGGCGATCAGAGGGTGCGGGTGAGCCCGCCGTCGACGTCGAGGATGACGCCCTGGATGTAGCCGGCGGCGGCGCTGGCGAGGAAGGCGACCGCGTTGGCGATCTCGTCCGGCTGGCCGAAGCGGGGCAGGCCCGCCTCGTGGGCGATGCCTGCTTTGGCCTCTTCCAGGGAAACCTGGTTCACCGAGGCATAGAGCGCGACGCGCTGGGTCAGCCGGTTGGTCTCGATGTAGCCGGGATTGAGGGCGTTCACCCGCACGCCTTCCTTCATGCCGCGGTCGGCCAGGCACTTGGTGAAATTGAGGAGCGCCGCGTTCACCGGGCCGCCGATCGTGAAGTCCGCGCTGCCGGTGCGGCCGCCGACGCCGGCGATGTTCACGATGGAGCCCTGGCCGGCGACGAGCAAAGGCCACGCGGCATGGCAGAGCCGGACCGCGCCGAAGAACTTGAGCGCAAAGCCGTCCTGCCACTGCTGCTCGGTCAGCGCGAGGAAATCCCCGCGGGCCGTCGCGCCCGCATTGTTCACCACCAGGTCGATGCGGCCGAACTGCTTCTCGGCGGCAGCGGCGAAGGCGGCGGGCGCCGCCGGCTGGCTGAGGTCGGCCGGATGCACGAGGCAGCGGCCGCCGATCGCCTCGATCTCGCGGGCCACGCCGTGCAGGTTGGCCTCATTGCGGGCGGCCGCGGCGATCGCCATGCCTTCCTGGGCCAGGCGCAGCGCCATGGCCCGGCCCAGCCCCTGGCTGGCGCCGGTGATCAATGCGACTTTTCCGTTGAGTCCAAGATGCATGATTATTTCGAGCGGCGACCCATGTTTTCCGCGAGCGCCACGAGAAAGGGTGCTTCGCCGGGTAATTTCCGCAGATCGGCGATGGCCGCGTCGGTATGCTCGATGGCCAGACGCCGGGAATCTTCCAGGCCGTGGAGGCGCACGAAGGTCGTCTTGCCGGCCTTGGCGTCTTTACCGGCGGTCTTGCCCAAGGTCGCGCTGTCCGCGGTGGCGTCGAGCACGTCGTCGGTGATCTGAAAGGCCAGACCCAGGTTGCGGCCGGCCTGGGTCAGGAGATCGATCTCGTGCTTGGTGGCATCGCCGCAGTGGGCCCCCAGGACCAGCGCGGCCTCGATCATGGCCGCGGTCTTGTTCAGGTGGATGAACTCCAGTTCCTCGCGCGTGGCGTCGGTCTTTTTCTCGGCCAGCAGGTCTTCCATCTGCCCGCCGATCAGCCGGCGGCTGCCGGCGGCGTCGGCCAGGACGGCCACGAGGGCCTGGCTCAGGGCCGGCTGGGCGGCATATCCGGTCGCGAGCAGGGCGAAGGCGTGGGTCAGCAGCGCGTCGCCGGCCAGGAGGGCGGTGGCCTCGTCGAAGGCCCGGTGGGCGGTGGGCCGGCCCCGCCGCAGGTCGTCGTTGTCCATGCAGGGCAGGTCGTCATGGATCAGCGAATAGGTATGCAGGCACTCGATCGCCACCGCGGCGGCCAGGGGATCGGCCCGCTCCTCGGCGGCGGAGGGAAAGAGCTCGGCCGCGGCCAGGACGAGCACCGGCCGGAGCCGCTTGCCGCCAGCCTGCATCGCGTAGCGCATGGCGGCGTGGAGCCGGGCGGGGCGGGTTTCGCCGGAGGGCAGCAGCCGCTCGATCCCGGCTTCGACGCGGGCGGCGTGGCGGCTCATTTCGGCGGCGAAATCCATGGCGGGCTCCTAAGTTCGCGAAAGCCCGCTTGTAGGCAAAGTGAAAACTCGCTCTGCTGCTCCCGCCATGCCCACCTACGAGTACCTTTGTCCCAAGTGCGGACACGAATTTGAGCAGTTCCAGTCGATGAAGGACGAGCCCCTGAAGCGATGCCCCCAGTGTAAGAAGCTGGGGCTGAAGCGTCTGGTCGGGGCGGGGGCCGGCCTCATTTTCAAGGGCACCGGCTTCTACATCACGGACTACAAGAAGACGGGGTCGCCCGAGACCGTGAAGTCCGAGGGGGAGAAGCGCGCCGCCGGCGAGGGCAAGCCGGCGCCGGAAGCCGCCAAGCCGGCCAAGGCGACGGAGCCGGCGAAGTCCACGGGGGAGACGAAGGCCGGCAAGGGCGCCAAAGAGAAAAAATAGGCTTCACCGTCCCGCCCCGACGCGTGTCCAAGCATCTCAAGAACATCGGGATCGTCTCGTTCCTGACGATCATTTCCCGAGTTCTGGGGGTGACCCGCGACCTGCTGGGCGGAATCGTCTTCGGGGCGAGCGGCCTCTATTCGGCCTTTCTGACCGGCTTCGCCATGCCGAACCTTTTTCGCCGGCTGCTGGCGGAGGGCTCCCTGACGGCGGCATTCATCCCCACGCTGCAGGACGAGCTGCATCACCACAAGGAGGAGGGGGCCTTCCGCCTGCTTTCCCAGGTCACGTCATGGCTTTTCGCGATCACCGCGGTGATGTCCGCCCTCGTGATGGTCGTCTTCCGCTATTCCCGCCTCCTGCCCGGCCATCCCGAGCGCTGGTACCAGGCGGCGGACCTGACCGCGCTGCTCTTTCCCTACCTGATCTTCATCGCGGTGGCGGCCGCCTGCAACGCGACCCTGAACGTCTTCCAGCATTTCACCGAGCCGACGCTTTCGCCCATCTGGCTCAACCTGGCGATGATCGCCTCGCTGGGCGGCGCGGGGCTGCACTTCGCGCACACGCCGATGGGCGAGATGTACTGGCTGGTGGGAGGGGTGCTGCTGGGCGGGTTTCTGCAGATGTCCACCTCCGCCGCGGTCCTGATCCGCAAGGGCTGGCGGCCGCGATTCGATCTCACCCTTTCGCCCCGCGTCCAGGAAATCGCGTGGCTCATGGTCCCCGGATTTTTCGGCACGGCGATCTACCAGATCAACATCCTCGTCTCGCGCGTCCTGGCGCTGAAGATTGACGACGCCTCGGTCACGCTGCTCTTCATCGGCAACCGGCTGATGGAATTCCCGATCGGCGTGTTCGCGATCGCGATCTCGACCGTGGTCTACCCGCTGATCGCGCGCCATGCGACGGAGGGCAACCGGAAGGGCATGGCGGAGGACTACCGCAAGGGCCTGCGGCTGATCCTGATCATCAATGTGCCGGCGGCCGCGGGGCTGGCGCTCCTGAGCCATCCCATCGTCTTTTTCATCTACCAGCACGGCCATTTCACCGCCGCCAACGCCGCGGCCCTGGCGCGGCTGGTGACGCTTTTCGCGATTGGCATGCCCTTTTTCTCCGTGGTCAACCTGACGGTGCGGGCCTTTTACGCGGTCAAGGACACCAAGACGCCGGTCAAGGTCGGCGTGTTCGACTTCGCGCTCAACCTGGGCCTGAGCCTCCTGCTGATGGGACGGTTCGGGGCGGCCGGGCTCGTGATCGCGAGCACGTCGGCCATCATCGTCCAGACGCTCCTGCTGCAGCGCGCGCTGGTGCGGCGGCTGCCCGAACTCACCTTCCGTCCGCTCTGGCGCAGCGTCGGCAAGGTCGCCGTGGCCACGCTCTGCATGAGTGCCGTGGTCTGGATGGGCTGGCATTACCTGCAGTCTTCCCGCCTTGGCCTCCATTTTTCCGAGCTGGTGGCGCTCCTGGGCCTGATCCCGGTGGGTATCGCGGTGTACGCGGCGGCCCTCTGGCTGCTGCGCATCGAAGGCCGGGAGGAATTGGGGACGCTTGCGCGGCGGCTGCGCCCGGGCAGCCGGACGAAGGTCAGTGCGGTGAACCAGCCCGCGGGATGACCAGGACGGTGCTGGCCGCGGCGGCGCGGAGATAGCGGGCCGCCGCCCGATTGACGTCCTCGCGGGTCACGGCGGAGAAGGCCCCGGCCAGCGTGTGAGCGTCGGCGATGGCGTCGGGCCGGCCCTGCGCGCAGTTAAGGACCTGGTGCAGCCACCAGTCATCCGACGTCACCGCGGCGGCGATGAGCGTGCGGCGCGGCGCGCGCACGCGTTCGAATTCCTCCGCGGTCAGGCCCTGGGCGGCCACCTGGTCGGCAATGGCCAGCGCCTGTTCGCTCATGGCCTTGGCGTGGGCGGGATCGAAGGTTAGCCCGATCCAGGCAAAGCGGAAGTCGGGTTGGGTCGGCTCAGCGTACAGGCCGCCTTCCGGCGAGTAGGTGGAGCCCAGGGTTTCCCGCAGCCGGATCCGCAGCCGGTCCACCACCGCATCCACGGCGAGGGACAGGGCGGAATTGCCGGCGATGTCCACCTGGGCGCCGCCCGGCGCGGGCCAGCCGATCCGCAGGGCGGCGGCCTGGTCCGGCAGCGATTCGGTCAGCGTCTTGCGATAGGGCCGGGCCGCCAGCACCAGCCGCCCCGCAGCGGGGGGGGGCGGCGCCGCCCGGACGGGCAGCGTGCCAATGGTGACCGCCGCGAGGGCGATGACTTCGTCCGGCTGCACGTCGCCGGTGACGCCCACCTCCAGCGGTCCCCCGAGCCAGTGCCGGCGGGTCCAGTCGGCGACCTCGTCAAACGGATAGCCGGCGATCTGCTGGGAGCTGGGCAGCCGTTCCCGGGGATCGCCATGGGCCATTCCGAAAAGCAGCTGGTTGCGCGCCCAGGCCGTCGTCGAGCCGGCCTCGCGTCGCTGCACGACATCATACTGCTCGACCGCGCGCGGGAGCTTTTTCGGGTCGAGCTGCGCGTCCGACAGAAAGGCGGCCAGGTAGCGCAGGAAGAACGGGAGCTCCGTGGCCGGCCCCGAGGCATTGAGGGTCGTTTGGTTGTCGCCGAGGGTGATGCCGAAGGTAACGGCGTGCAGCGACATGAGCCGCCGGATTTCTTCCTGGGTATTCCGCCCCAGGTCGGCAAACGCCACCAGGGCCAGGGCCAGGAATTCGAGCCGGGGCTTGCTGCCGGCCAGGTCGGCGAAACCGGATCCCAGGCGGGCGCTGAGGCCGAAGCGGCGCTGCTCGCCGCGGCTGGCCCGGACGTTCAGCCGGACGCCGTTGGCGAACGTGGCCAGGTCGATCCGCGACTCGGCATCCCGCCGGCGGGCCACCACCGCGCCGGGGGGCAGGCTGTCGCCATAGTGAAATAGGACCGGATGCGCGGGCGCCGCCGCGGGCGCCGCCAGCGGTTCCTGGGCGCCGGCCCGGAAGTCGGCGACCAGGCGATCGGCTCCGCCCGGCAGCGGAGTCGGGCGGGACTCCACGAGATGCAGCGTGGCTTCGGAAAAAATCTGGTTGAAGGCGGCGTTCGCGTCGGCCGGCGTCAGCTGGGGGAGGAAGTCGGCGTCGGCGGCGAGCTCGGCATTGAAATCAGGCCACGTACGGTTGTCGGCCAGCAGGGGCATCGCCAAGTCGGCGAGGGGCGCGGGCCGAAGGGTCGCCAGCTGGTCCCGGTAGCCGCGGAGGTTGGCGGCAAGGCCGAGCGCGCCCTCGCGGACCTCCTCCGCGGAAAACCCGAACCGCCGCGCCCGCGCCAGTTCGCGGGCGACCAGGGCGGTGGCGCGCTGCCCGTTTTCGGGCTTCGCCTGCGCCTGCAGGCGAAACAGGGTGAACCATTCGTCCGGCCCGGGCTCCATCGCCGCGCCCGCGCGGCCGATCAGGGGGTCCTCCGCCGCCCGCCGGCTGAGCCGCCGGTCCAGCAGGCCCATCACGATGGCGCGGGTTTCCCGCACCTCCAGCCCGGCGAAGCTGTCCGGCTCATGCGGGACGACCGCCACCAGGTCGACCACCGCGGCGGTCTCCGGCCGCAGCGCGATCACGTCGCCGGTGAAGCCGCGGCTGGGCGGCACTTGCATCGGGGCGGGCGGCAGCCGGCGCCCGGGGGACTTCAGGGTGGCGAACTGGCTTTTCACGGCGGCCGCCACCGCGGCGGGGTCGATGTCGCCGACCACGAGGATGATCATCCGTTCGGGCCGGTAGCACCGGCGATAGAACGCCTGCAAGGAGGCGGGATCGGCCGACTTGATCCGAGCGACCTCGCCGATCGGAATCCGGGCGGGGAGGGTGGTCCCGGCAAAGATGCTCCCGAGCCAATGGAGCCGGACCTGAAAGGTTCCGGTGTCGCGGGCCTCCCGTTCGCTGAGGATGACGCCCTTCTGGCTGGCCACCTTGGCGGCTGGAAAGTTCAGGCCATCGGCATAGTCGCGGAAGACCTGCAGGGCCTCGGGCAGAAAGCGGGTGCTGGGCAAATCCAGCTTGTAGAGGGTATGGGTGAAGCTGGTGTCGGCGTTGAGGTCGGCGCCAAAACCAAGGCCGAGCGTCTGCAGGAACTCCACGATCTGCCCGTTCGGATAGTGGGTCGAGCCCTCGAATGCCATGTGCTCGATGAAATGGGCGTAGCCCCGTTCGTCATCGTGCTCGTCGAGCGAACCGGCCTGCACGATCAGGCGCAGGCTCGCGTGATCGGGCTCGCTGCGGCGTGGCAGCAGAAAATAGCGCAGCCCGTTGGGCAGCGCGCCGGATACAAGGTTAGGATCGCGCGGCAACGGCGAATCCGCCGGCGGCGCGGCGGCCAGCGTGGCGGCCGCCCCGAGCCCGATCAGGGCGAAAAGCAGGCCGCGGCTAGTTTGCGGCCTTTTCAACTGCAGCGGCCGCCGGGGCGGGCGACACGATCACGCGGAACGCGCGGTCGGAGGCGAGGTAGGCCCGCGCCAGGGTGTTCAGGTCCGCCTCGGTGATCGCCGCGATGTCAGTCTGGCGGGTCCGCGACCAGTCCAGCCGCTGCGGGAACTCCTGGCAGCGGGACAGGACGGCGGTCAGCCAATAGGCATTGGTCCGGGCGGATTCCCGCAGCATGGTCAGGATCGGCTGCTTGGCCCGGGCCAGCTCGTCCGCGGTCACGCCGTGGGCCTGGAGATCGGCGGCCACGGCCGCGATCGAGTCGGCGATTTCGTGGGTGCGCTTGGGGTCGACGGTCGATTCCGCCAGCATGAGGCCGTAGTCGCTGAAGACATCGCTCGGCTCGCTCGCCGCGCCGGGGCTGTACGCCCCGCCGAGCTGCTCGCGGACCTTCACCCGCAGCCGGTCGCTGAGCACATTGGCCAGCAATTGCAGGCGGCGGGCGGTATGGACATCGCGGCTGTCGGTGGTCGGCCAGTAGAGCGCCACCGTGGCCTTCGGGATGGCGGTGGGAACGTCATACTGCTTGGTGAAGGGCTCGGAGGGAAAATGAACGCTGCGCTCGGCCGCATAGGCGGGCTTCGGCTGCCGCGGAGGCAGGGCGCCCACCGTCTGGGCCAGGGCGGCGAGGGTGGCCTCGAGATCGATGTCGCCGACGATCCCGATCTCGATCGGCCCGCTCGTCAGCTGCGGCGTGAGCCAGGCCTTTTCCTCGTCGAGGGTCCGGGTAAGCTCGGTTTCGCGGGAGGGCAGCCCGAAGCGCGAGTCACCGTTCGCCAGGAGGCGGGGCACCTCGGCGCGCAGGGGCCCTTCCGCGGAATGGGCGAGCTGGTTGTAGACCTCCTCGATGTTCTTGCGGGCGAGCCGGAGCGCTTCCGGACGATAGCCGGGATCGGTCAGGTGGGCCGTCAGCAGCTCGCACTGGAGGAGCAGGTCTTCGCGGGTGGTGGAGCCGACAAAGGTCAGGGCGTCCTCGCCCACGGTGAATTCCATGCCGACATTGCGGCCCGCCAGGATGCGCTCGAGGTCGTCCTCGCTGTGGCGGCCGAGGCCGCCGGCGTCGAAGGTCAGGTCGGAAAACACGGCCAGGCCGGGCTCGTTGGCGGGCTCGATCAGCTTGCCGGCGCCCACCCGGACGCTGAGGCGGATCTGGTTGGCCTCAAACGGTGTCTTCTTCAAGTTGACCCTGACCCCGTTCGCGAAGCGGACGAGCGTGAGGTCGAGGTCCTTCACATAGGTGCGTTCGGCGATCTTCCCCGGCGCGCCGAAGTCGGTGTAGCCGAAGGCGATCGAGGTGTGCGCCTCGGGCGCCCGAATCGGCACTGCATGGGCCGCCTGGTAAGCGGCCGCGATCGCCGCCTGGGCGTCGCCCGGGATCTGGGCATTGCCGGAGACCATCACGTACCGCCCCGGGGGGCTGAAGACCACCCGCAGCGCGTTGGTGCAATCCTCGGGGGTAAGCCGGTCCAGCGCCGGCCCGTCGACCGCATAGTCCTGGGCGGGGCTGGTGAACACGGTGCGATCGACCAGGGTGTCGATGATCTCCTGGGCCAGGGCGGGCGAGCGGCGGGTGGCGGCGGTGGCCACGGCCTGCTGCAGGTCGTTGCGGACGTTGGCGATCGCCTCATGGAGCTCGGCGGGCGTGAATCCAAACTGGAGCGCGCGCCGCAGCTCCTGCTCACCCAGGGCGAGCGCCGCCGGCCACTGGCCCGGCTGGCAGGTTAGATCGATGCCGGCGTCGCGGAAGAAATTGAAGCTTTCCTGGATCTGGGTCGTGCCGCGGATAAAGGGGGCGCCGTCCCGCTTGGAGAGGATGTCCAGCCGCCGGTTGAGCATGGCGACCGCCAGGTCGCGGGCCAGATGCCGCAGCCGCAGGGCGGCGGTGTCCGGCTGGTAGGAATAGGGCGCCATCACGTCGATGCTGACGTCGGTGGCCCCGGCCTCGGGCTCGGCGTGGTAGCCCGTGTGCAGTCCGAGCGCGATCGCGATGGCGCCATAGTCGACCGGCGCCGGCGAGGGCGCGCGGTCGGTCACGCCGCCGAAGGCGGCCGCGATCTGCTTTTCCACCGCGGCAGGATCGATGTCGCCGACGACAATGGCCACCATCCGCTCGGGCCGGTACCACGTGTTGTAGAGGGCGACAAAGCGGTCGCGCTGGGCCTGCTCGATGACCGGGGTGAGCCCGATCGGGATCCGGCGGGGGAAGCGGGTGTCGCCCAGGAGGAATTCGAAGGAGGCCACAAACTGCCGAAATTCGACGGAGTCACGGGTGCGCTTCTCACTCAGGATGATCGGGCGCTCCTTGGTGATCATGTCCGGGCGCAGGAGCAGGTTGTTGGCGAAGTCGGCGAAGACCTGCAGGCCCTCGGCGATCGTGTCCGGCTTGGTGTTGGGCAGTTCGATCTGGTAGGCAGTGTGGTCGAAGGAGGTGTAGGCATTGGTGTCGCCGCCGAAACTCATCCCCAGCCGCTGGAAATACTCGACCAAGGTACCGGGGGCATAATGGGTGCTCCCGTTGAAGGCCATGTGCTCGAGGAAATGAGCCAGGCCGCGCTGGTCGTCGGCCTCCTGGAGGGAGCCGGAAAGCACCAGGAGGCGCAGGGATGCCCGGTCCTTGGGCTCGTGGTTGGGCCGAATCACGTAGCGCAGTCCGTTCGGCAGGGCCCCGAAGTGGGTCTGGACGTCCGGCCGAAGGTCGCTGTCGGCTTGGGGGAAGGGGGTCGGCGGCAGCGCGGAGAGCCTGGCGGCCAGGCCAACCAGGAGGACGGCAAAGAGCTTCTTCATGAAATGTCCATCGTGGACGACCTGGGGGACACCCGCAATGCCCGAACGGTGCCCGAAAGAGTGGCATTGCCGCCGGGCGCCTCCCGGCTCCAACCTCGGCCGGACCCATGCTTTGGCTCTATCGGCTGCTTTTCCTCCCGGTCTTTCTCCTGGTCGCACCCTCGTACCTGCGGCGGATGCGGCGGCGCGGCGGCTACGGGGAGAAGTTCAGCCACCGCTTTGGCGGCCAGGTGGTCGCGGCCCGGCGGGTGGGCACGAAGCGGATATGGCTCCAGGCCGTCAGCGTCGGGGAGATGCTGGCGATCGGGCCGATGCTGGAGGCCCTCCGCCGGGACAACGCCGAGGTCTACCTGACGACCACCACCAGCACGGGCTACCGGATGGCGATGGAACGCTACCGCGCCCTGGTCCTGGATGTCGGGTATTTCCCGATCGATTGGTGGCCCTTCTCGGCGCGGGCGTGGCGCCGGATCGCTCCCGACCTGGTCATCCTTACGGAGGGCGAGCGCTGGCCAGAGCACATTCACCAGGCCCGGCGGCATGGCGCCCCGGTGCTCTGCATCAACGCCCGCATCTCCGACCGAAGCTACCGGCGCCTGCGCCTGATTTCACCGGTTGCCCGGCTCATGCTCGACGGGATCGCGCGCCTGCTGCCGACCTCGCTCCAGGATGAAGCCCGGTTCACCGCGCTGGGATTCCCGCCGGCGCGGATGCGGATGGTCGGCAACATCAAGCTGGATATCGAGATTCCGCGGCTCGACGAGGCCGCGCGGGTCCGCCTCCGCGGGGAGCTTGGCCTTCCCCCCGGCTTTGTCCTGCTCGGCTCCTCCACCTGGCCGGGAGAGGAAGCCGCCCTGGTCGAGGCGCTGCGGCGCGCGCGCGCCGACGGCCTGCAGGGCTCGCTCCTCCTCGTCCCCCGCCATGCCGAGCGGCGCGGGGAGATCGAGACGCTCCTGCGCGGCACCGGCCTGACCTACCATTTCCGCACGGCCGGGGCGGCGCCCGGCCCCGTCGACGTGGCGGTGGCCGATACGACGGGCGAATTGCGCCAGCTCACGCAGCTGGCCGACCTGGTGTTCGTGGGCAAGAGCCTGCCCCCGCACAGCGAGGGCCAGACGCCGGTGGAGGCGGCGGCGCTGGGAAAACCCATCCTTTTTGGGCCGGGCATGGGCAATTTCCGCCAGCTGGCCGGCGACCTGGTCAACCGAGGTGCCGCCCGGCGGGTAGAAGACGCTCCCGACCTGGCGGCCCAGGCGCTGCGGTTGCTGCACGACACCGCGAGCCGGGACGGCCTGGCGCGGGGGGCGGAGGCATGGCGCCGGGAAAATGCGGGCGCCATGGAGCGGACCCTGGCGGTGATCCGCGAGGAATTGCAGTCCCGCGGCTAGGTCGCGACTTCAAACCTCATAACCGAGCCAATCAAGCGCGGCGGCGGCGCGCGACCAGTAGGACGGCAAAGATCACCGTCAACAGGGCGGGCAAGACCGCGACGCGGCCGAGCGTCTCCAGCCCCGCGTTGGCCTGGATGTCCATCCAAAGCGAGGCCCCGGCGGTTCCGGGCGCAGCCGCGCCCAGCATGGCGACCGATTGCCCGGCCGGCAGTCGGGACGCGATGCCCTGGTCAAAAACCCGGCCCATCGCCGGCAGGACGAAGCTGACGCTCAACATGCCCACGCCCCCCATGATCGCGAGGCCGAGGGCGCCGGTCCGGGGGAAGGACTCGTTCACGTAGCCGAGCATGGTCGGCCAAAAGAAGCAGACGCCGAGCGCAAACACCGTCGCCGCCGCGAACAGCATGGGACCGTGCGAATGGCCCATCGCATAAAGGCCCGCGCAGCTGAGGATCGCGCTCACGAGCAACATGCCGAGCGGGGAAAGCCGATGGACAAAAGCCCCCGCGCACTGGCGGCCCAAGGCCATCAGCCCGGTGATCCAGACCAGGACGAGGATGCCGGAAACCCCCGCGTTCGTCAGGATGGCCGGGATCCACTGGTTGGGCCCGAGCTCAGTGGCGGCGGTCAGCAGCATGCAGCCGACCATCAGGAGAAATAGCGGCTGGACGCAGGCCTTGAACATAGAACCCGTGGACACTCCCGTCCGGACCCGCTCGGTAGGAGGGAAAGTCTGGCCAAAGAAGGCGATGGCGTACCCGGCGAGCGGCAGGGCCATCGTCGCGAATTGGTACTTCCATCCCAGGCCGGCCCGGCCGATGCCGTACGCCAGAAGGCCCCCGATCACGATGCCGCCCGGAAACCAGCTGTGGAAGTGATTGAGCTTCGTGGTCTTTTCCCCGGGATAAAGCGCGGCGATCAGCGGATTGCATGCCGCCTCCACCGAGCCGTTGGCGATGCCGAAGATGAGCGTCCCGGCGTAAAGGCTGGAATAGTTCCAGGCGAAGATCGTCAGCAGGAGGCCGGCCAGGTGTCCCACCAGCGCGAGCCCGATGATCTTGCCGAGACCGAGCACATCGCAAAGCGGCCCGCCAAAGAGCATCGCCAGGGTGAAGCCCCAAAAGGCGGTGCCGTTGACCCAGCCGATCTGTTCGTTCGTGAGATGGAACTCGGCGGCCCAGGCGTCGGAAGCGGCGCCACGGAGGGCAAAGCTCATCGCGGTGACAATCAAGGCCAGGCAGCTGGCCGTAAACAGGCGCGAAGGTCTCATGGGGGTAAGGGGTAGGCGTTGGTGTCGGACTATCCGTCCGCGGACAAACTTGAATATGCCTTACAGTCCGGGTGGCTGACTGTCGCCAACCGTCGCCCCCCGAGACCCGTCGCGCACTAGCCCGCGGCCACGGGCGCCACGCCGGGCAGCGGCGCTTCCAGCACCACCGCAGGGGCGGCGTCCTCTTCATTGCCTCCGCCGGACGGGAAATCGCGGGCAAAGGCGGTGTATTCGACCAGCTCATAGCTGCCGTCCCAATGCTCCACGATCGCGGTCAGGGACTCCACCCAGTCACCGGAATTCAGGTAGTGAATCTCACCGAGCATCTTGTCGGCCGGGGTATGGATGTGCCCGCAGATGACGCCCACGCAGCCGCGCTGCCGGGCGAGCCGCACCAGGTGGTCCTCGAATTTCGACACATGGCTGACCGCGGACTTGACCCGCGCCTTGATCGCCTTGCTCAGGGACCAGTATTCCTGGCCGCGCCAGGCCCGCCAGGCATTGTAGGCCCGGTTGATCTTCAGGAGGAGATGGTAGCCCCAGTCGCCGACGTGCGCCAGGAACACGAACTGGCTGGTGATCGTGTCGAAGATGTCCCCGTGCAGGACGAGGTAGCGCCCGCGCGGGCCGACGTGGACGTGGTCCTCGACGATCGAGAGCCGGGCGAACGACATCGGCAGAAACTTGGCCAGGATGTCGTCGTGATTGCCGCGCAGGTACACCACTTCGGTATCCTTTTTCTCCAGCATCTTGAGGATGATGCGGATGAAGCGGGTGTGGCCCTTGTGCCACTGCCCGGCGCGGCGGAGATACCACCCATCGATGATGTCGCCGTTCAGGATCAGCTTGTCGCAACGCACGTGCCGCAGGAAGTGATTCACCTCCCGGAACTTGCATTCCGGCGTGCCGAGATGCACGTCGGAGAGGATCACGGTCCGAACGCGGAGTTTCTTCATGGGACGACGACGTGAAGGCTGCGGGGATGCACGACGACATCGAGGACGGCGGCCGCCGCGTGCACTTCCCCGTCCGTGTGGATGTCGCCGGGGGCGGCGCGCTCGATGCGAAAGCGGGCGCCGCGCAGCCGGCGCACGGCGGCGCCGCGATCGAAGGTGCCCAGGAAGAGGCGGGCGCCCAGGAGGGTGGCGGCGATGAGGCCGACGGGGCGCACCGCCACGAGGTCGAGCTCGCCGTCGTCCATGCGGGCGCCCGGGGCGATGACCGCGCCATTGCCATACTGATCCGAATTGGCGACCGCCAGCAGGAGGATCTCCATGGCCTCGCGCCCGTGGTGGTCCGAGACGACGCAGGGCTCGGAGGTGCGGCTGAAGAAGGCGGCGAGCGCCGTCCGCACGTAGGCGGGCAGGCCGCGGCGTTTCAGCCGGTTGAAGCGCCGGCTGATCTCCGCGTCGAGGCCGAAGCCCATGGCGTTGAAAAATGGGCGCCCATTGACCGTGCCGTAGTCGAGGGCGACGATCCGCGCCTGGGGCGCGGTGGCGAGGCGCAGCGCCGCTTCCGGATCGGAAGGAAGTCGCAGGTGGCGGGCCAGTCCGTTGCCCGAACCGGTCGGCACGATGGCCAGCGCCGCGGCGGTGTGGCGGAGCCCCTGGGCGACCTCATTGACGGTGCCGTCGCCGCCGATCGCGATCACCCGGCCGCAGCCGTGGCGGACGGCTTCCCGGGCCAGCGCGGTGGCATGCCCGGGGCCGGTCGTCAGCTGCAGGTCCCCGTCAACGCCGCTGGTCGCGAGGAAATGGCGGAGCAGCGACAGCAGCTGCTCGTTCCGCCGGAAATTGCCCGAATGGGGGTTGAAAATGAACCGCATCTTACCCGCCGACAGCGGGACGGCACCGCCGGTGCCGCGAATCGGGCGGCGCGGGGAGGGAAAGGGGGCGGAGGAAGGGTGCGGCGGCATCGGTCAGGTCAGACGCGGTCGGCGCGGGGCGCCCGGGCATGGTCGAGGACATGGAGGGCGATGTCACGCGCGGCGGAGGGGCGAGCCAGGGGCTCCAGCGCGCGGCGCCACTGGCGCCAGACGGCGCCCCGCCAGGCGAAGGCGCGCCGGAGGGCGCTGATGACCTCGTCGGGAGTCTGCGCGAGAGCGCCGGCGCCGCGGCGCCGCATAAGCTCGTAGTTGCCCTCTTCCTGGCCGGGCACGATCTGATTGACGATCATCGGACACAGGGCGGCGATCGCCTCCTGCACGGTGGCGCCGCCCGCCTTGCTGACGACCGCGTGGTGGGTCATCAGCAGTTCCGGGATGCGATTGGTCCAGCCGAGGACCTCGGCGCGGCGGAACCGGTTCCGGGCCAGCGCGGCCAGTTCCCGGCGCAGCGCCTCGTCGCGCCCGACGGCGAAGGTGATCTCCCAGTCGGTCTCGGCCAGCAGCAGCCGGGCGGTCTGGCCGGCATGCCGCGTGCCCGAGTGCACGATGTAGAGGACGCGGGGCGCGGCGCCGGCGGTCAGGTCGGGCGGCGCGAGCCGGGCCGCCTCGTCGCCAAAATAACGGGGTACCGGGAAGCCGTGCACGTGCACCCGGCCGGGCGCTACGCCGGCCCGGCGCAGGACGTCGGCGGATTCCTCGTTGGGGAGAAACCAGCCGGTGGACGGGGCCCGCCACCACAGCGAATTGATGCTGATCGAATCGGTCACAACCGTGAAATGGGCGAGGGCGAAACGCCCCTGGCGGGCCAGGTGATCGAGCATGATCCCGTAGGCCGGATACGTGCTGCAGACGGCGACGGGCTGCTCGGCGGCCAGGATCGCCTCGAGCTTGCGCAGCGGCGCCGGCATCAGGCTCAGGCGCCGCGGGATCGTATCGTGGCGGTCCAGCCAGTTGAAGAGCCGGCCCCACAGGCGTGGCGTGGGGTTGATCGCCCCGAAGTAGGCCCGCCGGACGACCGTGTTCAGCCGGGGCGTGGCCAGGGCGAAGAGATCGATGATGCGGGCGGTGCCCGGGCCGGCCTCGTCGTCGATGGCGGCGGCCAGCGCGCGGGCGGCCGCGTTATGACCCTCGCCGTAGCCGGCGGTCAGGACGAGGATGGGAGGCCCGGCGCGGCCGGCGGATTCAGGCAGCAGCATGGGCGGAAAGGGACACGGGCGGAAGCGGGGCGGAACTCCGGGCCTCCTCGATCACGCGGATCAGGTCGGTTTCGAAGCGGACGATGACTTTTTCCCAGGCCTGCGCCTCCACGGCGGCGCGGGCCCCCTGGCGGAGCCGCTGCCGGAGCGCGGGATCGGCGGCCAGCCGGGCCGCGGCTTCGATCAGGCCCGAGGGATCGCCCAGGGGAGTGGCCAGTCCGTTTTCCCCGTGCCGGACAAACTGGCGCGCGGCGGCGTAGTCAAAGCCCGCGACGGCCAGGCCGCTCGCCATGGCCTCGGTCAGGACGTTGCCGAAGGTCTCGGAGGAGCTGGCGTGGATGTAGATATCCGCGGAGGCATAGTAGCGGCCGATCTCGTCGCGGGAGAAGAAGCCCGCGAAGATGCAGTCGGGGTGCTCGCGCTTAAGCCGGCCTTCCAGCGGGCCCTCGCCGGCCACGACAAAGCGGCAGCGCGGATTGATTGCGCGCATGGCGGCGTAGGCCCGGAAGAGGAGGGGATAGTTCTTTTCCGCGGCCAGCCGGCCCACGTGCAGCACGACCGGATCCGCCGGCCCGGCGGCCCAGGAGGCGCGGAGCGCCGCGCAGCGGTGGCCCGGATGAAACTGCGCCGTGTCCACCCCCCGCGAGAGCAGCCCCAGGCCGCGAAACCCCGCCCGCGCCAGCTCGGCCTGCAGCTCGGCCGTCGGCACGAAGGTCCGGCGGGTGCGGTTATGCACCCGCCGCAGCCAGGCGAGCGCCAGGGGCCGCAGCCAGCCGCAGCGATAATCGCGCGCGTAGCGGTGAAAGTTCGTATGGAAGCGGGAGGTGACCGGGAGGTTGAGATCGCGCGCGGCGCCGACGGCCGAGGCGCCCAGGGGACCTTCGGTGACCACGTGCACCAGGTCGGGCCGATTGGCGCCCCAGCGGATCCGCAGGGCGCGCCGGGCGGGCAGTCCCAGCCGGAGGGCGGGATAGCCGGGCACCGGACAGCCTGGCATCGGCACCTCCCGGAAGGGAGCCTCCGCGGCGGCCGTCGTCCCGGGCGGCCGTTCCGGCCGAAACACCGTCACCGCATGGCCCCGGCGGGCCAGCTCCCGCGCGATCACCCCGAACGTCATGGCGACGCCGTTGACCTCGGGCGGGAAGGTTTCGGTGACGAAGGCGAGTTTCACATCGCCGCTATTAAAGCGGAGCGATGTGCCGGGGCGGTGTCGCCCCGGTTACGATTGCGCTACGTCGGCCGGCGGAACCGCCGCCGCGGTCCGGGTCCGCTGCGCCCCGCGGCTCTCGTAATTGCGGATCAGGTGCCGGCGCTGGTCGTAGCTGATGATTTCCGCGTACCGGCCCCAGCTGAGGAGCGTGCGGAAGAGCAGCTTGGGCTTCTCGTGGGGCAGGGCGGCCTGCAGCTCGCGCAGGAGCTCCTCGGCGGTCAGCTGCTGGTTCTCCTGGACCTTGATCAGCCGGACCAGCAGTTCGAAGATCTTCAGCTTCAGCAGCTGCTCGCGGACCATCCGCTTCTGGTCGGCCGTGGACGCGGCGACCAGCCGCTGGCCCAGCGGCGTCAGCAGGGCGTCATGCTGGGGGGTCTGCACGAATTCGAGCAGTTCGGCGGCCTTGACCACGCGCACGACATAGCCGAACTCCTTGCCGAAGCGCTCGGCCAGCTCGAAGACGTCGGTGGACGCGTCGCCCATCAGCGCCAGGAGGCCGAGGACCTCGGCCGGGGTGACATAGGGGAGCGAGACCGGCGCGATGCGGCGGCGGGACTCGTCGATCGGGGTGACCACCCGCCCGGCTTCGGCCGGCGTCGTCTCCGGGAGGTTGGTGTGGGTGAGAATGCCATGGAGCCGCTCGACGATCTGCTTGAATTCCGGGGCATCGGGATCGCGCGGATAGGGCAGGGTGTTGGGGACGACCACGTCCACGCGCCCGGGTCCGGCCGCCATGACGACGATGCGGGTCGCGAGGAAGACGGCTTCCGTGATGTTGTGGGTCACGAACACCATCGTTCGCAGGGGGTGGTTCGGATCCGCCACCAGCCGGCCGATTTCACCGCGGAGCGTTTCGGCCGTGAGGACGTCGAGGGCGCTGAAGGGTTCGTCCATCGCCAGCACCTCGGGCTCCGCGATCAGGGCGCGGGCGATGCCCACCCGCTGCTTCATGCCGCCGGAAAGCTCGCGGGGATAGGCATATTCATAGGCGCCCAGGCCGACGGTGTTGAGGACCTTCTCGAGGCGCGACTGCTGCTCGGCCGCGGGCAGCGTGCCCACCGGCAGGAGGACGTTCCCATGCACCGTCAGCCAGGGAAAGAGGGCGAAGTTCTGGAAGACCATCGACACGCCCGGGGAGATCCCGCGCAGCAGCATGCCCTTGTAGAAGACCTCCCCCTGGGTCGGCGAGATCAGGCCGGCCATGACGCGCAGCAGCGTGGACTTGCCGCAGCCGGAGGGCCCGAGGAGCGCGACGGCGTCGTTCTCGCGGATCGTCAGGTTGATGTCGCTCAGCACCGGCTCGCTCTGCTGGCCGGCCGCCGCGTAGTCGTGGCCGATGTGGCGAAGTTCGATCAGGGGCGTCGAGGCGGAATCCATGGCGTTCAGGTGATAAAGCGGCAGCGTTCGTTGGCGAGGCTCTGGATGCGCTTCCACACGCTGCGGTTCACGACGACCACGATCAGCGCCATGACCAGCGAGGCGGCGGTCAGCCGGGAGAAGTCGCCCGCGTCGGTCGCGTGCGAGATGTAGGCGCCCAGCCCGGTGGCCTCATAGGCATGGCCGTGCACCGTGAGGATTTCGGAGACGATGGTGGCGTTCCAGGCCCCGCCGGCGGCGGTGATCCAGCCAGTGACCAGCCCGGGCAGGATGGCCGGAATCAGGAACTTCTGCCAGCGGCGCCAGCCCGACAGGCGCAGGATGTCCGCGCAGCAGACGATGTCGTTGGGAATGGCCGCGGCCGCGCCCGCGACGTTGAACAGGATGTACCACTGCGTGCCGAACAGGATCAGGAGCACGGCACCCCATTGCAGCGTCCCGCCGACGGCGAGCACCAGCAGCAGGAGGGCGGGGTAGATCATGGGGGACGGGAACGAAGCGACAAACTGGATGAAGGGCTGGAAGCGGTTGGACAGCTTGGGATTGAGCCCGATCCAGATCCCGAACGGGACCGTCCAGAGCGTGCCGAGGAGGACCGCCGCCAGCACCCGGGCGAAGCTCAGCCCGGCGTCGCGCAGGATGATCAGCCACTCGCTGCCGCGGACCTGCGCCAGCAGGAGCCAGATCGACTGGGCGCCCTTGGCGAGGAGAAGCACCAGCACAAAGAGGAGGACATAGTAGAGCCCCCGGTTGAACTTGCCGCGCTGCGCCGGGGGCGTGCCGGGCGGAACGAGGGACTCCGCCGCGGTCGGCGGCTTGGGCGGGGGAATCAGGCGGCTCTTGCCGCGCTGGAGGAACGCCCCGATCTGCTGGGCCGCCACGGAGCGCGCCAGCCAGAGCTGGAGGCGGGACTTGCGGGAGCCGCCGGTCCCGAAGTCATCCAGCTTGAACTTGCGCGACCAGGAGACGAGCGGGCCCCAGATCAGGCGGTCGACGACGACGATCACCAGGCTCATCGCGATGATGCCGTAGATGACGGCGCGGACGTCGCCCCGGTCGTTGGCGACGCTCATGTAGGATCCGAGCCCGGGCACGCGGTAGGCCTGGTTGCCGATGGTCGAGGCTTCGGTGATCGTCAGGAAAAACCAGCCGCCCGCCATCGAGACCATGCTGTTGTAAAGGAGTCCCTGCGCGCCGAACGGGAGCTCGACCCGCCAGAACCGGTTCCACCAGTTGAAATTGTAGAGCTTGCCCAGCATCCGGAAGTCCGGCGGCGTGCCGCGCAGCGAATCGTAGTAGCTGAACGTCATGTTCCAGACCTGGCCCGTGAACATCGCCAGGACGCAGACCAGCTCCAGCCCGACGTTGCTGTGCGGGAACAGCGCGATCAGCGGCAGCTCGAAGACGGGCAGGAAGGCGAGGACGGGCAGGCTCTGCAGAATGTCGAGCGCGACCAGGATGAAGCGCCGGGCCCGCTCGTCATAGAAGGCCCAGGAGGCGACGATCAGCGTGAAGAGGAGCGAGAGGAGATAGGCCAGCCAGGCCCGCGCGAAGGTGTAGAGCGCGTATTTGGGCAGCGAGCGCAGCGAGAGGTCGATGTCGACCGTCAGGTTGCGGGGCTGGCTCCATTCGCGGGCAACGCTCGCCGCGCCGAAGAGGAAAGCGGCGAAGCCGACCAGAATGAGCGCGTCGAGCCAGACGGCCGAGCGTCGTTCGGGAACAGGTCGGGTCAAGGTAATCGCCATGCCGGGTCGTTACGGCAGCCCTCCCGGCGCGGTCCGGCAAGCCGTTTATCCACCCGACGCTCGGATTTCACCGAGGGCCCCCGGCGAAATTTAGGTTGCGCGGCTTCGGCCGCGCTCTCTACGTTGATCCTTTTTAGGTGATGCAGTCGCACGGCCCTAAACGCTTCTACACTCCCCATTCGCTCGAGTTTTGGTTCGGTAAGCTCGAGGTCGACTGGGCCGGAGCCTTCACTCCAGCCCAGCTGGAAGAAGGCCGCCGCCTCTACCGAGCGGGCGAGGTGCGCGAGTTGGAACTCACGGACAGCCATGCGGTCGTCCACCGCCGGATCGACAAAAAGGACGAGTACGCGGTCATCGAATGGAGCCTGGAGGGGCTGGCCGTCCGCTCATCCACGACCGACCGGGAGCTGGCCCACGCCCTGGCGGTCGCCGGCCTGCATGAAATCGAGGAGCTGGTGGCCGACGAGATTTCCCCGCTGCCGGGCGAGAGCCGGAACTCCCAGGATGGTTCCGGCCTGCCCGCGGGCAACGGCGCCGCGTCCGCCGCGGCCCCGGTCGTGAAGCAGGGCGGCCCTTCCCGGCCCCTCCTGCTCGTCTTCAAGATCCGGGTGACCGGCCTGGCCTTCCGGGCCTATTGGGTCGAGCTCGACCACAAGACCCGGATGCCGGCCCTGGGGCCGGACGCCCATGCCAACGGCAACGGCCATGTCTCATCCAGCGAGCGGGCAAAATTGATCGGCCTGGCGGCTTATGCGCGCAAGGCGCATTTCCACTACGACCAGGAGACCGGCGTCTACCGGATGGAATCGCTGGTCGAGATTCCCAATTTCCTGAAGGTCACGCTGCCCGCCTGGCGGAAGATGTTCGCCATCGAGCTCGACGACAAGGCGGCCAACCTCCTCAAGGGCACCCGGGCGATCGAGATCGAGGCGGTGGCCGAGGGCACCCCGGGCACGTCGCGGCGCGAAAACGGCGGGCTGAACCTGCGGTGGATCTTTCGGGCCGGCGAGCGGCTGCTGACCGACAGCGAGGTCGCCACCCTCCTCAAGCGCGACGGCCAGCCCGTCATCCTGCCGAACCTGGGCATCGTTTCGCTGCCGGCCGACCGCTGGGATTCCTACAGCGCCTGGCAGAAGAACATCGAGGAGGCCTCGGGCGGAAGCGACACCCTGCCGCCCTACCTGATCTTCTCCCTCTTCAACGACGCGCGGATGAAGCTGACGCTGTCCCCGGAGATCGAGGCCTGGCGCGCCGGGGTCCTGACCGGGCCGCCGCAGCCCCCGGTCCTGCCGGATTGGCTCCGCCCCTACCAGCGCCGCGGCGTGGAATGGATGCACCACCTGGCGGGCTCCGGCTGCCACGGGCTCCTGGCCGACGAGATGGGCCTGGGCAAGACCGTGCAAATCCTGGCCCTGCTGGCCGTCCGCCCCATCGACGACCGGCCGAGCCTGATCGTGTGCCCGGCGAGCGTGGTTCCGGTCTGGCGCGAGGAGATCGTCAAGTTCTTCCCGCAGCTGAAGGTCGAGGTCCTCAAGACCGGCCACGACTTCACCGCGAACCGCGACCCGGTGATCTGGCTCGCCAGCTACACCCAGCTGCGCAAGCACCGTTCGCTCCTCGACGGCGTGGACTTTGGCTATGCCGTCCTCGACGAGGGGCAGTTCATCAAGAATCCCGACGCCAAGGTGACCCAGACCTGCTTCGCGGTCCGCGCCCGGCACCGGCTGGTCCTGACCGGCACCCCGCTGGAGAACCGGCAGCTCGATCTCTGGAGCATCTTCCGCTTCCTCCTGCCGGGCCTGCTGGGTTCGCGGGCCTCCTTCGAGGGGGCACTGACCGCCGACCGCGACGGGACCCTGGGCCGCCTCCGGGCGCAGCTGGCGCCGTTCATCCTGCGGCGCACCAAGCGCGAGGTCGCGCAGGAGCTGCCGCCGAAGGTGGAGATGGACCTGATCTGCCCGCTGACGGACGTCCAGCGCTCCGAATACGCGCGCATCTGCACGGAGGGCCTGGCGCGCCTGGGCGACGACGTGGGCGCCGCGATGCGCGAGAAGTCCTTCGGCTTCCTCGCGCTCCTGACCCGGCTGCGGCAGACCTGCTGCGATCCGGACATGCTGCCCTGGCTGAAGGCGCCGCTCGAGGATTCCGGCAAGATCAACCTGCTGATCGAGAAGCTGGCCGAGGTGGTCAGCAGCGGCCACAAGGTCGTGATCTTCTCGCAGTTTGTCATGCTGCTGGACCGCGTGCGCTCGGCGCTGATGAAGCATTTCCCCGACCTGCCGCGCTATGAGCTGACGGGCATGACGCTCGACCGGCAGAAGCCCGTGCAGGGCTTCCAGACCGCGACGGGCGCCGCCGCGATGCTGGTGTCGCTCAAGGCGGCGGGCACCGGCATCACGCTGCACGCGGCCGATTACGTGTTTCTCCTCGATCCCTGGTGGAATCCCGCCGTCGAGGCCCAGGCCGTCGACCGGGTGCACCGCATCGGCCAGCGCAGCACGGTGTTCGTCTACCGGATGGTCACGGCGGGCACGGTCGAGGAGCGGATCCAGGTCCTCAAGGCGTCCAAGAAGGACCTCTTCGACAAGCTGGTCGACGGCCTCGGCGGCGACTTTGACCTGAGCCAGCATTTCACGTCGCTCCATAGCCTGGTGCAGCTGACCGCGCACGCCGAGCCCGAGCAGACGGAGGCGCCGGCGCCCCCGGCGACGGATGCCCTGGCGGAGCCGCCGCCGGTCGTCACCGTCGCCTAGATCTCGTATTCGGCGAGCGAGCCGTCGAGCGGGTCCTGCAGCTTCTCGTAGAAGAGCCGGACATCCGCGTTGGGCGGGAGGATCTCGTTCGCCCGCTTGAGCGCGCGCCGCGTCGCCGCCGTCGGATTGGCCTCGGCGGGAAAGATGTTCTCGGCGCCGATCTTCGCCAGCAGCCCGCTGCGGCGCAGGACCGTCGTGACCTCGGGCGTGCTGCCGCTGATCAGCAGGTGGCGGTTGGTGGTCCGCAGGTACTCGTGCAGCTGCTCCAGGGCGAGCACGGTCGTGGCGTCGAGGTGGCGCGCATTCTTCATCCGCAGGATGAACACGCGGATGTTCTCGTCCTCCGCCTGCCGGCGCACCTGGGACTGGAACAGGTCGGCGGCGCCGAAGAAAAGCTCGCCCTCGACATGGATGATCGAGATCTGAGGATTGGGCCGCTTGGCCTCGTCCGTCAGCTCCGCCAGGTTGCCGCTCTCGTTGAAGCTGTACTCCACCAGGATCGGGGTGGCCGATTTCTGCAGGAAGAGGGCCAGGGACATGCCGATGCCCACGTAGATCGCGGTGTCCAGCTTGAGGACCAGGCAGGCGACCAGCGTGATGCCGAAGACGACCGCGTCGGAGCGGGTGGCGCGGCAGGCGACCCGGATGTGGGGCCAGTTGATCATCTTCACGCCGACCCTGATCAGGTGGGTGGCCAGCGCGGCCACCGGGATGTAGTTCACGATCGGCGCGATGAACAGGAGGACCAGGAGCACGACGCCGCTGCTGAAGATCGAGGCCAGCTGGGTGCGGGCCCCGCTCTGGTAGGCGACCGCCGACCGGGTGAAGGAGGAGGAGCCGGGCACCGCGTTGAAGAGGGCGCAGGCGATGTTGCCGACCCCCATCCCGATCAGTTCCTGGTTGGGCTCGATCTTCTGGCCGCTTTTCGCCGCCAGCGACTTGGTGATCGAGGCGGCCTCGAGCATGCCCAGGATGGAGACGGCGACCGCGGTGCCCACGAGGGTGGGGAGGAGGGCCAGGTGCTGGTGGCCGAAGTGCCAGCCCGAGAACATCGGGACGGCGGCGGTCAGGGCGCCCTCGTCGAGGATCAGCCGGAAGGGCGGATGGCCGTTGAAGTGGGAATAGAGCCGCGAGGCGACGCCGAGGACCGCCAGGCCGATCAGGGCCTCGGGCCAGCTCGGCCGCCAGCGGCGCACCCCCTCGAAGATCAGGAGGGTCAGGACGGAGATGCCGAGCGCCCACGGATTGAAGCGCCCGGTCGAGACCGATTCCGCCGCGTGCCACACCCACTCCCGGAAGCTGGCGCCCGTGTTGCTTTCCATGCCGAGGCCGTTGTGCAGCTGGCCGACGATGAGGAGGATGCCGATCCCCGTGCTGTAGCTGATGACCACCGAGCGGGAGATGAACTTGGTCAGCTCGCCGAAGTTGAACAGCCCGGCGACCAGCTGGATGGCGCCGATCAGCAGCGAGAGGTAGACCGCCAGCTGCAGCGGGGTCAGCCCGCTGGCGGCATGGGCGGCGAGGGTCGACGCCACGATGATGCTGATCGAGTTGGTGGGCCCGAAGACGTGGTGATGCGAGGAGAAGAACAGCGCCCCGACGAAGCCGCCCACGACGACCGAGGTGATCACGGGCAGGGGTGGGAGGCCCAGGATCAGGGCGAAGCCGATCGCCTGGGGAATCGAGACCAGGGAGACCGTGCAGGCCGAGAGCAGGTCGGCGCGGAATTTTTCCCAGGAGTAGCGCCGAAGCTCGCCAAAGAAGGGGAACCGGACGCGGAACATGTTCGCGCTCAGGGTCGCCACCCCCTCCGTCAGCTCAGCCACCGGGTTCATCCCCAAAGGGTTGGTGGAAAGGCGCAAAGCGCAAAGCAGATTCTTCTTCGCCGCGTTGTCGCGGGGCCGCCACGCGTTCGTAACAATCGCCTGCTACAACTGGGGGGTGCTCACCGCATACCAACCCATTCAGAATAATACTCCCTCCATGCTTCCCTCGAAAATGACCTGGTGCGCCCTGCTGGGCAGTGCCCTCCTCAGCGCCTCCGCCGCGCTGGCGCAGACCAATGACAAGGCCCTCCTGAACGTCCTGATCGACAAAGGGGTGCTCACCGCCGGTGAGGCCCAGCAGATCACCGACGAGATGGCCAAGAACAACGCGGGCAACGACGTGATGAGCAATCCCGCGGACAAGTTCCTCAAGCGGATCACCCTGACGGGCCGCTTCCAGGTGCAGTTCGCCGACCTCGGCACCAGCATCGACGGCTTCCAGAATTTCGCCCCGGCCGTCGCGCCGGCGCACCCCGTCGCCTCCGAGCACTTCCTCCTCCGCCGCGTCTACCTCGGCACCAAGGTCGACTTCACCGATAATTTCTCGGGTTACGTGAACTATGACTTTGCCAATGTCTCCTTTGACGCGGCCTACATTGAATGGAAGCAGAGCGATTTCCTCGTCCTGGACGCCGGCTTGCGCAAGGCGCCCTTCGATTACGAGGAAGTGACCTCGAGCGGCGCCTTGAAGGCGATCGAGCGCTCGCCGATCACCCGCTACTTTGACGAGCCGAACAACGGCCGCCGCCTCGGCGCCGCCAGCTACCGCACCGGCCTCTACGCCAGCGGGACCCAGGACGGCTGGTTCTACATGGTCGCCGTCACCAACCCGGAGCGCAACGAGTACAGCGGCGACTCCACCGCGGGCTCCACCGCCACGACCGACTCGGTCAACGGCAGCGGCGGCGTCGGCAACTACAGCACGAGCACCAACAACAACCTGGCCTACTACGGCTGGGGCGGCTACGGCGGCAAGTTCGACTGGCTGACGTACAAGGTCGGCGTTGAGGCGGGCTACCTGCCCGACCAGGGCGGCCCCGGCACCACGGTGGGCCTCGGCAACAACCTCTCGATCTACGGCGCCTACACCGACCTAACGGCGGGCGACTTCAACCTCCAGGCGGAATACATGAAGGCCAACGACCAGAACGCGGTCGTCGTCCGCGGCATGACCCGGGCCGCGAAGCCCGATGGCGCCTGGATCCAGCCCTCCTATTACGTCATCCCGAAGGTCCTCGAGGCGGTGGCCCGCTACAGCTACGTCGACTCCGACGATCGCGGCGTGGCCCTGTCCGATGGCATCCGCGGCGCCACCTCCGGCGGGACGATGAACAAGATGGAAGAGTGGTACTTCGGCGGCAACTGGTACATTGAAGGCAACGACGTGAAGCTCCAGCTCGGCTACATCCACGGCCAGTCCAAGGGCGCCATCCTGCCCACCACCGCCACCGGTGTCGTGCCCAATGGCACAGCCATCAAGGCCTCGACCGACGGCATTCGCACCCAGCTTCAAGTTAACTTCTAATCTAGCTCTCAACTCGCTCCCCTCATGAAAAACTTCCTCCTTACCGCGATCTGCGGCCTCGCCCTGACGGGCGCGGCCCAGGCGCAGATGCAGATCAACGGCGCCGGCGCCACCTTCCCCCAGCCGATCTATACCAAGTGGTTCTCGGAGTTCGGGAAGATCGATTCCTCGGTCCAGTTCAACTACCAGGGCATTGGCTCCGGCGGCGGCCAGAAGCAGATCCTGGCCGAGACGGTCGACTTCGGCGCCTCGGACGGCCCGATGTCCGACGAGAATCTGGCCAAGGCGCCCCGCGCCCTCTGGCACATCCCGACGGTGGCCGGTGCGGTCGTCATCAGCTACAATGTCCCCGGCAACCCGAAGCTGAAGCTCGATGGTCCGACCCTGGCGAGCATCTTCCTGGGCAAGATCACCAAGTGGGATGACGCCGCCATCAAGAGCCAGAACCCCGGGGTCGACCTGCCCGCGCAGGAGATCGTCGTGGTTCACCGCTCGGACGGCAGCGGCACGACCTTCATCTTCACCGACTACCTGAGCAGCGTGAGCTCC
>CAIWXW010000196.1 GCA_903916755.1 uncultured Opitutaceae bacterium | reverse complement strand
GTTCGTTTTCTCGTCCACCTGCGCGACTTACTGGACTCCGGCGACGCTGCCGATCGTCGAGACGATGCCGCAGGCGCCGATCAACCCGTATGGCCAGACGAAGCTCGACGTGGAAAACGCGCTCAAGGCCCTCGCGCTGGCGCACGGGCTGAGCTTCGCCGCGTTCCGCTATTTCAACGCCGCCGGCGCCTCCGAGGATGGCGCCATCGGCGAGGATCACACGCCGGAGACGCACTTGATCCCTCTCGCCTTCGATGCGGCCACGGGCCGGCGGGCCCAGCTGGAAATTTTCGGCACCGACTACCCCACCCCCGATGGCACCTGCCTGCGGGACTACGTGCACGTCGACGATCTCAGCCGCGCACATATCGCGGTCTTCGACCGCCTAGCGAAGCCCGGCGCGGCGTTGTTCTACAATCTCGGCACCGGCCGCCCCACTTCCAACCGCGAGGTAATCCGCGCGGTGGAAAAGGTCACCGGCCGGAAGATCAAAGTCGTCGAAGCCCCGCGGCGCGCCGGCGATCCGGCGGCGCTCTATGCCGATTCCTCGAAAGCCCAGCGCGAACTCAGCTGGAAGGTGAAATTCCCCGACATCGAATCGATCGTGGCGACGGCGTGGAAATGGCACTCCGCCCACCCAACTGGCTACGGAAAGTAATCGTGGTCGAGCGGGTGTCGCTGGTGCCGGGTTGGCAAGCGTGCCGATCCTGCAAACCTACTTCGGTAGCTTCTTTTTGAGCGCGGCCTGGGTCAGCCCGAGTTCGGCCGCGGCGGCTTTCAGGTCTCCAGCGTGAGCCGCCAGAGTGCGGGAGATCATTTCCTGCTCGAGGCGCGCCAGCAGCGGCGTCTTTTCCTGGCGCAGGCTCGAATGAAGAAAGTCCAGCGCACGATCCACGGTCAGTGCCGGCTCGCCCGCGGCGATGCTCTCGGCGGCAATCCGGGCGCTGGCCAGGGCGACATTCTCGGCATTCGCGGTCCGAACCGAGTCGAACGGTGAGTCACTGGCCTCGGTCGGCGGCACGAACGTCGCCTCGGTGCTCGTTGCGCCGCGGACTTCCGCCGGAATATCGTTGAGGAGGATGGCGTCGCCTTGCGCGATGATCGCGCTCCGGTAAATCACGTTCTCGAGTTCGCGGACGTTGCCTGGCCAGGGATAGCGCCCGAGCGCAGCCAGCGCCTCGGCTGAGACGCGCGTCACGCGGGACTTGCGTTGTTTGGCCAGGTTTTGGAGGAAAAAATCTACGATGGACGGGATGTCGAGGGCGCGCTCCCGCAGCGCGGGCATCCGGATGCGCACGACGTTGAGCCGGTAGTAGAGGTCCTCGCGGAAGGTCTTCGCCTTCACCATCGCCTCAAGGTCCTTGTTGGTCGCGGCGATGACGCGCACGTCCACGCGAATGGTCTCGGTGCCGCCGACGCGTTGGATTTCGCCGGCCTGCAGCACACGGAGAATCTTGGTCTGCGTGGCGGGCGCCATGTCGCCGATCTCGTCGAGGAAGATCGTGCCGCCGTCGCACAGCTCGAACTTGCCGATGCGCTGCCCGGTGGCGCCGGTGAACGACCCGCGCTCGTGGCCGAACAGTTCGCTCTCGATCAGGTTGTCGGGGATGGCGGCGCAGTTGACCGCGATGAAGGGCTTGGTCGCCCGGTGGCTGTGCTTGAAGATCGAGCGGGCGACCAGCTCCTTGCCGGAGCCGCTCTCGCCGGTGATCATGACCGTGACGTCGCTGGCGGTGACCTGGCCGATCACCTTGAAGACCTCCTGCATGACCGGAGAACTGCCGACGATGCCCTCCTTGTAGTCCTCCGTGTTGATGGTCGGCTTGTAGTCCCCGGCGGCCCGCAGGTCGGCGTGGGTCTTGAGGGCGTTTTCGGCGAGCGCCAGGACCCGCTGGGGGTCGAAGGGCTTCATGACGTAGTCGAAGGCCCCGTACTTCATCGCCTCGATCGCGGTCTGGGCGGTCCCGAAGGCGGTCATGAGGACGACCAGCTGGCGGGGGCTGGTGGAGCGGATATGCTGCAGGGCCTCGATGCCCCCCATCCCGCTCATCCGCACGTCGAGGAAGATCAGATCGGGCGCCGGGCCCTTCTTGACCAGGGCCACCCCCTCCTCCCCGCTGGCGGCCTCGCTCACCTGGTACTTCCGGGTCGAAAGCACCCGGGAGAGCGAGTAGCGCACCTCGGCGTCATCATCGATGACGAGAATGGTGGGGGATTTGACGGAGGCGTCGGTCATGAAGACAATGATTGGAAATAGGCGGTTCAACCGCAAACCTCTCCTTCCATGTTCGGCTGGTCAATCAACCTCTTCCGCATCCGCGGCATCCAGCTGGCGGTCCACGCCAGCTTCCTCCTGCTGCTCGCCTGGTACGCCTACAACGGGTTCCAGGACAATGGGATCGCGGGGATGATCTGGAATTCGGTGACGCTGGTCCTGTTCTTTGCCTGCGTCGTCCTCCATGAGTTGGGGCATTCCTTCACCGGGATGCACTATGGGATGAAGATCCGCCGGATCCTGCTCATGCCGATCGGCGGCGCGGCGCAATTCGACTCCATCACCCGCCAGCCGAAGCAGGAGATCGTGATGACCCTGGCCGGACCGGCCGTGAACTTTGTCCTGGCCGCCATCCTCTGGCCGATCGTCGACATGACTCACTGGAGCCCCGACGGCTCGCCGGCGTCCATCCTTGAGGTGGGCCAATACCTGCTGGTCGCGAACATCGTGATGGGCTGCTTCAACCTGCTGCCGGTCTTCCCCATGGATGGCGGCCGCATCCTCCGGGCGATTCTGGCCATCAAGCTGCCCTATCTCCGGGCGACCCAGGTGGCGGTTAACATCGGCAAGGTGCTGGCCGTGCTCGCGATCGCTTACTGCCTCTACATCGGGAACTACCTCACCGCCACGGTCTTCACCTTCATCTTCATCGCCGGCAATGCCGAGTACCGGATGATCCAGCGGCAGGAACTCGCCCAGGCCCATTGGGAGGAAATGATGCGTCACCTGGCTCGCGGCCCGGTGGCGGCGACCGAGCCGCCCCTCCTGGAGCCCAAACCGCCCCAGTGGGAACTGGGGCCATGAGGCCTGCTGCGGGGCGGGCGCAGAAAAAACCTTGCCACCGGAAGTGAAAGCCTGATCTTTTGACCCTTCGAGATTGGCAATGGGCTCGTAGCTCAGTTGGTAGAGCGCCTCAATGGCATTGAGGAGGTCGTCAGTTCG
>CAIWXW010000195.1 GCA_903916755.1 uncultured Opitutaceae bacterium | reverse complement strand
GCCGAAGTCGGCCCGGACGGCGCGCTGTGGGTGATCGACTGGTACAACTACGTAATTCAACACAACCCCACGCCCAATGGATTCCAGACCGGCAGGGGCAACGCCTACGAAACCCCGCTCCGCGACCAAACCCACGGGCGTATTTACCGCGTCACCTATCCCGGCGCGAAGGCCGCCGCCGCGCCGCATTTGGCGAAGGCCGCGCCCGCGGACTGGGTGGCCGCCTTGCGGCATGACAACCTGCTCTGGCGGCTCACCGCCCAGCGGCTCCTCGTGCAACGCGGGCAGTTGGACGTCGTGCCCGACTTGGTGGCGCTGACGCGGGAGCCGGCGCGGGATGAACTGGGCCTCAGCCCGGGTCCCTTGCACGCCCTGTGGACGCTGGAAGGCTTGGGCGCCTTCGGGGCGGGCCCGAACGCCGCCGCCCGGGAGGCCGCGGTCGCCGCCCTCCGGCATCCCGCCGCCGCCGTGCGGCGCGCCGCCGTCATGGTCCTGCCGCGCGATGCGGCGGGCGCCGCGGCGGTGCTCGCGGCCAACCTGTTGGACGATGCCGACGCCCAGGTGCGCCTCGCCGCCCTGCTGGCCTTGGCGGAGGCGCCCGCCTCCGAAGCCGTTGCCCAAGCGGTGTTTGCCCTGATCCGCCGCCCGCTGAACGCCGCTGACCGTTGGATCGCCGACGCCGCCACCGCCGCCGCGGCGCGGCAGGACGCCGGCTTCCTCCGCGCCGTGCTGGCCGCTTCCCCCGCCCCCGCCGGGGGGGCCACGGGCGACCTCGGCGCGGTCGTGCGCCGGGTCACCACCCACTACGCCCAGCGGGGGCCGGTGGATTCCATTCTCGCGACCCTGGCGGCGCTGAAGGGCGCCGCGCCGGCCGCCGCGCTGCCGGTGCTGGACGGGTTGGTCGCCGGTTGGCCGTCCGGCCAGGCGCCGCAGTTGGAGCCGGTCCAGATTACCCAATTGCAGGAGTTGCTGGACGCGCTGCCCGAATCCAACCGGGACCGCCTGCTGTTGCTCGCGCAACGCTGGGGGCGGAATGACCTGTTCGGGGACCGGATGGTGGCCATTTTAACCGGCCTGCAAACCCAAGTGTTGGATGCCCAAGCCGAGGATGCGGCCCGTATTGCCGCCGCGCGCCGACTCTTGGTGCTCCAAGACCAACCCGGCACCGTGGAATTGCTCCTGGGCCAAATCAACCTGCTCACGCCGCCCGATCTGGCCATGGGGTTGGTCGGCGCGCTGACCGAGAGCCGCCTGCCCGCCACGGCGGAATTGGTCGCCGGCCGCTGGGGCAAACTCACGCCCACGGTGCGGCGCGCGGCCATCACCACCTTGCTCCGTCGGGCCGAATGGGCGAAGCTCCTGCTGGCCGCGGTGGAAAAAGGAACGATCAGCCGCACCGACCTGGGGCCGGAGCAATGGTCGCAGTTGAAGGCCAACCCCGATCGCGCCGTCGCCCGGCAGGCGGTGAGCCTGGCCACCAGTTCCGGCGCAGTGACCGCCGACCGCGCGGAAATTGTCCGTCGCCTGCTCCCGTTGGCGAAGGAAAACGGCAATCCCATCCGCGGCCAGGAAGTCTTCACCGCCAACTGCGCCGTGTGCCACACCTTCAACGGCCAGGGCGGCAAGGTTGGTCCCGACCTGAGCGGCCTCGGCGCCCGCGACCGGTCGGAAATCCTGATCGACATCCTGGACCCCAACCGTTCGGTGGAAGCCAATTACCGGCTGTGGAACGTCACCACCAAGGACGGCGAAACCTTCTCCGGCCGGCTCGAAACCGAAACCCGCACGACGGTGGAAATTCTCGACACCGCGGGCCAGAAGCATGTGTTGCTACGGAAGGAGATCGCCACCCTCGACGGCACGATGCTCTCCATCATGCCCAACGGCTTTGAGAGTCTGCCGCCCGAGGATCTCAAAGCCCTCCTGGCCCATTTGACCCAACCGCACCCGTAACCCCGCCCCGTTCAATCAAGTCGGCTCCAGCACCCCTCCACTGACATGACCAATACCTTTTATCTCCGGGTGGCCGGGGCCGCCTTGGGCGCCGTGTTATCGCTCACGGTCCCCCCTTCCGCGCGCGCCCAAACCGGGCCCGAGGCGTTCCCCGTCGCGATCACGGTGGACGCCGCGCGGCCGCAGGAGGTGTTGCCGCCGATCTGGCGGTTCTTCGGCGCCGATGAGCCGAACTACGCCACCATGGCCAACGGCGGAAAGCTCCTGGGTGAACTGGGCGGCCTGCGCCCGGGCCAGGTTTATTTCCGCGCCCACAACTTGCTGACTTCCGGCGACGGCACCCCCGCGCTCAAATGGGGTTCCACCGGCGCCTACACCGAGGACGCCAATGGCGCGCCCGTTTACCACTGGGCGATCCTCGACGCCATCTTCGACACCTACCTCCAGCGCGGGGTGCGGCCGTATGCCGAAATCGGGTTCATGCCCGCGGCTTTGTCCACCCATCCCGAGCCGTACCAACACCATTGGAATCCCACCAACCGGTACAACGACATCTACACCGGCTGGTCCTACCCGCCCAAGGATTACGCCAAGTGGGCGGAACTTGTTTACCAATGGACCCGCCACTGCGTCGAGCGCTACGGCCGCGCGGAAGTCGAGGCCTGGTATTGGGAGGTGTGGAACGAACCCAACCTCGGCTACTGGCACGGCACGCCCGCGGAGTTTTTGAAGTTGCACGATTACGCGGTGGACGCGGTGCGGCGCGCCCTGCCGACCGCGCGCGTCGGCGGGATGGACGCGGCCGGCGCGGGCGGCAAGTTCATGCAGGATTTCCTGGCGCACTGCGCGCGGGGCGTGAACTACGCCACCGGGCAGAAGGGCACGCCGACCGATTTTCTTTCCTTCCACGCCAAGGGTTCGCCCGGCTTCGTCGACGGCCACGTGCGGCTCGGCATCGCCGCGCAGCTGAAGACCCTCGACGCCGGCTTTGCCATGATCGCGGCCGTCCCGGAACTGAAGGACAAGCCGATCGTGATCGGCGAGTCCGACCCCGACGGCTGCGCGGCCTGCCAGGGCCCCCAGCTCGGCTACCGCAACACCGCGCTCTACGCCAGCTACGAGGCCGCGGTCCTCGCGCGCCACTACGTCCTGGCCGACCGGCGCGGCGTGAACCTGCAGGGCGCCTGCACCTGGGCCTTCGAGTTCGAGGACCAGCCGTACTTCTCCGGCCAGCGCACGCTGGCCAACAACGGGCTCGATCTTCCCGTGATGAATATCTTTCGGATGCTGGCGCAGATGGGCGGCCAGCGGGTCGCCGCCCAGAGCACGGGGGAGCAGCCGCTCGACGCCATCATGCGCGCCGGGGTGCGCGGGGCCCCCGATGTCGGCGCGATGGCCAGCCTGGCGCCGGGCAAGCTCTGCGTCCTGATCTGGCACTACCACGACGATGACGTGCCCGGACCCGCCGCCGCCGTCACCCTGAGCCTGGCGGGCTTGCCGGCTGCGGCGAAGTCGGCGCGGCTGACCCACTACCGGATCGACGCGGACCACAGCAACGCCTTCGGCCTCTGGAAGCAGCTGGGTTCGCCCACCGCTCCCACCGAAGCGCAGTATGCCCAGTTGGAGCACGCCGGGCAGCTCACGGCCCTGGACCCGGTCCCCGGCCAGGACGCGCTGCAATTCACCCTCCCTCGTCAGGGCGTCTCGCTCGTCGTGCTCGATTGGACCGGCACCCCCGCGCCCTGAGCCCCGGGCTCACGGCCGGGCGCGGCCCAGTTCCGGCCGGAGGCGGACTGCCTCGCGGTATTCGGCCTGCGCCTCGGCCGGGCGTCCCAGCTGGGCCAGGACGTTCGCGAGATTGAAGTGCGTGTCCGCAAAATCCGGCCGGCGGCGCAGCGCCGCGCGGTACTGCGACTCCGCCTCCGCCAGCTGCCCGGTCTGGGCGAGAGCGGTGCCGAGTCCGTCATTCGCCTCGGGATAGTCGGGCTGGAGCCGGAGGGCCGCGCGATAAGCTGGAACCGCATCGGCCGCCCGTCCCGCCTGCAAGAGGGCGCTGCCCAGGTTGTAGCGCATCGCCGCCGTGGCGGGATCCAGCCGCACCGCTTCGCCATATTCCGCGATGGCCCCGGCAGCCTGCCCGCGAGCCATGAGGAGATTGGCCAGGTTGTTGTGGGCCTCGGCCGAGTTGGGCCGGAGCCGAAGCGCCGTCCGGAACTCCGCCTCCGCTCCCGCCACCTGGCCGATCTGAAGGAGGGTGCTGCCCAGGTTGTCGTGCGCTTCGGCCAGGTCGGGACGCAGGGCGATGGCCTCGTGGAAGGCGCCGATGGCGTCGCCCGTGCGGCCCAGCTGCCGCAGCCAGTTGCCCAGGTTGTAGCGTTCGACGGCGTGATGCTCCGCGCTTTCGAGCAGGTTGAAGGAAATGGAAAAGGCGAGGAGGGTGATCCAGCCCGCCCGAACCGCATTCCGCCAGCCGGGCCGGGCCGCGCCGGCGCGCTCGAGCCCCAGGATGCCGGCCGCCGCCAGCAGGAGAAGGGCGGGCAGGAATTCGAACTCGTACCGGCTGCAGTTGCCGTAGAAAAGGCCGAGGACGAAGGCGGAGGTGCCGAAGACCAGCGCGACGCCGGCGAGCAGGGCGCGCAGGGTCCGGCGTTCCTCGCCCTCGCGGCCGCGCCAGGCCAGGGGAGCCGCGAGCGCCAGCCCGGCAAAGGGAATGTTGGCCAAAATGCCGAAGGGATCCTCGATGGGCGCGTGGCCCACCGGCAGGGCGGGGGAGACGATCTCGCGGGCGAAGGGAAAAACCCCGCTCCAACGGACCGGGGCGAGGAAGTAGACCCGGAAATTGAACCAGAGGTAGCGCAGGCTGAAGTGCTGCGCGGTGTCCTGGCGGTCGCTGGCCAGCTGGTAGTGCTCCCCGAATTCGAAGGGGCTGCCGAAGCGGCGGGCATTGTAGAGCATGAGCCCCAGGCCGCAGAGCCCGAGGGGCAGGAGGGCGGCCGCGGCCAGCCGCACGGTGCGGCGCGGGGCGGAGCCGGACCACTCCAGGCCGACGGGGATCAGCAGGATCGCGGCGCCGAACAGGGCGGAGGGCCGGGCGCCGACCGCGAGTCCGTAGGCGAGGCTGGCGGCCGCGAGCCAGCGGCCGCGCTGGAGCGGGCGGTGCGCCGCCCGCCAGACGGCGCCCAGGGCGAGCATGACCAGCATCGAGGCGCAGCTGATGGGGACCTCGCAGACGTCGGCCCGCTGTAGCAGGACGGGAGCCCCGGCGGCGAGGCCGAGGGCGAGGACGCCGGCCGCGGCCACGCCGGCGGGCGCGGCGGGAAAATACCGCCGCCAGAGGGCCACGAACCAGGCGGCCGCCGCGAGGAAGCCCGTGCCGCAGAAAAGAAACGCGGCATATTTGTGGGTCAGGAAATGCCCGGTGAGGAGGACCCACGGCCAGAAGAGCAGCAGCGCCGGGGTGACCCCGAAATAAAGGTACAGCCGGCCCTGGTAGTAGCTGAGGTCGTGCAGGCTGTAGGGGGCCATCCGATACACCAGGTTGGCCGCCGGATCGTAGGGGTCGGCCAGCTGCGCGAATCCCGGGGGCACGGCCTTGGGCAGGCTGAGCTCGCCCGCGCGGAAGCCCTCGACCTGCAGGTTGTAGGCATAGTCGGCGGCCGCCCGGCCCCATTCGCCGACGCTGGTCGCGGTGATCCAGCCGAAGAGCGCCAGCACGACCAGGGCCGCCCCCGCGAGCAGCAGGGCGGAGCGGCGAAAGAGGGGCGGCCGGCTTTCTGACATGGCGGGAAGCAAAGACCGGCGGGCGCGGCGGGGCTACTGTTTTCCGGGGCCGCGGGCCATCTCCGGCCGCAGCCGCAGGGCCTCGCGGTAGTGCGCCTCGGCCTCGGCCCCCCGGCCCAGCTGCGCCAGCGCCGCGCTCAGGTTGTAGTGGGCCTCCGCATAGGCGGGGTTGAGCGCGAGGGCCTGCTCGTACTGGGCCACGGCCTCGGGCAGCCGGCCGAGGCGGGTCAGGACGTTGCCCAGGTTGTAGCGCACCTCGGGCAGCTGCGGCTGCAGGCGCGCCGCGGCCGCGTAGTGCTCCGCCGCCTCGGCGGTCCGGCCCAGGCGCAGCAGGGCGTTGCCGAGATCGTTCTGGGCGACGGCCAGAGTGGGTTCGACCCAGAGCGCGGCCTGGAATTGCTCCGCCGCCGCGGGAACGTCCCCGGCCTGCAGGAGCACATTGCCGTCCTTGGTCCGCTCCTCGGCATCGCGGTCGAGGCCATTCAGGAGGTTGAAGGTGATCGAGATTGCGAGGAATAGGCCCCAGACCGCACGGGCGCCGCGGCGCCAGCCCGGCCGCAGGGCGAGGGCGCGCTCGAGGGCAAAGAGACCAAGGACCGCGAGCAGGACGAGGGGAGGGAGGAATTCCAGTTCATAGCGGGTCTCCCGCTCGAAGAAGCTGCAGAGGGTGAGGGCCGGGAAGGCAAAGAGGAGCGCGGCCGCAAGCGCCAGCCCGCGCAGCGGACGGACCGCTTCCGGCGGGCGCCCCCGCCAGGCGAGGGGAGCGGCGAAGGCCAGCCAGACGAACGGAAGGGCGGTCAGAATGCCGAAGGCCTCGATCTCCGGATGGCCGGCGGGCAGCGGCAGCACGGTGCCGGCGCGCACGAAGGGAAAATTCCGCATCAGCGCCGCGGGCCGCAGGAGATAGACCGGGAGATTCTCCCAGAAAAAGCCGAACCCGAACGGCCGCACGGCTCCCTGGCGGACCCCGGCGAGCTGGTAGTGCCAGCCGAATTCGAACGGGCTCCCGAAGCGCCGCGCATTGTAGAGCAGGAGGCCGAGCCCGCAGAGACCGATCGGGAGCAGCACGGCCCCGGCGAGCTGCGCGAGGCGCGGGCCTTTCCGGGCGGCGAAGAGCGGCACGAGGAGGATCACCGCCCCGAACAGCACCGAGGGCCGGGCGCCGATCGCGAGGCCGTAAGCGAGGCTGGCCGCGGCCAGCCAGCGGCCCTGCTGGGCCGGAGCGGCCAGCGCCTGCCAGACCGCGGCGAGCGCGAGGAGCGTCAGAGCCGAGGCGCAGGCAATGGGCACCTCCCAATATTCGCCGCGCTGGAGGAGGATCGGCATGCTGGAGGCGAGTCCGACCGCCAGGACGCCCGCGGCGGCGACGCCGGGGCCGACCTCGGGGAAACAGCGCCGACGGACGGACCGGAGGAGCCCGGCAGCCACGAAAAACGCCGCGAGGCAGAAGAGCAGCACGGCGGTGGAATGGTAGAGGTAGCGGCCGGTGAGCGCCGCCCAGGGCCAGAAGAGCACCAGGGCGGGAGTCGGTCCGAAATAAAGGTAGAAGCGCCCCTGGTAGTAGCTCAGGTCGTCCGCCCGCGTGGGCGCGAGCCGGTAGGGATAGTTCGCCGCCGGATCGTAGGGATCGGCGAGCTGGGCCAGGCCGGGTGGCACGGGCTTGCGCAGGCTCACCTGCCCCTGCTGAAACGCGTCGGACAACTGGCTGTAGTAGGATTCGGCCGGCGGGCGGCCGGCGAGTTCGAGGTCGGTGGGATTCGCGCTCGCGGCGAAGATCACCACGACCAGCGCGGCGGCGGCGGCGGGAAGAATCCAGCGCATGGGCGGGTCAGCGCGCGGCGGGCGCCAGGCCGGGGTCCAGCCGGAGAGCTTCACGGTACTCCGCCATCGCTTCCTCGCGCCGGCCGGCACGGGCCAGGAACGCCGCAAGATTGTAGTGGGTGGAAGCCGACTCCGGCCGGAGTCTGAGCGACTCGCGGTACTGCGCGATCGCCTCGTCCGTCTGCCCGGCCTGGCCCAGGGCGGCGGCTAAATCGGCATGGGCATCGGCGCGGCCGGGATCGGCGCGCAGCGCCGCCTGGAAATCTTCCGTCGCTTCCGGCAGGCGCCCGGAGCGCGCCAGCGCGACGCCGCGGTCGAGCCGGGCGGCGGCGTCGGCCGGCTGCAGGCGGAGCGCGTCATCGAGGAGGGCGATCGCCTCGGGCTGCCGGCCGAGGTTGGAATAGGCGCTGCCGGCATACACGTGTTCGAGCACGTAACGCTCCAGGCTGGCGCAGAGATTGAAGGCGACGGACCAGGCCAGCGCGGCCAGCCAGGCCGCGCGAATCGCGCGGCGCCACGCCGGCGGGAGGGAGGGAAGGCTCTCGAGG
>CAIWXW010000194.1 GCA_903916755.1 uncultured Opitutaceae bacterium | reverse complement strand
GGTCGCCGCCAGCAGTCGCCGCCGCAGCGCCCACCACCGAGGGCCCCGGCGCCGCCGCGGCGCACACGGTCGCGACGACGAGGCGCGCGAGCTCGGCCTCGGCCGCGGACTCCGGCGCGGCCTGCGCCTGCGTGGAGCGCAGGGGCGACGGCAGGGCTGCCGCAACAACAGCGGAGGAGGAGGCGGCGGCGGCGGACGACAAGGACGAGGGAATCTCGGCCGCAGCCGCAACGGCAGCGACGGAGGCGGCGGGCGCGGCAGCCGCGGTCTTCGCCCCGCGTGGCCGCGGCTTGGTTGTCGACGCGACGGGCTCGGGGTCGGCGGGCCCGGCTGCCGCGGCGGCCGGCGCCGCCGCCGGGGCGAGCGTGAAGGGCCCCGCGCCGCCCGCGACCGTCGCGATGCCGGTCCACTTGATCGAGCCGTCCGGCCAGTAGGCCAGGGTCCAGCTCTGGGTCGGGTAGGCGCGTCCCGCCCCGTCGGTGAGCCCGAAGCGCTGGTCCTTCTGGACCTGGCCTCGCGGCCAGGGCACGCCGAAACTGACACCGGCCGCCGGCGCCGGGACGCGGTCAAGCCAGTGGAGAGAGACATCGGCGCCGGCCGGGGAAACGGCGAGGCCGGCCAGCAGGGCGGAGAACAAGACGCATTTTTGGGGGATCATCGTCATAGCGGGGCTGCACCAACGTTGTCGCCGCGGCCGGCGGGGGATAAGGGGAATGTCCAGACTGACGCAGGAAAGGCGGAGGCGTTGCGCCACCCACCCTGTCGAACGGTCTGGCTAGGGCAAGAGCCGCCGGTGGGCCGCAAAGACCGGCCGGAGCGCGGTGCTCAGTTGGTCCTGCAGGGCCTGCAGTTCGCGGTAGCGGGCCACGTGGTCCGGGCGGGGCTGGCAGCGCGTCTTCTCGTCCAGGGCCACCAGGGCCGAGGTCAGGTCGGCCAGCCGCGCCTTGGGATCCGCGCGCCGTGCCAGGGCCCACGCGGCCTGGAGGCCGGCGCCCAGGGCGGCCCCCTCCTCGGCCACGAGTGCCACCACGGGCACGCCGAAGACATCCGCCATGATCTGCCGCCAGGCGGGGGACTTGGCGCCGCCGCCCGTGACGCGGATTTCCTGCGCGACGACCCCCAGGTCGTTCAGCCGGCGCAGCCCGTAGTTCATGCCCAGGGTCACTCCCTCCATCGTGGCGCGCGCGAGGTGAGAGTGCGTCAGGGTCTGGCGATTGAGGCCGAGGAAGACGCCCGAACCGGCGGGGATGTTGGGGGTCCGCTCGCCCGCGAGGTAAGGCAGGAGGAGCAGGCCGTCGGCGCCCGGCGGCGCGGATTCGACCGCGAGATCGAGCCCGGCATGGTCGGTGTCGAAAAGGGCCCGCATCTGCTCGGTGACGGCGGTGACATTCATCGTGCAGAGGAGCGGCAGCCAGCCGCCCGCTGACGAGCAGAAGGCCGCAATCTCGCCGCGGGGATCGACCACGGGCTTCGCCGCATGGGCGTAGATCGTGCCGCTCGTGCCGAAACTCGCCGTGACGACGCCGGGGACCACGTTGCCGGTTCCGATGGCGCCCATCATATTGTCGCCGCCGCCGGCGCTCACGATCACGTCGCGTGGCAGCCCGAACCGGCGGGCCAGCGCGGGCCGCAACACCCCCGCGATGGCCGACGAGTCCGACAGCGGCGGCAGCCAGTCGCCCAGGTTGCGGTCGATCGCGGCGATCGCCGCCGGCGACCAGGCGCGCCGGCGGACATCCATGAGCCCGGTGCCCGAGGCGTCGCCATGCTCCATGAAGTAGTTCCCGGTGAGATGGAAGTTGAGGTAGTCGTGCGGCAGCAGCACGTGCCGCAGCCGGCGGTAGTGTTTCGGCTCGTGCTTTTTCAGCCAGAGGATCTTCGGCGCGGTGAAGCCGGGGAGAAAGAGATTGCCGGTCGCCCTGATCGCGGCGCGGGCGCCGCCGAGCTTGCGGGTGAGCTCGGCCGACTCGGCCACCGTGCTCGTGTCGCACCAGAGCTTGGCGGGCCGGATCACCCGGCCCTCCGCGTCGAGCGGCACGAAGCCATGCTGCTGGCCGGAAACGCCGATCCCGCGCACGCGGGTCCGGTCGATGCCTCCCAGCACCTCCCGCAGGACCTGGTCGAGCGCCGTGACCCATTCCTGCGGCTCCTGCTCCATCGCGCCGGTCGGCAGCCCCGGGATCATCCGGTGCGGCGCGCGCGCCTCGGCGACAATCCGCCGCGCCTCGAGATCGACGACGGCCGCCTTGGTGCTCTGCGTGCCTGAATCGATGCCGATGAAGAGGGACATGGGCGGCGTCTAGGATTGCAGCGGCCAAAGCCGGGGGATGGCAAGCCGCCGGACGCCCCGGGTGCCGGCCGCGGCCGCCCAGGCGGCGATCGGCTGGCCGGCCAGGCACAGCTCGGGCGCGAGCTCCGCCAGCGGCTGGAGGACGAAAGCCCGCTCCGTCAGGCGCGGGTGCGGGATGACGAGCCCCGGCTCCGTCCAGGCGCCCTCGCCGTACAGGAGGACATCGATATCGATGGTCCGCGGCCCCCACCGCCCGGCCCGAACCCGGCCGAGTTCCGCCTCGATGCGCAGGCAGGCGGCCAGGAGGTCGCCCGGGGCCAGCGTGGTCCGGACCGCCGCGACCGCATTCAGGAATTCCGGCTGGTCCTGCGGGCCGACCGGGGCGGTCGCATAGGCCGACGAGACGGCGGTCACGCGGATTCCGGGGACCCGGTCCAGCCGGCGCAGGGCCTCCGCCAGGAGGGCCGCCCGGTCTCCCTGGTTACCGCCCAGGCCGAGGAAGGCGGCCGGCGCGGTCGCTGGTGGCTTCGAAGGCGACATAGTCGAGGGTGCCCGGAATCGGGGCGGCCGGCTTCTTGATCAGGATCTCGACCCGGTCCACCCGCGGGCAGGCGCCCAGGATCGCGTCGATGATCCGGCCCGCCAGGGTCTCCAGCAGCTTGACCCGCTCCTGCTCGACCACCTGGCGGCAGATGTCGTAGACCCGCACGTAGTCCACCGTGGCGCCAAGGCTGTCCGTCGCCGCCGCCTCGGTCGCGTCGGAGCTCAGGATCAGGTCGACCTGGAAGCGCTGGCCCAGGGCGTTCTCCTCGGGATGGTGCCCGTGGTAGCCGTAGAAGGCCATGTTCTTGAGATGAATGCGTCCCTGCATGGCCATCACCGAACAGACAACCGTTTCGCGCGCAACACCGCTTCGGCCGTGCGCGCGGCGCGCACGTTGGCCAAGACGTCGTGGACGCGCACGAATTCGATCTCCGCGACGACCGCCAGGACGGTTGTCGCCAGGGTCGCCTCGAGGCGCTCCTCGACGGGCGCCCCGCCGAGAGCGTGCCCGAGCGCGGACTTGCGCGAGATGCCGAGGAGCAGGGGATAGCCGAGCGCCTTGAGTTCGCCGATCCGGCCGGTGAGCTCGAGGCTCTGCGCCGGCGCCTTGGCAAAGCCGATCCCCGGATCGAGGATGATCCGCTCGTCAGCGACGCCGGCGGCGTGCGCCAGCGCCAGCGAGCGCGCGAAGTAGCGCTTCAGTTTCTCGATCGCGTCGCCCGGCTCCTCGGCAAACGCGCGGTCCCAGTGCATCAGGATGACCGGACAGCCCGCCTCCGCCACGGTCGGCGCCATGGCCGGGTCGCCCTGGAATCCGTGGACGTCGTTCACGAGGTGAGCCCCCGCCGCCAGGGCCGCGCGGGCCACCGCCGGCTGGAACGTGTCGACGGAAAGGGGCACCGTGACCCGTGCCGCGAGCTGCTCCAGCACCGGCACGATCCGGGCGATCTCGTCGGCCGCGCCCAGGGCCCCCCGGTCGCCGGGCCGCGTGGACTGGCCGCCCACGTCGATCGCCGCGGCCCCCTCCCCCGCCATTCGCACCGCCTGCGCCACAGCCGCGTCCAGGCCCGCGAACCGGCCGCCATCGAAAAACGAGTCGGGCGTGACGTTGAGGATCCCGAAGACCCGCGTCTCGCCGCCCACCGCCAGCGTCCGCCCACGGCAATCGAGGGCGCGCACCGGCTTCAGAGGACCTCCTTCGGCAGGAGTGGCTGCAGCTGCTTGATCTGCTGCACCGCGTCGCGGTGGCAGACGAGGATCGCATCGGCGGTCTCGACCACGACCAGGTTATCCACGCCGCAGAGCGCAATGACCCGGCCATTGCTGACGGCGATGTTGTTGGTCGAGCCGGTGCTCACGACGGCGCCCCGGGTCGAGTTGCCGGCCGCATCCGTCGCGAGGTGCTGCGGCAGCGCGGTCCAAAGACCCACGTCGTCCCAGTCGAACCCGGCCACGAGCGTGGCCACGTCCTTCGCCTTCTCCATGATCGCGTAGTCGACGGAAATCTTGGGCAGCCCGGGAAACTTGCTCGCGAGGTAGGCCCGGGCGTCGCCCGCGGGAAAGCCGCGGATGAAATCCGCCAGCGCCGGCGCATGGGCCTCGGCCTCGCGGAGGAAGGTCGCCACCTGCCATACGAACATGCCGGCGTTCCAAGCAAATTGGCCGCTCGCGAGGTAGCGCTGCGCGGTCGCGAGGTCGGGCTTCTCGACGAAGCGGCGGACGGCGCGGAATTGCCCGCCGGGCCCGGGCGGCCCCAGGGGGTCGCCCAGCTCCAGGTAGCCGAAGCCGGTGGACGGATGGCTCGGCTTGATCGCGAAGGTGAGCAGCGAGGCGTGCTGCTCCGCCCAGGCGAAGGCGGCGCGCAGCTGGGTCGTGAACGTCCCCTCATCCTTGATGAAGGCGTCGGCGGCCAGAATCGCGACCACGCCCTGGGGGTCGCGCGCCCGGACCAGGGCGGTGGCCAGCGCCGCGGCGGGGGCCGTGTCCCGGCGGGCCGGCTCGGCGACAATCTGGCCCGGGGGCACCTCCGGCAGCGCGGCACGGATGTTGTCCAGCTGGGCCTCGTTGGTCAGGACGAAGATGTTCTCCGGCGGCACGACGCCCTCCACCCGGCGGGCGGTCTCCTCCAAGAGCGTCCGGTCGGACAGCAGCTTGAGCAGGTGCTTGGGGCGGCGGATGCGGCTCATCGGCCAGAAGCGCTCGCCGGTGCCCCCGGCGAGAATGCATGCAAAGTGGTGGGAAGGGGCGCTCATCTAGAGGGATGGGAAGCGAAGGAGGCGAAGTCGTACCGGGCGCTCCCCTCCCTCACCAGCCAAAAGGCGCTCAGCCTGTGCCACGGGCTGGCACACTTTCCCATAAAATGGGACATCCTGTCCTAAAACGCGGCCCAGACGACCCATGGGGGATCTTCCCAATTATATTTTAAACCTTTGGATGGCAATGGCTAAAGAACCCTTTTGCGCATGAGGTATGTGCGCTGCTAGAGGGGAGGCATGAGCCGTATTCTTGGAATCGATCTGGGTACTACCAACTCCTGCATGGCCGTCATGGAAGGCGGAGAACCGGTCGTGGTGCCGAACGCCGAAGGCGGTCGCACCACCCCGTCCGTCGTCGCCTTCACCAAAGGCGGCGAGCGCCTCGTCGGCCAGGCCGCCAAGCGCCAGGCCGTCACCAATCCGCGCAACACCGTCGCTTCCGCCAAGCGGCTGATCGGCCGAAAGTTCTCGGAGGTCAAGGTAGAGGCGAAGAACATGCCCTACAAGGTCGTCGAGGGCAAAAACGGCGACGCCTACATCGAGGTGCAGGTGGGCGACAAGACCGAGCAGTTCGCCGCCC
>CAIWXW010000193.1 GCA_903916755.1 uncultured Opitutaceae bacterium | reverse complement strand
TCCGTGGCGGCCGTGGCCGGGGTGGGCGGCATCTGCGTCTGGGCCTACCTCCGCAGCATTGCCACCGCCGCCGCCCGCCTCATCCCGATCCGCGATCCGCGGATCGCCGAATGCCTTACCCACCATGAGTGATAACGCCGCCCGTCCCCCCCGGCCCGTCTCGCTGGTGACCATCGTGGCCATCTTTGGCTGCTTCGCGCTCTTCCTCATCCTGATCCGCCTGGCCTACAATTCGAAGTCCCCGGCCTACATCCCCGAGGATGAGGTGGCCGAGAAGCTGGGCGCGGACCAGCAGTGGAACGCGACGCCGGAAGCCCGGCGCACCTATCTCATGGAGTTGCGCTCGAAGCAGGAAAAGCAGGCCACCAGCTACGGCTGGGTGGACCAGAAGAATGGCGTCGTGCAATTGCCGGTCGACCGGGCGATGGAGCTCGTCGCCCACGATTACGCCCCCAAGCAACCATGATCTCCGCTTCCGCCCCCGCTTCCGCCGCCGATTCCGGCGTCGTCGAGGCCTATGGTCACCGCCCGCTGCTCTTTCTGGCGGGCTTCGCCCTCTTCTGGCTCGTGATCAGCGGCTTCTTCGCCCTGGTCGCCGGCATCCAGCTGCACGCCCCGGCGTTCGCGGCCGGCTGCTCGGTCATGACCCACGGCCGCGTCGTGGCCCTGGCCGAAACCGCCTTCGTCTACGGCTGGCTCGGCGGCATCGGGCTGGCGCTGACCCTCTGGATCCTGGCCCGCCTGGGCGGTGAGCCCCTTCGCGCCGCCAACTGGATCGTCGCCGGCGCCGCTTTCTGGAATCTCGGCGTGGCCCTGGGCCTGGTCGGCATCGCCGCGGGGGAGGCCACCGCGATCCCCCTCCTTGAGCTGCCGTTGCCGGTGCAGCCCCTCATGCTGGTCGCCTACGGCGCCATGGCCGTCGCCGGCGTCCTGGCTTGGACCGGCCGCCGGCGCGACGTGATGTTCGCCTCGCACTGGTACGCGGTCGCGGCGCTCTTCCTCTTCCCGTGGCTTTTCTCCATCGCGCAGGTGATGCTGCTCTGGTTCCCCGTTCGCGGGACCCTGCAGGCCCTCGTGGCCGGCTGGTACGGCCAGGGCCTCTGGACGCTGTGGCTGGCGCCGCTGGCCCTGACCGCCGCCTATTATGTGGTGCCGAAGGCCAGCGGCAAGGTGCTGCCCTCGTATGATTTCGCCTCGCTGGGCTTCTGGGTGCTGCTTTTCGTCGGCGCCTGGACCGGCGGCCGCCACCTGATCGGCGGCCCGGTTCCGGCCTGGATCGCGACGATCGCGATCGTCGCCGCCGCGACCCTTCTTTTCCATTACGCGATTGTCTGGGTCAACCTGCGCCACGCGCACGGGGCCGGCGTGCCGCTCAAGTTTCTCGGCTTTGGCCTCAGCGCCTATGTCCTCGGCGGCGTCCTGGATGCCCTGACCGCGATCCGCGGCGTGGCGGAAGTGACGCAGTTCACCTACTTCAGCGAGGCGCAGCACCAGCTGGCCTTCTATGGGGCCATCTCGATGATGCTGGTCGGCGCCTTTTACTACGCCTTGCCGCGCCTGACGGGCCGCCCGTGGGCCTGGGCGGGCCTGGTCCGCGCGCACCTCATTCTCACCGGGATTGGCGTTGTGGCCCTTGTGATCGGCCTCGGCGGCGCCGGTTTGGTTCAGGGGACCGACCTCAACAATCCGGCGGTCAGCTTCGCGGAAATCGCGGCCCACACCGAGGGCTGGCTGCTCCTCGCCACCGCGGCCAATGTGATCCTGCTCCTCGGCAACGTGCTCTTCCTCATTAATTTCTTCAAGAGCGCCCTCTGTCCCTTCTACGCCGCGGCCGTGAAGTCATACCGCGGTGAGGCCGCCTTGGAGGCTGCGCGATGAAAAACGGAGCCATACTCTTCCTCGGACTCTTCGCCGCCCTCGGCGCCTCCTGGGCCGGCATCGTGGTCGGTTCATCCACGCAGTTCGGCGCCCTGGCGCCCTACTACGACCAGGTCGCCGACCAGTCCTACCCGAATGGCCTGGCGGGCGAGGCCGCCCGCGGCCAGCTGGTCTACCGCGACCTGAACTGCGCCTCCTGCCACACCCAGCAGGTCCGCCGCGCCGGCTTCGGCGCCGACCAAGCCCGCGGCTGGGGCGAGCGCCAGAGCGTCGCCCGCGACTACATCTACCAGCCCTTCGTGCAGTTGGGCGACTCCCGGGTCGGGCCCGACCTCGCGAACTATGCCGCGCGCAAGCCCGCGGCCCCCGATGCCGCCGCCGTTTACCGGCTGCTGTACGCGGGGCAGGGCGGCATGCCCGCCTACGCCTTTCTCTTCGAGGAACGCAAGATCGTGGGCCAGGTCTCCGCCCAGGCTCTGCCCGCGGGCGCCGGCGTCACGGCCCGTCCGGGGTATGAGATCCTGCCGACGCCGCGCGCCCAGGCCCTGGTCGCCTATCTGCTCAGCCTGACCAGCCCCTACGACTATCCGGAGGCGAAGGCCGCCCCCGCTCCGACCGCGGAGGCCAAGAAATGACGCCCAACGATCCCACCTTCCAGCCCGCCGCCCAGACGGACGAGGAGCTGCTGAACGCCCATGAAGCGCTGCTGGCCAAGCAGCCGGACGACCGCGCGCATTACAAGCTGATGCCGCTGGCGCTCCTGTTCTTCTTCAGCGGGCTGATCCTCTTTGCCGCGACCTACCTCAACCGGTACTCGGGCCACTTCGACAAGACGATCTACGACGAGAACGCGCTGCCGACCGACCACAACGTCGAGGTCAAGATCGACCCGGTCGTCTTTGGCAAGCAGCTCTTCGCCTCGAGCGGCGCCTGCGTCACCTGCCACCAGGCGAGCGGCCAGGGCGTCCCCGGGACCTATCCCCCGCTGGCCGGCTCCGAATGGGTCAACGGGCCCGACGAGCGCGTGATCTCGATCGTCCTCTACGGCCTCCAGGGCACCGTGCACGTCACGAGCAAGAGCTTCAATGCCGCGGTCATGCCGTCCTTCGGCCCCAGCGGGTTCAACTGGAGCGACGAGAAGATCGCGGATGTCCTGACCTATGTGCGCCAGGAATGGGGCAACAAGGCCTCGGCCGTGACGGCGGACCAGGTCGCCGCCGTGCGCGCCAAGGACGGCGCCCACACCGCCTGGACCGAGCCGGATCTGCTGCAGATCAAGTAAGAGGCGTCGGGAGCCGTCCACTCCGCCTTCAGGCGCCCAGCCGCTTGTCCGGCACCAGGTAATTCTGCACGTAGTCGCGCACGCACTCCGCCAGCGGCGTCACGGGCCGCGCGTAGCCACTGGCCCGCAGCTTGGAGATGTCGGCCCGCGTGTAATACTGGTACTTGTCGCGCAGGACCTCGGGCATCTCGATGAATTCGATGTGGGGCTCCCGGCCCAGCGCCGCGAAGACGGCGCGCACCAGCGACAGCCAGGTATTGGCCTCGCCGGAACCGAGGTTGTAGAGGCCGCCCGCCTTGATCCCGCCCTCGGCAAAGTGGAGCGTCATCTCGACCGCGTCCTTCACATAGAGGAAGTCGCGCATCTGCTCGCCGTCCTTGAAGTCCGGCCGGTGGCTCTTGAAGAGCTGGACCTTGCCGGTGGCATGGATCTGGCCGCAGGCTTTGTTCACGACCGAGCGCATGTCGCCCTTGTGATCCTCGTTCGGCCCGAAGACATTGAAGTACTTGAGCCCGACGATCTGGTCGAGCCAGCCCTCGCGCTGGGCCAGGAGATCGAAGTTGTGCTTCGAGTCGCCGTAGGGATTGAGGGGCTTGAGCCGCGCCAGGTCCGGGTCCTTGTCATCCATCCCGGCGCTGCCGTCCCCGTAGGTCGCCGCCGAGGAGGCGTAGACAAAGCGGGCGCCCTGGGCCAGAGCCCAGCGGCCCAGTTCCGCGGTGAAGGCGGTGTTATTGTCGGCGAGATAGGCCAGGTTCTTCTCGGTGGTGGACGAGCAGGCACCCAGGTGGAACACGGCGCTGAATTTTCCGAAGGCGGCCGGGTTCTGGGCCAGCCGCCGGCGGAACTCGCCCGCCTCCACGTATTCGGAAAACTTCAGCGGCGCCAGGTTGCGTTCTTTCCCGGCCGGACGGCCGACGTCGGTGACGACCAGGTCAGTCCGGCCGCGCCCGTTCAGGGCCCAGAGGAGGGCGCTGCCGATGAAGCCCGCGCCGCCGGTGACCAGGATGCGTCCGTCGAGGGCGGCCATCAGTCTTTCGAGAGTTCTTCGGAGCGGGCCTTGGCGGCCAGCACCACCTCGCGCAGGACCCCGCGGAAATCCCGGGCCTTCATCCGCTGCAGGCCGGCGAAGGTGGTGCCGTTGGGCGAGACCACCTCGTCGCGCAGCTGCTCGGGGGCGATCTTGCGCTGCTCCAAGAGCTTCGCGGCGCCCAGCAGGGTCTCGACCGCGAGGGTCTCGGCCGCGGCCGCGTCGAGGCCGGCGGCAATGCCGCCGTCGCGCAGGGCCGCCGCGAATTCAAAGACGTAGGCCGGGCCGCTGCCGCTGACCGCGGTGACGGCGTCCATCTGGGCCTCGGGCACCTCGACCACGCGCCCCATGGCGCCCAGGAGGGTCGTCACCGTGGCGCGATCGGCGGCGCTCAGCGCCTGGTCGGTGCACCAGGCCGTCACGCCGGCCCCAATCTGGGCCGGGGTGTTCGGCATGCAGCGGACGACCGCGCGGGCGCGGGGGAAGACCTGCTGCAGGCGGGCCAGCCGCTTGCCCGCCAGGATGGAGATCACCAGCCGGCCCGAGCTCAATTCTCCCAGCCGCGGATTGGCGGTGGCCAGGGTCTGGGGCTTGAAGGCGACGACCAGGGTGTCGGCGCCGGCCAGGAGGTCGTCCAGCGAAGCGGCCAATTCGATCCCGGTGCGCTGGGCCAAATCCGCTGCCGTCCGGTTGGCGCCGCCCAGGCAGGCCAAGTCCGAGGCGGCCAGCATTTTCTTGGCCAACAGTCCGCTCACCATCGCCGAGGCCATCCGCCCGGCGCCGAGGAAGGCGACTTTCATCACTCCACCTTGCCATCCACCGGATGCAGCAGGACCGCGCGGGAGCCGCCGCCGGGGCGGTCGACCAGCTCGACCTGGCCGCCCAGGCTGTCCAACGCGTGGCGGACGACCGTCAGGCCCATGCCGACGCCGACCGTCCGCTTGGTGCTGGTGAAGGGCTCGAACATGTGGTCGCGGATCTCCGGGTCGATGCCGCGGCCCTGGTCCTCCACCGCGATTTCGACGAAGTCGCGGCCGTCCTTTTTGACGGGCTGGGTGCGCACCGTGATGGGGTGGGGGGCGTCGGGCGGCACGTCGTAGGCCTCCCAGGCATTGATCAGCAGCTTGGCCAGGACGTCGTCGAGGACCTCCGTGTTGCTGTCGATCGGCAGCTCGCCCAGGGGGTTCTCGATCACGACCGGGGCGGTGAGCTTGGAATCGGCCCGGAAGCGCAGGACGCCGCCCTCGAGCACCTGCTGCAGGCTGGTCCGAAGGAGCGGCGAGCGGTCCTTGGTCACGAGCGAGGTCAGCTGCCGCACGATCCCGATGATCCGGTGCACGGCGGTGTCGATCTGGTCGAGGTTGCGCTTCACGTCGTCCGGCCGGTCGAACGAGAGCTTGATCAGGTCCAGGTGGCCGATGACCAGGCTGAGGAGATTGTTGAGATTATGGGCGATGCCCTCGGTCACGGCGCCGATCGTGGCGGCGCGCCTGCTCTCCTGCAGTCGGCGCTGCAGGTCGATCATCTCGCGGTTGATCGTCACGAAGCGCAGCTGCGTCTGCACGCGGGCCAGGGTCTCGTCGAGGTCGATCGGCTTGGTGATGTAGTCGACGGCCCCCACCGCCAGGCCCTCGAGCTTGCTCTCCTTGGTCGTGCGGGCGGTGATGAAGATGACCGGAATCGAGCGGGTGTCCTCGTTGGCCTGGAGGCGTTGGCAGACCTCGATGCCGTCCATGTCGGGCATCATGACGTCGAGCAGGATCAGGTCCGGCTTGCTCTTCGCGATCATATCCAGCCCCTCGCGCCCATTGTAGGCGGCCGCCACCTGGAGCCCCTCGCGCTCGAGCTTGCGCTTGAGCAGCTGCACGTTGATGGGCTGGTCGTCGATGACCAGGATTCTCGAGGCGGGCATGTTCGCGAGCGTGGAGTTCGGCGGGATGCGGAGCAAGGGGGAAGGAGCGGAGCGGAGCGGAGCAGACTTACGTTATTGGCCCGTCGGGTGGAAAGAGGGGGTTTAGGGAGCGGATTTCCGGCTCGAGCCGGGCGGGGAGGCCAGCCGCCGCCGGTGGGCGAGGACGGTATTCCGCATCAGCATCGAGACGGTCATGGGCCCGACGCCGCCCGGGACAGGGGTGATCTTGGCCGCAATCGGCGCCACCGAGGCAAAGTGCACGTCGCCGGAAAGCCGGTAGCCGCTTTTGCGGGTCGCGTCCGGCACGCGGCTCACGCCGACGTCGATCACGACGGCGCCGGGCTTGACCATGTCGGCCGTCACAAACTCCGCGCGGCCGATCGCGGCGATCAGGACGTCGGCCTGGCGGGTGAGGGCGGCGAGGTTGGCCGTGCCGGAATGGCAGATGGTCACGGTGGCGTTGGCGCCGGCCTTCTTCTGGAGCGCGAGGAGCGCCACCGGCTTGCCGACCAGCAGCGAGCGGCCGAGGACCACGACGTGCCGGCCGCGGAGGTCCACGCCGCTGCGGGCCAGGAGTTCCATCACCCCGGAGGGCGTGCAGGCGGCGAATCCGCTGTCGTCATCCTGGGCCACCTTGCCGAGATTGAGGGGGTGCAGGCCGTCGACATCCTTCGTGGGATCGATCCGGCCGAAGATTTCGCGCTCGTCGAGCCCGGCGGGGAGGGGCGACTGGACCAGGATGCCGTCCACGTTCTCGTCGGCGTTCAGCCGGTCGACCTCCGCCAGCAGCTCCGCCTGGGTGATCGTGACGGGCGGCAGGATGAGCCGGCCCTCGATGCCGATTTCCGCCGCGGTCTGCTCCTTCTTTTTGACGTAGGAGACCGACGCGGGATCCTCGCCCACCCGCACGAGCGCGAGGCAGGGCTTGCGCCCGGTGACGGCCGCCACCTCGGCCTTCAACTCGGCGACGATGGCGGCGGCAATGCGATTGCCGTCGATCAGTTCCATGGGAGCAGCCGGCAAACCGGTTATTTCAGCTCGAGGCTCTCGACCGCGATCACGATGTCGCGGCCGTTGGGCAGCGCGCGGACCGTGCCGACGACGGCGACGGCGCGCTCGTTGTAGGCCTGGATCTGGTCGGTGAAGAGCAGCTTGCTGACGTCGAGGTAGGCCAGGCGCGCGCCGGCCTCGTCCACGAGGGCCCAGTCATACGGGCGGCGCGGGGTGAGGGCGTGGTGGGTGGAGACGAAGCGTCCCTCGAAGGTGCGGGCGAGGGCGGGGCCCGTGTCGCTGGTCGCGGCCGCGGTGCCGGGGGCGTTGGTGGCGGCGACGGGGGCCGGGGCCATCGGCACGGGCGTCATCGGGGCGCTGGCCTCCATGGGCGCCGCGACCGGGAGCGGAGCCGTCGCCGCAGTCAGCTGCACATAACCGACCAGGGCCTTCTCGAGCCTGATCTGGGTATACTTGCCGGTGAGGCCGGTGATCTCGGTCTTGTCGCCCTTGGCGGTCACGGCGAGGACGCCGGCGCCGGCGGTCGGGGCGAGATAGACGGAGGACCCGGGTTTCACCTCGAGGCCCTTGGTGAAGTCCTTGTTCAGGACGTAGCCGTCAAACGGGCCGGGAAGGGCCACGGTGATCCAGCCGGGGGGCGGGGCCACGGTGCCATCGCCGGTGGGGGCGATCGGCTCGGATCCGGCCTTGAGATAGGTGATGATCGGCGCATTCGGATCGGGCTGCGTCTGCACGGCGGCGGTCGCGGTGAGGGGCGCGGCATGGGCGGGAGAAAGGCCGCCGGACAGGCTCAACGCGAAGAGGCACGGCCCGAGGGCGGTGGAGAGAAGGGCGAAGGGCTTCACAACCGAGGTGGTAGGCCATTGTTGCCCGTTGCGCAACGGCATTTGCGGCAGTTCCTTCCGTTTCGAGGGCGGGCGGCGCCATGGAAAGCGGCTTGCCCGGTTCCGGGGGCTGTCTGTTAGTTTAGACCGCTGTGTCCGCTCCCGAAGTCACCTCCGCCTACTCGAAAGACAACCCGTTTCCCGCGCTGGTCACGGAAAATCGCCTGCTGACCAAGCCGGGCTCCGCCAAGGAAACCCGCCACTTTGTGGTGAACCTGACCGGCAGCGGCCTGCACTACAAGGCGGGCGACTCCCTCGGGGTGTTCCCGACCAACCGCCCCTCCGAGGTCGCCGAGCTCCTGTCCCGGCTGGGGGCGACCGGCGACGAGCCGGTCCTCTTGCCGAAGGCGGCCGCGCCGATCGCCGTCCGTGAGGCGCTGGTCTCCCGCCTGGCCCTCGCCGGGCCGACGCGGAAGATCGTCGAGACCCTGGCGGCGAGGGCGTCCGCGTCGGCCGAAAAGGCGCGCCTCGAAGGCCTGCTCGCGCCCGAAGCCAAGGACATGCTGGCGGGCTTCCTCGACGAGCGAGAATTCGTCGACCTGCTGGCGGAGTTCCCCAGCGCCCGGCTCACGGCCCAGGAGTTCGCCGACCACCTGCGCCGCCTCCAGCCGCGGCTTTACTCAATCGCCTCCTCGCCGCGGGTCTTCCCCTCCGAGATCCATCTGACGGTCGCGGTGGTCCGCTACGAGACCAACCACCGGGAGCGGGTGGGGGTCTGCACCACCTTCCTCTCCGACCGGACCCCGGTCGGGACCAGCCCCGTGCCGGTCTTCGTCTCCCATTCCCATTTCGGCCCGCCGGAGGACCTCGCCCGCGACATCATCATGGTCGGGCCCGGGACCGGCATAGCGCCCTTCCGCGCCTTCGTGCAGGACCGGGCCGCGGCCGGCGCGACCGGGCGCAACTGGCTCTTCTTCGGCGACCAGAAGCGCGCCACCGACTTTCTCTACGAGGAGGAATGGCAGCCGCGCCTCGACCGCCGGGAGCTCACCCGCCTCGACACCGCCTTCTCCCGCGACCAGATCAACAAGATCTATGTGCAGGACCGGATGCGCGAGAACGCCGCCGAGCTCTGGGCCTGGCTCAGCGGGGGCGCCTCGTTCTTCGTCTGCGGCGATGCCAAGCGGATGGCCAAGGACGTCGACATCGCCCTGCACGACATCATCGCCGACCGCGGGGGAATGCCGCCCGAGAAGGCCGTCGAGTACGTCAAGGCGATGAAGAAGGAAAAGCGCTACCAGCGAGATGTGTATTGAACCGCCTGCGCTTCTGATTCTTATCTCCCTTCCCCCGTCCTCCCCATGCTCACCTTCAACCAACGCACCGCCCTCGTAACCGGCGCCGGCCGCGGCATCGGCAAGGCCATCGCCGAATCGCTGGCCAAGCAGGGCGTGACCGTCATCTGCGTCTCCAAGTCGGCCGATTCCTGCGGCGCGACCGCGGCCGCGATCATTGCCGCCGGCGGCAAGGCCAAGAGCCTGGCGGTCGATGTGGCCGACGGGGCCGCCGTGGCCGCGGCCGCGGCCACCCTCCTCGCCGAGTTCCCGACGATCGACATCCTGGTCAACAACGCCGGGATCACCCGGGACGGCCTTCTCTTCCGGATGAGCGAGGCGGACTGGAACGACGTCCTGGCGACGAACCTCAGCAGCTGCTTTCACTGGACCAAGCCGCTGGCCCGCCCGATGACCCGCGCCCGCTGGGGGCGGATCGTCAACATCACCTCCGTCAGCGGCATCATGGGCAATGCCGGGCAGGCCAATTACGCGGCGGCCAAGGCCGGCATGATCGGCCTGACCAAGACCCTGGCCCGGGAGTTCGCGTCCCGCAACGTCACGGTCAACGCGGTGGCCCCCGGTTTCATCAAGACGGACATGACCACCGAGTTTGTGAACCAGCCGGAAGCCTCGGCCAAAATTCTCGAGGTGGTTCCCCTCAAGCGCTTCGGCGAACCCGAGGATATCGCGCATATGGTTGCCTATCTCTGCTCGGAACAGGCAGGATACATCACCGGACAAGTTTTTTCCGTTGACGGCGGTATGGCGATGTGAACCCTCCTAGAAGCACCTACTTTCCCCAAAAATGGCCGACCAAAAATCTATCGAACAGCGCGTCAAGGAGATCATCGTGAATCAGCTCAACGTGAACGAAGAGCAGATCACGCCGACCGCCTCCTTCCTCGACGACCTCGGGGCCGACTCCCTTGACACCGTGGAACTCATCATGGCCTTCGAGGAGGAGTTTAAGGACGAGATCAAGGGCGAGATCCCGGAATCCGACGCGGAGAAGCTCCAGACCGTTGGCCAGGTCAACGACTACATCAAGGCGAAGGCCGGTCAGTCGTAAGCCGGGAGTCCCGATCATCCTGTCTCGCAGCCGCGGCGTTCTGCCTGCTCCTCTCGCGAGGAGCTCTTAGGCAGGACGCCTTTTTGTTTTAACCGGCGCGCGGGGCGCTGTTAGTCCTCTTTTCATGGCAACGACCGATTCCTCCCGCCGCGTGGTGGTGACCGGCCTGGGCGCCGTCACCTCCCTGGGGCATGACGTCGACTCCTTCTGGGCGAGCCTGCTCGCCGGCAAGAGCGGCGTCGATCGGGTCCGGCAGTTCGATCCCTCCGACTTCGCCTGCCAGATCGGCGCGGAGGTCCGGAACTGGGACGTGACCCAGCACATGGATGCGAAGGAGGCGCGCCGCAACGACCGCTACACCCATTTCGGCTTCGTGGCCGCCACCCAGGCCGTCCGGGATTCGGGCCTCGATATGGCCCGGGAGGACGGGGACATGATCGGCGTGATCATCGGCTCCGGGATCGGCGGCATGCACACCTACGAGACCCAGCTGAAGGTCATGGCCGAGCGCGGTCCGCGGAAGGTCTCCCCCTTCACGATCCCCTCCCTGATCATCAACATGTGCTCGGGGCTGGTCGCGATCGAGTACGGCGCCCGCGGGCCCAATTTCGGCGTGGTCTCGGCCTGCGCCAGCGGCACCCATGCCCTGGGCGAGGCGGCCCGCGCGATCAGCCTGGGCGAGGCCGACGTCATGATCGCCGGTGGCAGCGAGGCGACGATCACCCCCTTTGCCTATGCCAGCTTCTGCGCCATGAAGGCGATGAGCACGCGCAACGACGCCCCCCAGCAGGCGAGCCGTCCCTTTGACCGCAACCGCGACGGCTTCGTGATGGGCGAGGGCGCGGGCATCCTGGTGCTCGAGTCGCTCGAGCACGCGCAGGCCCGCGGGGCCCGGATCTATTGCGAATTGGCCGGCTACGCCGCGACCTGCGACGCCTTCCACATCACGCAGCCCGATCCCGAGGGGAAGGGCCTGTCATTGGCCATGCGCCGGGCGCTGGCGCGGGCGGAGCTCGAGCCGACCCAGGTCGACTACATCAACGCCCACGGCACCTCGACCCCGTACAACGACCGGTTCGAGACCCTGGCGATCAAGAAGGTCTTCGGGGACTACGCCCGCCAGCTGCCGATCAGCTCGACCAAGTCGATGACCGGCCACCTGCTCGGAGCGGCCGGCGGCATCGAATCGGTCATCGCGATCAAGGCGATCCAGACCGGGATGATTCCGCCCACGATCAATCTCGAGGACCCGGATCCCGACTGCGACCTGGACTATGTGCCGAACGTGGCCCGGGAACGGCGCGTGCGCACGGTCCTGAGCAACAACCTCGGCTTTGGCGGCCAGAATGCCGCCATCGTCTTTCGGGCGCTTTAGCGCGCCCGGCGCAGGCCCTTAGGCCTTCTGGACCAGGCCGGCCTTGAGGGCCTTGACCGAGACCCACACGCGCTTCGTGCCGCCACCGGGCAGCTTGATCCGCACGCGCTGGAGATTCGGCCGGAACTTGCGGCGCGTGATGCTCGTGATGTGCGTGCCGATGCCGCCGCTCTTCTTGCTCTGACCCTTGCGATTGATGATGTTGCCCTTAACGGGGCGGCGACCGGTGATGATGCAGACTTTGGCCATGATGGTTTGGAAAAGGTTGAAAGGTTGACGCTAGGGCCGGGCGAAGGGCGGGCAAGGGAAATTTCGTCATTCTCTGAAACCGCTCAGCACCTGAAACTTCTGGCCGTAAAGGGAGGGATGCAGGAGCTGCATCAGGGCGGCCTTCTTCGCGCTGAAGCGCCCCGCCTCCTCCAGGATGGTGGCGGCGATGGTGTCGCCGGACCGCAGGGTGAAAAAGGCCTCCTGCGGCTCGACCGCGAGGTCCGTGAAGCCCCGCGCGGCCAGGACGGCCTCCAGCCAGTCCCAGCAGACGTGGGCGGTCAGGTCCTGCTCGCCCGGCCGGGCCAGCAGATCGGGCTCCTGGCGATGCTGGAAATACGCCCGGCCCGTCCCCTCGGGCCGCGCCTCGGCCAGCTCGCGCCAGGTCTTGCCATAATCGCAGGTGAGGAAGAGACCCTGCCAGGGCATGGCCGCGATGTGATCGAGGAGGCCCGACGCGCCCGTGGGGGCGTCGATCCGATAGCCTTCGCTGGGCGCCTCGGGCCAGGAGGCGGTCAGGGCGGCCGCGGACGGGTCGGGCGGCAGCTCCACCTCCGCCAGCGCCGCGTCCCGGAGCGCGACCCCCTGCTCGCGCCAGGCGCCTCCCCGGAAAACGAAGCGCCGGAAGGGCTGGGCATCGAGCAGTTCGTTCGCGAAGACGATGCGGGGGCCGGCGAGGGCGATCGGTTCACCCACCGAGACGGTGCGGGTGGCGGCGAAGGGGTGGGCCACGCCCGCGAGGATCCCCGCCGCCGGCGCGCCGTCCGGAGCCGGCTCCGCGCCGATCTCGACGAAGGTGAACAGCCGGGGGTCCCGCCCGCGCAGCAGCGCCACGCAGGCGGCCACGATCAGTTCGCCGAACACCGGGCCCGCGCTGGTGGCGGTCACGAAGTCGGTCCCGGGGCCCCGGCCCACGCGCGCCCGCGCCCGGCGATAGTAGCCGACCTGCGGGTGATACAGCGCCAGGTCCATGAAATCGGAGAACGGCAGGACGCCACCCGCGCCGGCCCGGGCGCGAAACGCGGCCAGGAAAGCGGGGGGGATGGCTGCGCTGCTCATTTGCCCGGAGGAAACGGAACCCATGATTTACAATCTGAACCGGATGCCCACAGTGCGGAGCATGGGCAAACGGATTTTTACCCTGGCGACCGGCGCGCTCCTGGGCGTGCTGTGCGTCCCCGCGTTCCTGCACTTCGGCCTGCTCTGGGGCCTGTTCCCGAGCCGCGACCTCAACCACGCCTCGTCCTACGTGCGGGAGGTGCTGCAGATCGTGAACGAGAACTACGTCGATCCGCGGGCCTCGTCCTATGACGCCCTGGCCCGGTCCGCCATCCACGGGATGGTCGAGTCGCTCGATCCCCATTCGGAGTACATGGAGACGAAGGACAGCGAGCAGCTGGAGGAGGACCTGAGCGGGGAGTTCGGGGGGATCGGGATCGAGGTCGAGGCCCGGGACAAGCGGATCGTCGTCATCACGCCGATCTCCGGCACCCCGGGCGCCCGGGCCGGCATCCTGCGCGGCGACGAGATCACCGGGATCGATGGCCACCACCTGGGCAAAGGCGACTCGATGGACGACGTCGTCACCCGGCTGCGCGGCAAGCCGAAGACGAAGGTCCAGCTCAGCTTTTATCGGCCCAGCACGGGCAGGAGCTTCGATCTGTCACTCACCCGCGAGGTCATCAAGGTCGACAGCGTGGGCGACGCCCGCGTCCTGGCCGGCGACGTCGGCTACATCCAGCTCAAGGAGTTCTCGGAGCACACCGGCGAGGAGTTCGTGGATGCGGTCAACCGGCTGCTGAAGCAGAACATCAACGCGCTGGTGATCGATCTGCGCAACAACCCGGGCGGCCTGCTCGACGCGGCGGTCGAGGTGGCGGAGCCTTTCTTCAAGAAGGGGGAATTGATCGTCTACACGCAGGGGCGGAAGCCGTCCGACCGCGAGGACTACCTGGCGGAGGCGGAGGGCGATCCCCTCGACCTGCCGGTGGCGGTCCTGATCAACGGCGGCACCGCCAGCGCCGCGGAGATTGTGACCGGCGCCCTCAAGGACACCGGCCGCGCCGTGATCGTGGGCGAGCGCTCCTTCGGCAAGGGCTCGGTCCAGGCGATCTTCAAGCTGAAGGACGGCGAGGCCCTCCGGCTCACCACGGCCAAGTACTACACGCCGAGCGGCGTCAGCATCCACGAGAAGGGCATCGCCCCGCAGGTGGAGGTGGTCATGACCGCCGACGAGGATTTCAAGCTGCACGAACAGCAGTCGAGCCCCGACCTGGTCAAGTCCCCGGAGTTCAAGTCGCTGCTCGGGTTCGAGCCAATCGAGGATCGCCAGCTGCAGACGGCCCTCGATGTCCTGAAGGGCGTCGAGATGCTCGACGGCCAGGCGGATGCCGCCAAGAAGGCGGGGGCGTCGCATTGATCCTCGCCCTGGAGAGTTCCTGCGACGAGACCGCCGTCGCCCTCTTTGATCCGGCGCGCGGCCTGGCCGGCGAATGGGTCCACAGCCAGATCGCGCTGCACGGGCGCCACGGCGGCGTCGTGCCGGACCTGGCGGCGCGGGAGCACCTCCGGCATTTTGCGCCGCTCCTGGCGCGGGCGCGGGCGGCCCGGGCCGGCCGGCCCCTGGCGCAGGTCGCGGTCACCCGCGGCCCCGGGCTGGCGGCCTGCCTGGCGATCGGGGT
>CAIWXW010000192.1 GCA_903916755.1 uncultured Opitutaceae bacterium | reverse complement strand
GGGCCCGCATTTCCCGGCGGAAGTCATGCTTCCAGCCGCGCATCTCGCGCTTGAACTTGCGCCGCCAGGCCCGGTGGGCCTGCTTGTCCCCGAAGCTCCTCATCCCGGCGTAATAGCCTTCGCGCGCCCGCCGGATGAATTCCTCGGTCGTGGAGGGGGCGCCGGTGGCGGCCGTCTTCTCCGCCGGCGTCAGCGCCGTCGGGAGGACCAGCGCGAGGCCGACGTAGAGCAGGATGCCGAAGCCGCAAGTGATCGCCGTGAAGATGGCGAAGAGTGCGCGGACCAGCCCGACATCGAGGCCCGCGAACGCAGCCAGCCCGTTGCAGACTCCCGCCAGTTGCGCGCCTTCCCGGATCTTATAGAGCCGTCGCGGGGCCGGCGGTTCGTCGGCTGGGGTTGTCCCGGCCGCGGCGGGCGGCGCGGCGGCGGCGCCTGGGGCTTCCGCCCCCCCCGATTCGTCCTCGACCGGACCCATCTCGGCGATGATCGCGGTCACCTCGGAGGCGAGGACGACGCCCTTGTGGGCGTTGAGCATGGCGCGGAACTTGTCGGCGATCGCCTGCTCGATGTCGGCGATGATCTCCGCCCGGTCGGGATTGCGCTCGAGGCGGCCGGTGGCGGTCGTCAGGTAGGCCCGCAGGGCTTCGTAACCGCTTTCTTCGAGCGGGAAGGCGTTTCCGCCGAGGTTGATGGTGATTACTTTATTCATGGGCGGCGGGTTAAAATCCGGTGTTGGCGCCAAGGCTCTTTACGGTCGCGTTGATCTTCTGCCAGTAGTCGGCGGTTTCGCGCAGCTGCTCCCGGCCCTTGGCGGTCAGCGCGTAGTATTTGCGGGGCGGTCCCGCCTCGGACTCGGTCCATTCATAGTCCACCAATTCCTCGCGCCGGAGCTTGCTGAGGAGCGGATAGAGCGTGCCCTCAGGCGTCGCGAACTCCGTTCCGCTCAGCTGCTTCAGGACGTCGGCCGCGTAGACGCGCTCCGCGGCGATGATCTTCAGCACCAGGAACTCGAGTAGGCCCTTGCGGATCGGACTGAATTTTTCGTTGATGGGCACGTGATTTGGTTAAAGCAAGCTACCTTGTTTTCACAAGGTACTAAATCCGCGTGGCCGTCAAGGGCATAAGGCGGGGGACGGATTCGTCGGTCAGTCAAATCTGCGTACCCTTCCCGCTTTTAGTGCGTCTATCCGACACTCAACACCCCAAATGAATAAAAACCGTCTCCTACACACGGGCCTGGCCTTGGCCGGTTCCGCGCTGTTCGCCGTGTCGTCTTTCGCCCAGGTCGGCCGCGTTTTCCCCTCTGAAAAGAGAATGGTGAACGATCCGGTCACGGGCACTCCGCTGACCTTCCTCACGAGCTCGCCGGTCGGCGACTCGAAGATCTACCAGACCCATCCCGACTGGACCTCCGATGCCCAGTGGCTGATTTTCCGCTCCAATCGCGCGGCTGGCCAGGCCTTCGCCGTGAATGAGCAGACCGGCATGATCGTCCAGGTGACAGACAAGGGCTACATGGGCATGCTCTGCGTCGCCCGCAAATCGATGAAGCTTTACTTGATGCGGGACGAGACCGCCCCGCGCGATGTCGGCCGTGATCCGTACATCGATGCCGCCGCCGCCGCCATGGCCGCGGAAAAGCAGGGCGCAGCTCCGGCGGCGGCCGCACCGCCTCCCGCGCGGCGTCCCGGCGGCTTCCGCCGCCCCCGCGGCCCGTTCCAGGTGGTCGAGGTCGACCTGGCCGCCCTGTTTGCGGATGCCAAGGCCGGCACGGTCAAGGGCAACGACGCCTATGAGAAGGTCTGCGGCGTGACACCCGACGGCATGCATGCCACGGGCAACATGGGCCTCGATGCCGACGAGGGCTTTGTCTACTTCGGCATCACCGGCTCGGAGCTCGCCTCGCAGCTGGCCCCCGGCCAGAAGATGGAGGCCGCGATGGGCCCCCGCAGCATGGGCGCCGGCCCGAGCGGCCTCGCCAGCATGAACCTCAAGACGGGCGAGGTGAAGATCATCACCGTCGTCGGTTTCCAGATCGGCCACGTCCAGACCAACCCCTGGATGCCGGGCGAAATCGTCTTCTGCTGGGAGACCGGCGGCAAGGCCCCGCAGCGCACGTGGACCGTCCGCGCCGACGGCACCGGCCTCCGCCCCCTCTTCCCCGAGGCTCCGTTTGACTGGATCACGCACGAGGCCGTCATCACCAAGGATGAGGTCGCGATCGCGATGCTTTACCTCCGGCCCCCGCTGGGCACCCCCGGCCGGACCGGCGCGAATTCAAATGCCTGGGGCACGGAAACGGGCATGGACGGCCACCCGACGGGCGTCGGCATCGTCAATCTCCGCACCCGCGAGATGCGCATCATCGGCCAGGTCCCGGTCGGCGACCCGGGCCGCTCGATCTGGCACGTGAACGGCTCGGCCGATGGCCGCTGGGCCGCGGCGGACGACTTCCGCTACCGCCTCTGGGTCATCGACCGCCACACCGGCCAGATGATGCTCCTGGCCTCGATGGGCGAGAAGACCAAGGCGGCCGACCACATCCACCCGACCTTCAGCGCGGACGGCACCAAGATCGAGATCCAGTCGGCCATGCTGTCGGCGGACAACCGTTCGCTGAACATCGTCGTGGTGCCGCTGCCGAAGTCTTGGCTGGCGCGCAACTACGGCGAGCACGCCGACCAGTAAGTTTCAGGGGCCGCCGGCCCGATGGCCGGCGGCCTTTTTTTTTGATGCGGCATCATGTCATGATGGGCCGGTGGTTCCGGGCGATGGCGATGGGCCTTGGGCTCATCGCTCTCCTTGCACGGCCCGCCCGGGCCCATGACCTGACGATCACGCAAGTCCTGGCCTCGTTTGAGCAGCCGGGGGTGGTCGACGTCCGCTTCGACCTCGATCTCACGCCGTACCTGGCCTCGCCCGAGGCCTACTACGCGCTTTCGATCGACCGGCCCGAGAACCAGCGGAAGACGGTCGACGGCTTCCTCCCGGAGATCATGGACAGCCTCCAGCTGCGCGTGGGCGCCCTGCAGCTGCCCCTGGTGTTCCAGAGCTTCAGCCTGCCCGTCCTGTCCAAGGAGGACTTCCTCGATCCCACGGTGGATCATTTCACGACGCTGCATTTCATCGCGGTCTTGCCGGCCACCCGGGATCCGATCCGGCTCGTCATCAAACCCGGATCCAAGGTGGCGTATCCCGTCGCCTTCACCGTGCAGGTGCCGTCGGCCCATATTTCCGAAGCCAGCTGGATCGAGGACGAGTCCGAGGAGAGCGACGAGTTCGACTGGGCGGGCGTGGCGCCGCGCGCCGGCGCGGTGGCGGCTCCCAGCCCGGCGCCGCAGGCGGCGGCC
>CAIWXW010000191.1 GCA_903916755.1 uncultured Opitutaceae bacterium | reverse complement strand
CCCCTTTCCTCCGCCCCCCTCATGCCTTGGCTCATCCTCGCCGTCGTGTTCACCCTGGGGATATCCTTTGTGTGCTCCCTCTTCGAGGCGGTCGTCCTCAGCACCACGGTGGCCGAGATCGAGGCGCTGAAGAATACCCGGCCCAAGCGGGGCGCCCGCTTCGAGACCATCAAGGAGGAGATCGACGAGACGATCTCCGCCATCCTCTCCCTCACCACCCTGGCCAACGGCGTCGGCTCGATGATCATCGGACGCCTCGCCAGCAACGTCTTCGGCGGCCGCTCTTTCTACTACGCGACCGGGGCCTTCGCCTTCACCCTCTTCCTGGGCTCGGAAGTCCTGCCGAAGAACGTGGGCGTCGCGTACCGGCGGCTCCTGCAGCCTTACATCGTCTATCCCCTGTGGTGGCTGCGGCGGTTCCTCCGGCCGGTCACCTGGCTGTGCAACCTCTTCATCCGCCTGTTCGTGCCCGCCCCCAAGCCGCACCAGGGTTCCGACGAGGAAATCATCCTGCTGGCCGAGCGCGGCGCCCAGGAGGGCACCCTCTCGACCAACGAGTCGGATATCATCGCCAACCTCCTCTCGCTCGATGACGTGCGGGTCAGCGCCATCATGACCCCGCGCACGGTGGTGACGGCCCTGCGCCGCAATGCCTCGATCTCCGACATCTTCGCCGAGTTCCCCACCCTCCCCTTCGGCCGGATGCCCGTCTACGGCAAGAATCTCGACGACATCGCCGGCCTGGCCCGCCGCCGCGACCTGCTCAAGGCGAAGGCCAACGACCAGGATGCGATCCTCGTCGACCAGGTGATGCACGAGGTGCACTTCATTCCCGAGACGGTCACGGTGGCCAACGCCCTCCAGGTTTTCCTCAAGACGCACCAGCAGCTGCTGGTCGTGGTCGACGAATTCGGCGTGACGGCGGGGGTCGTGACCATGGAGGACGTGATTGAGCGGCTCCTCGGCCGCGAGATCTTCGAGAAGGACGACGTCGCGGTGGACATGCGCGAACTGGCGCGGTCGCGCCAGCAGAAGTCCGCGCGCCCCCGGCCCACGCCCCCGTCGCCGGCCGCCTGAGCCGCCCGCCCGCTTCCATGATCCTCGCCTACTGGGTCGACAACCTCAGCCCGTTCCTCGTCCACTTCGGCGGGAATTTTGGGATCCGCTACTATGGCCTGGCCTACGTCCTCGGCTTCCTCATGGGCGCCGGGCTGCTCTACCGCTACGCGCGGGCGGGCAAATCGCTCGTGCCCGCGGCCGCCGTGCCCGACCTGATGACGGCCGTCATCCTCGGCGTGCTCCTGGGCGGCCGGATCGGCTCCTACCTCCTCTACGATGGCTGGATGAATTTCCGGTCCGACCCCTTCGAGATCTTCCGCGTGTGGGACGGCGGCATGGCGAGCCACGGCGCGATCCTGGGCGTGACCATCGCGCTCGTCTGGTTCGCCCGCGCCAAGCGGATCCCCGCCCTGCATCTCGGCGACCTCATCACCTCCACCGCGGCGGCGGGGCTCCTGGTCGGCCGGATCGCCAACTTCGTCAACGGTGAGCTGTGGGGGCGGATCACCGCCGTGTCCTGGGCCGTGATCTTCCCGCGCAGCATGCCTCCGGGGACACCGCTGGCGCAGATCCCGCCGCGCCATCCCTCCCAGCTCTATGAAGCCGGGCTCGAGGGGGCGCTGCTCCTCGCCTACATGCAGTGGCGCTTCTGGCGGACGGACCTCGTCCGGACCCAGCCGGGGCGGCTGACGGGGGAATTCTTCCTGGTGTACGCGGTCGTCCGCATCTTCGGCGAATCCTTCCGCGAGCCCGACGCCGGCCTGATCCTCGGGGTGAGCCGCGGGACCTTCTACTCGGTCTTCATGATCGGCTTCGGGCTCTGGTTCTGCCTCCGGCCGAAGCAGCCGCTGGCCGGCCTCCCCCGCCCCTAGAGCGTCGTCCCCGCCGGCACCGAGAGGCCCTTCGGCACGATCAGGATCCCGTCGCGAATCACGATCGCCCCGTTGACATAGGTGCCGTCCGGCTTGCCCGCCGGCGAGAGCACGCAGCCGTCGCCGATCCGCGCGTTCTTGTCGATGATCGCGCGGTGGATCTTGCAGTTCTTGGCGATCCCGAGATTGGGGCGGCCCTTGGCGATGTTCTCCGCCATCTGCGCGTCGGTCTCATAGTAGTCGCCGCCCATGACGATGACATCCTCCAGTTCGGAGCCTTCGCCGATGTAGGAGCGGATGCCGAGGACGCAGTGCTTCAGCGAGGAATTGGTCAGGATCGAGCCGTCGCCGATCACCACGTGGTCGATCGCGCACTTGTTGAGCTTCGAGGCCGGCAGGTAGCGGTCCTGCGTGTAGATCGGGGCGCTCGGGTCGAAGAAGTTGAAGGGCGGCAGCGGCTGGGCCAGCGCCAGGTTGGTCTCGAAGAAGGCCCGGACCGTGCCGATGTCCTCCCAGT
>CAIWXW010000190.1 GCA_903916755.1 uncultured Opitutaceae bacterium | reverse complement strand
GCGGCTGAGGCGCTGGAGGGTGTCGCCGGGCTGGTGATAGGCGTCCATGCCGCCGAAGAAGGCGAAGTTGATCCCGGCATAGCCGTGGTCGAGGGCCTCGGTCAGGTCGGTGTCGTTGGGCAGGCGGCGGTAGAGGTCCGGCATCAGGGAGCTGGCGCCCGTCAGCGCGCCCTGGCCGGTCAGGAAGCCGACCATGGCCCCGCCCTGGCGGTGGGTCTCGAACATCACCGCCCGGCCCCGGTTGCCGCGCGACTCCAGGTTGATCACCGCGCCGACATGGGTGCGCATCGGATCGGCGGCGAAAAAGGCATGGGCGCCGTAGAGGCCGGGCTCCTCGCCGTCGGTCAGCAGGACCATGACGTCGCGTTTGCGCGGACCGGAGGCGGCCAGGGCCCGCGCGGTTTCCAGGACGGAGGCGACGCCCGCGCCGTCGTCGGCCGCGCCGGGGCCGGCGGGCACGGAATCGTAGTGGGCCATCAGCAGGACGGCGGGGGCGGCGCGGTCCGAGCCGGGCAGGACGCCCAGCAGGTTATAGACCTCGCCCTGTTCGCTGGGGGCCGGGCGCAGCTGGGGGGCGAGGCCCAGGTCGGCCATGCGGCCGAACAGATAGTCGCGCACCCGCGCCTGTTCGGGCGTGCGGATCGGGTGCGGGCGCTGGGCGATGGCGGCGATATCGGGCAGGGCGCGGGCGGCGGAGAAACTGCCGGCGGGGGCGGGGGCGGTGACGGGCAGGGGCGCGGGCGGACGCAGGGCCAGGACGGCGATGGCGACCGCCAGGACGATGACGCCCGCCAGGATCGCGCAGGGCCTCATTTGCGCCGCTTCTGCCCCTTGGCGCTGCGGCTGACGCCGCGCGGCAGACCCCTGGGTCCGGAGCCGGGCTTGGGGCCGCCGGGACGGCCGGCGTTGCGGCCGCGGATGCCGAGCCTCGGGAGCTGGGCGTTGGGGTCGCGCGGGGTCGGCTCGCTCAGCATCTCGAACAGCAGGCCGCCGGTGATGGGGGTGGCTTCCAGCAGCTTGACGGTGACCGCCGAGCCCAGCCGCCAGCGTACGCCGGTCTTCTCGCCCACCAGCGAGTGGGAGCGGTCGTCGTGGGTGAAATACTCGTCGCCGAGGTTGCGGATGGGCACGAGGCCGTCCGCGCCGGTCTCGGCCAGCTTCACGAACAGGCCAAAGCGGGTGACGCCGGTGATGCGGCCATCAAACTCGGCCCCCACCCGGTCGGAGAGGAAGGCGGCGACATAGCGGTCGGTCGCCTCGCGCTCGGCGGCCATGGCGCGGCGCTCTGAGGCGGTGATGCTCTCAGCCGTTTCGCGCAGGCGGGCGATCTCCTCGTCTGTCAGACCGTCCGTGCCCAGCCCCAAGGCCCGGATCAGGGCGCGGTGGACCACCAGATCGGCATAGCGCCGGATGGGCGAGGTAAAGTGGGCATAGCGGGCGAGGTTCAGGCCGAAATGGCCGATATTGTCGGGCGAATAGACGGCCTGCATCTGACTGCGCAGGACCACCTCATTGACGATCTCGGCGTGGGGGCCTTCCTTGGTCTGGATCAGGAGGCGGTTGAG
>CAIWXW010000189.1 GCA_903916755.1 uncultured Opitutaceae bacterium | reverse complement strand
GGGGAGCGCGACTGCTCCGTCCAGCGCCGCCACCAGAAGCTGATCGAGGAGTCCCCCTCCCCCTTCCTGACATCGGACCTGCGCAAGAAGATGGGCAAGGCGGCGATCCGCGCCGCCGAGGCCGCGGAGTACGAGAGCGCCGGCACCGTGGAGTTCCTCGTGGACCCGAAGGGCCACTTCTACTTCATCGAGATGAACACGCGGATCCAGGTTGAGCACCCGGTGACCGAGGAGGTCACGGGAATCGACCTGGTCAAGCAGCAGATCCACGTCGCCAACGGCCAGAAGCTCGAGTTCGACCAGGGCGACATCAAGTGGGAGAAGCACGCGATCGAGTGCCGGATCAACGCCGAGGACCCGGCCCGCGGCTTCGTCCCCTCTCCCGGGACAATCGGACTCTACTATTCGCCGGGCGGCCATGGCGTCCGCGTGGACAGCCACGCCTACAGCGGTTACACCATCCCTCCCTACTACGACTCGATGATCGGCAAGCTGATCTGCTTCGGCTCGACCCGAAAGGTCGCCCTGGAGCGCGCCTACCGCGCCTTGAGCGAATACCTCATCCGGGGCATCAAGACGACGATCCCCCTCCACAAGGCGATCATGTCCGACCCCGTCTTCATCGAGGGCAAGGCCACGACCAGCTACATGGAGGAGTTCCTGAGCCGGACGCCCCCCGACCTGTTTTCCTGAGCGCCGGCTTGCGCCGGACCTCGCTCCCGGCAAAACCTCATCCGCGTCCCCACCCCATGGCCTTCACCATTGGCATCGACTATGGTACCAATTCCGTGCGCGCCCTGGTCGTCCGGGCCCGGGACGGAGCCGAGATCGGTTCCTCCGTCTTCGACTATCCAAGCGGCAAGCAGGGCATCCTGCTCGACCCGGACGACCATCACCTCGCCCGCCAGCACCCCGGCGACTACCTGCGGGGTCTGGAAAAGAGCGTCAAGGGAGCCCTGGCCGCCGCCCGGAAGACCCGCGGCTTCTCCCCCGATCTCGTCATCGGCCTCGGCGTCGATTCAACCGGCTCGAGCCCGCTGCCAGTCGACCGCCGCAATCGCGCCCTGGCCCAGGATCCGAAGTGGCGACGGAATCTGTCAGCGCAGTGCTGGCTCTGGAAGGACCACACCGGCTGGCGCGAGGCCGCGCGGATTACGGAGCTGGCCGCCCTGCACCGCCCCCAGTACATCGCCAAGTGCGGCAACACCTATTCCTCGGAATGGTGGTGGTCGAAGATCTGGCACTGCCTGAACGTGGCTCCGGCCGTCTTCCGAGCGGCCTATTCCTGGGTCGAGCTGGCGGACTGGATCCCGTCCGTCCTCGCCGGGGTCAGCGCGCCGGAGCGGATCGTGCGCGGCGTCTGCGCCGCCGGCCACAAGGCGATGTATGCCGACGCCTGGGGCGGACTGCCCGACCAGGAATTCCTGGCGCTGCTCGATCCCCGGCTGGCGGCCCTGCGCGACCGTCTCTACGCCCAGGCGCATGACGCCAACACGGCCGCCGGCACCCTTTCGCCCGAATGGGCCCGCCGCCTGGGACTGAAACCCGGCATCGTGATCGCGATCGGCGCATTCGACGTCCACTACGGCGCCATCGCCTGCGGCGTCACCGAGGGCACCCTCGTCAAGGTGATCGGGACCTCGACCTGCGACTGCGCGGTGGTCTCGATCCGGCGCCAGGTGCCGGACATCCCCGGAATCTGCGGGATCGTTCCCGGCTCGATCCTCCCCGGCTTCCAGGGCGTCGAGGCCGGACAGTCGGCGGTCGGCGACATTTTCCGCTGGTGGGTCGATGGCATCTGCGGCGGCGGCGATGCCCTCCACGCCGCCCTGACCAGGGAAGCCGCCCGGCTGCGGCCGGGCGCCAGCGGGCTTCTCGCCCTCGACTGGCACAATGGCAACCGGACGATCCTGGTCGACCCCATGCTGACCGGAATGATCCTCGGCTGCACCCTCCATACCAGCCGCGCCGAGATCTACCGGGCGCTGATCGAGGCCACCGCCTTCGGCGCCCGCGCCATCATCGAGCGGCTGCGCGAATATGGCGTGCCGATCGAGCGCGTGGTCTGCGCCGGCGGGATCGCCGAGAAGAACCCCCTCCTGATGCAGATCTACGCCGACGTCACCGGGTGCACCATGCGGGTCGCCGGCTCGGGCCAGGCCTGCGCCCTGGGCGCGGCGATATCAGCCGCCGTCCTCGCCGGCGCCCATCCCGACTTCCCGGCGGCGCAGAAGGCGATGAGCCGCCTCAAGGCCGTGCGCTACAAGCCGCGGGCGGCGGAGCGTAAGGTCTACGACCGGCTCTACCGGGAATACCGCCGGCTGCACGACGGATTCGGCGGCCGGACCACCACCTCCGACTTCTCTCGCACGATGAAGGACCTTCTGATTATGAAAACCCCATGAGCGCCCCCGCCCCTGCGCCGGAAATTTGGTTCATCACCGGCTCCCAGCACCTCTACGGGCCGGGCCCGCTCCAGCAGGTCGCCACCCACTCCCGCGCGATCGTCGCCGGGCTGCGCCGGGCGAAGCGGATCCCGCTGCCGGTCGTCTTCAAATCCGTCCTGACGACGCCGGACGAGATCCACGCCCTCTGCCTTGAGGCCAACCGCTCGCCGCGCTGCGCCGGGCTGATCCTCTGGATGCATACGTTCTCGCCCGCGAAGATGTGGATCCGCGGCCTGGTGGCCCTGCAGAAGCCGTTCGCGCACCTGCACACCCAGTACAACCGCGACCTGCCTTGGGCGACGATCGACATGGACTTCATGAACCTGAACCAGGCCGCCCATGGCGACCGGGAAGCGGGCTTCCTCCATGCGCGGATGCGGCTGCGCCGGAAGATCGTCATCGGGCACTGGTCCGATCCCGAGACGCAGGACCGGCTCGCATCCTGGATGCGCGTCGCGCGCGCCTGGCATGACTGGCAGGGCGCCCGCTTCGTCCGGATCGGCGACAACATGCGCCAGGTGGCGGTCACCGAAGGCGACAAGGTCGCCGCGGAAATCCGGCTCGGCTTCTCGGTGAACGGCTATGGCGTCGGCGACCTGGCCGCGAAGATCGCGGCCGTGCGTCCCGGCGCGGTGGCCGACCTCTGCGCCGAATACGAGAAGCGCTACTCCGTGGCGAAGCCGCTGCGCCGCGGCGGAGGCCGGCACGAGTCCCTCCGCGAGGGCGCCCGGATCGAGCTCGGCCTGCGCGCCTTCCTCGAGGAGCGGGGCGCCAAGGGGTTCACCACCACCTTCGAGGACCTCCACGGCCTGAAGCAGCTGCCCGGCCTGGCGGTCCAGCGGCTGATGGCCGACGGTTACGGCTTCGGCGCCGAGGGCGACTGGAAGACGGCCGCCCTCCTGCGCGCGATGAAGATCATCGGCTCCGACCTGCCCGGGGGCACCTCCTTCATGGAGGACTACACCTATCACCTCGATCCCGCTGGACCCCTGGTCCTCGGCGCCCACATGCTGGAGATCTGCGAGTCCATCGCGGCCGGCCAACCCACGCTCGAGGTGCACCCCCTGGGCATCGGCGGCAAGTCCGACCCCGTGCGCCTGGTCTTCGACGCCCCGGCCGGCCCCGCGATCAACGCCTCGCTGGTCGACCTCGGCAACCGCTTCCGGCTGATCGTCAACGAGGTCGACGCGGTCGCCCCGCCCCAGCCTCTGCCGCATCTCCCGGTGGCCCGCGCGGTCTGGAAATGCCGGCCGGATTTCAAGCCCGCCTGCGGCGCCTGGATCCGCGCCGGCGGGGCCCATCACACCGGCTACAGCTATGCCGTCACGACCGAGCACATGCGGGACCTGGCCGAACTGGCCGGCCTCGAGCTCGTCGTGATCGACGAGAAGACCACGCTCCCCGAGTTCGAGAAGGAACTGCGCTGGAACGACGTATACTTCCGCGGCTCGCCCGGGGTCCCCCTATGCTGACCGAGCTCAAGCGCGAAGCCTACGAGGCCAACCTCGCGCTGCCGGCGCATGGGTTGGTCCACCTGAATTTCGGCAATGCGAGCGTCCTGGACCGGGCGCGGGGCATCTTGGCGATCAAGCCGAGCGGCGTCGACTACCCGGAGCTCAAGGCCTCCGCGATGGTGCTGGTCGACCTCGAGGGCCAGGTGGTCGAAGGCCGGCTGCGGCCGTCGTCGGACACGCCGACCCACGCCGAGCTTTATCGCGGCTTTAAGTCGATCGGCGGCATTGTGCATACGCATTCGGTCTATGCGACCGCCTTCGCCCAGGCCGGGCGGGCGATTCCGGCCTTCGGGACCACCCATGCGGATTTCTTCCGCGGAGACGTGCCGGTGACCCGCGCGCTGACGAAGGCGGAGATTGCCGGCCACTACGAGATCGAGACCGGTCGCGTCATCCGGGAGACCTTCGAGCAGCTCGACCCGGCGGCGATGCCCGCCGTCCTGGTCTGGCGCCACGCGCCGTTCTGCTGGGGCCCCGCCGCCGCGAAGGCAGTCGAGAATGCCGTCGCGCTCGAACTGTGCGCGAGGCTGGCCTTCCTCACCCTGCAGCTCGAGCCCGCGCGGCGATCGATCGAGGACCCCCTGCTGCACCGGCATTTTCACCGCAAGCACGGGCCGGCGGCCTATTACGGGCAGCCGAAGCGCAAATCCTAGATTTGCGCCGGCGCCACCCGCGCCATCCGGCACCGGGCGATCCTGCCCTCCTCCCAAGTCCGAGGTAACCTCGAACCGTACGTCACTTCGGCGGGCGTCGCGGCGTCGGCTCGGCCACGGCTTATTTTCTCTCCCGCCGCCGCAGCGACACCGACGGGCCGCGCAGGTGCTCGAGATCGCCCGGCTCGAAAAGCCCGCTCTCCCGGATCGCGTCCCGCAGGCGGATTGTGGCCTCCTCGCACCGGTGGGTGATGGCGGAGGCCGAGCACCAGAGCGCGTTGGACAAATGACGGGATTCGCGGCGCTGGCCGTTCAGCCGGTCGGCATGCACCGGCGGATGGACGCGGGCGGGAAAATAGGGACTGGCCGGGTCATATTCAGTGAGCCCGCACCAGCACCGCGAGAGCTTGAACGTGACCGCCGGGCCGGCCGGCTCGCCCGTGACCAGGCGGCCGCCTCCGACCAGGAACTCCCCCAGGAGCGCCACCGTGCGCTGGAGGTTGGCCGTTACGCCGAGCGCGGCCAACAGGGCGGGATCGCCCGCGCTGATCGCCGCGGGCAGCAGATCGCGGAAGAGAATGCGGCCGCGCTCGCCGATGCCGCCCACGTCCTCGGTCACGATCCGACCCCGCTCGTCCGGGTTTTGCGGCAGGGCCGCCCAGCGCGGGAGGAGCCGGTCGAGCAGTTCCTCCGTGAGCCAGAGATTATAGGGGCGTCCCTCGCGGCGGAGCGAGGGGAAGGCCGCGAGGGGATCACCCCGGGTTTCCGGAATGAAGAACGCATGGGCGACGGCGGGAGTGGCGGGGTTCATGGGGTAAGGCGGAACAGGGGTAAAAGGAGCCCGCGCTCAGGTGGGCGCCGCCAGGGGCCGCGCCGCGCCGCAATCCCACCGGGCCGACTGGCTTCGGTCGTGGGTGAGGTTCTCGAGGATTTCCCGGTAATACTCGCGCACGCGCGAGTTGACCGCCGCCACTCCGGCCGGCTTTTCGGTGCAGAAGACATAGGCAACCCGGTCTTTGCTCACCTTCGCATGGCGACCTCGCCGGCCTTTGTTGTAGGCGATCACCTCGCCGACGTCGAGATGCGTGAAATCTTCGGCGCCGAACCGTTCGACTTTTTCCTCCCGGACTTGGTGGCGCACCACGAGGCTCTTGCCTCCACCCAGGGCTCCCAGGATCCCGCCGAGGTTGAAATCGTGCTCGGCGCTGACCTTCTCCCGGCGGACGTGCCCGCAGATTTCCGCGGCGCGCCGGCAGGTCTCGGGGTCGGTCTGCTGCAGCCAGAACTGCACGCCGAAAGCTGAAATGTAGACGTTGGCCGCATCGCGGCCGATCACCTCCACCAGCCAGGCGTAGCTCTGCGTGGCGCAGAGGTTCACCACGTTGTTGGAGCGGGAAAGATTCATGAAGTACGGATCGCCGGCGGTGGCCGAGCCGCTGACGACGTACTTGTGGCATTCGTCCGCCAGGAAGAGCACGAGGCGATCCGCGTTGAGATCCGCCCGACCGTTGCGCGCCAGCATGGCGCTTTGGAAATCCAGCTTGCAGGCCGTCCCGAGCAGCCGGCCCAGCTGCGCGTACCGGTCCCCCGGCACGAGGCCGATGATCTTGCCGGTCTGCGCCACGTCCTCGAAAGAGAAGGTGGAGGCCTGCCCGAAGGTCTCCGCCAGCTGCGGGTCCTGCAGGAAGGCGTCAAAGGCCGCCGAGATCGTCGACTTGATCACGTTGGCCGTCTTGCCGTCGGCGACCATCTTCTGCCATTCGTCGCGGAAAAAGAGGCC
>CAIWXW010000188.1 GCA_903916755.1 uncultured Opitutaceae bacterium | reverse complement strand
GCGGCGGGCCCGCGGCGTCCGCGGCCGCCGTGGGGGCCGCGGGATGGGCCGCGGCCGGAGCCGCGGCCTGCGCGCGCGCGGGCGTCGGCCGGGCCATGGCAATGAGGAAGGCAAGCGCCCATCCGGCGGCGGCACTTCTGGAAACAGGAACGCGAGGCGTGGTCATATTGGGGGAACTAAGGGGTCCGGCAAACTCGGCGCCGCATGAGACGACGCCTTTTTTTAAATCCGCCTGACCGTGAGGGGGTGGAGAACAGACCGCCCCGAACTTCTGGCAACGGACGCCCGGGGCGACAGTCCGTCAGACGGTCTGAATTGGCGCCCCTTTCCCAATTTTTTGGATACGTTTGAACGGAAGCGCGGCGGCGCCTTCTGTATCCAGAACTGGATTACCATAGGGGCGGCGCGATTTGGTTGATAAGTTTTGGCGCGGGCCCCTTCGCGCCAACGAATAGCTGCAAAGCCTGGCTTGAACTTGGCGCCGGGGCGGGTATCCCGGACAGTCAGAGATGTCCATTGCCGCGCCCACTGTCCGATCGCTCGCCCGTGAACTGGGACTGTCCCGCACCACGGTGTCGGATGCGCTGCGGGGCGCCCCGCGCGTGGACCTCCGGACGGTCCAGCGGGTCCAGGAAGCCGCCCGCCTCGCCGGCTATCACCGCAATCCCCTCGCCGCCGCGCTCATGTCGGAGCTGCGCCGTTCGCGCGGCTCCACCTTCCGCGGCGTGATCGCGGCCATCGACCTCGACGAGCCCGACCGGCCCGCCTTTGCGGCTCGTTTTCACCACGAACTCGTCGTGGGCGCCGCGGCCCGCGCCGAGGAGCTGGGCTTCAAGGTGGAGAATTTCGTCATGGGCCGCGACGGCGGCCTCTCGGTCCCGCGCCTGGACTCGGTCCTGCAGTCCCGCGGCATCCACGGGGTCCTCCTGCTGCCGGCCTGGTACGAGCCCGACCTGTCCCAGCTCGATTGGAAGCGCTACGCCGGGATCTACACGGACTACATCATCGAGCGCCCCGCCCTGCACTCGGTCTCCTCCGACCACCACCGCGCCATGCTGGCCGGGCTGGCGCGGCTCGCGGCGCGCGGCTACCGGCGGCCGGGCCTGGTGCTCCACCGCCACAACGACGAGCGGCTGCAGCATCGCTGGTCGGGCGCCTTTCGCGCCTTCCAGGAGAACCAGCCCGGGATCGAGGCGATCGCGCCGCTGATGTCGACGGCGCTCACGCGGGATGAATTTGTCCGATGGTTTCGCCGGTTTCAGCCGGACGTCGTCCTCTGCCACAACACCGAGGTGATGGAATGGATGGAGGGCTGCGGGGCGGTCGTCCCGGACACGCACGGCTTCGTCAGCCTGAATCTGGTCATGAAAACCCGGCCCTGCGCCGGGCTGGATCTCCAGCCCCACGTGCTGGGCGCCCGCGCCGCCGAACTGCTGGTGGCCCAGTTGCAGCGCAATGAGCGCGGCGTCCCGGAGTGGCCGACCACGACCATGATTCCCGCCCGCTGGGTCGACGGCCCGAGCCTGCTCACCGCCAGTCGGCCGCTTGCGCCCGTGGCGGCGCCGGTCCCGGCCACCCCGCCCGCGCGCCGGCGCAAATCCGTTGCGCCCTGAGCGCCGCCCCCTCAGGCTCGCGGCTCGTTTTCCCGCCCGGGTGGTGGAATTGGCAGACACGCCAGACTTAGGATCTGGTATCGCAAGATGTGCAGGTTCAAGTCCTGTCCCGGGCACCATTTTTCGCAGCGCCCCCGCTGGCCCCGCACCCGTCACTGCCGGGCCGCCTCCGTGAACCATCGGGGCGGGTTTGATCCGAGCCCGCGCCGCCTGTCCCCGGCATCTCTTTCCCGCCGGCAGCCGAATCGGGCCGCGGGCGAAGGAAGGCCGAAGCCCTCCCCTCTCCCGCGGCCCGAAGCTCAAGCCCCCTCGGCCTAAAACTTGTACGTCAGCTCGCTCTGCCAGGAACGCGGCGTGCCCACGACCAGGGACGTGCCGCTGCCGGCCGCCATGATGTAGCTCTTGTTCAGCGCGTTATCCACCGTCAGGCGCACACTCCAGTGGCGGTCATACTTGTACGTCAGGCCCACATTCGCGAGCGTGCGGCCGGCGACGAGGAAGGTCGGCTGCACCGGCACAAAGGCCTGACCGTTCGGGAGCGGCCGGGTGGTGGTGTAACCCGAGGCATTGGTGCCCGCCACATCGCTCTTGTAGTCGACCCCCACATTGATCCCGAAACCCTGCAGGATGCCGTTGGTGAATTCATAGTCGGCGAAGACGCCGCCCGCGTGGTCCGGGACGGCGCGCAGCCGGATATTGGTGACCGGCACGCGCTCGCGGTAGTTGGTGTAGTTGCCCAGGATGGTGAAATTCTTGCTGAAGGAATAGGTCGTCTCGAATTCCCATCCCTTCGACTCGAGATTCACGTAAAGCGGCAGCGAATGGAGCGCCGCCTCAGCGAACAGGCCCTGCGACTGGAGGGTGTAGAACAGGCTGTCCGTGATCGCATAGTTCTTCTGCTTGATGTCGAAATACGAAAACGCGGCCGTCAGCCGCCCGTCGAGCAGCGCGGTCTTGATCCCGTACTCGTTCTGGTCGCCGACCGCCAGCTTGGTGGAGGGATCGGTGATGCCCGCGCTCAGCGTGCCCGGCAGCGTGCCGCCGGTCGTGTTGCGGCTGAAAAAGAGCGAGATCGGCTTGATCGGCTTCAGGACCACGCCGACCGAGGTCGCGTCGCTCGTCAGGTTGTAGGCGGGCGAGGTGGGCAGCGCGGCGAGGATCGCGGTCCCGGTGTTGTCGGTCCGGTAGACCTCGCCGAAGAAGCGCGAGACGCCGCCGTTCACCAGGAGATGCTCGTCGAGCACGCTGACCGTCTCCTGCGCGAACATCTGGAAATCGTCCTGGCGGGCCGTCTTGTCGGTGCCGAGCGCCGCCGAGGTGAGCCCGGGCAGGATCGGCGGGAAGACGTAGGCCGGAAAGCTTATGCCCGCCAGGTTGCTGGCGGGGACCGCGGGACGGGAGGCGGCGGGATACGACCGGTAGTGCACCTTCGAGGTGTTGGCGGCGTAGCCCGCCAGCGTCGTCGACTTGAACCAGGGATTGTCGAACTCGATCACGTAGTCGTTCTTGAGGTGGGCCTCCGTGTAGTGGAGGTCGACCAGCCCGTTGTTCCGGGTGTACACCCAGACGGAGGGATCCGTCACGGGCACGGGCGTGCCGACCAGGGCGACGCCCGGGTTGGCATTATAAGCCGCGGTGTTCCAGGAGATGCCGGGCTGGTATTGGCCGGTGAACGGATTGACGCTGCCCCCGCCGGCATTCGTCAGGCCGGCGCCGGTCCCGCCCACGTCGCGGCGGCGGACCTCGTCGCCCATCACGTAGAGGCGGGAGGTGACATGCTCGCCGAAGGTCGAGAGCAGCTCGCCGCTGCCCCGGATCGTGGTGCGGTGCCGCGAATCGACATCTTTGCCGAACATAAAGTCCCGCGGCAGGCCGCGGGCGATCTGGGCGTATCCGGTCGAGCCGATGCTGGGATCGACCGGCAGCCCCGCGAGGTTGGTCTCGCGATCCTGCATCAGGTCCGCCTTCAGCGTCAGCTTCTCGGTCGGCGAGAATTGGTAGGAAAACGACGGGGCCGCCTCATACCCGTCGCGGAACTGCCCGTTGATGTAGTAATCCGTCTTCCAGATCGCGCCCACGAACCGGACGGCCATCCGACCGTCCGAGGTCAGCACCCGGTTGATGTCGAACCAGGTGTCGTCGCCGAGGTATTCGGAGACGCCCAGGTTGAGCGTGGTCGCGTCGACCGCCAGGGGCGACTTGGTGATGGGGTTCATCACCCCGCCGGGGCTGCCGCCGGGCACCAGGATCGCGTTCGGGCCCTTGATGATCTCAATGCGCTCGATGTTGTACGGCGCGAGCGAGGCGCTGTAGCCGTCGGCGCCCGACAGATTCGTGCCGTCGATGAATTCCTCCGACACCTGGAACCCCCGGATCATGTAGCGATCGCCCCCGTAGGGCAGCGTCGACTCGACGATCGGGGTCACGTACTTGGCGGCGTCCAGCATCCGGGACGCACCGGTCTGGTCGATCAGCTCATGGGTGACGACCGAGACCGTCTGCGGGATGTCCTGCAGGTTCATCGCCACGCGCGAGGCGCTCAAGGCCTGCGAGGCCTGGTAGGGGTTGGCCGAACTTTCCGAGACTTCGAACTTCGGGAGGACCACGGTGGCGCCGGCGCCGCCGCGGACGACGGGGCCCCGGCGGTCTGGCCGGAAGCGAGGGCGCCGCCAGACACAAAGAGTGCGGTCAGCAGGGGCAGGAAATGGTTCCGAGACTTCATTTTATTGGGATTCGAGGACGCTTGGGGTGGAAGCGGCCCGATGGGAGGACTCGGCGGGGGTGCCGGGCCCGATCGGACCACGGCAAAGGCTAGGGTTGCATTGTCCTGCTCCGCGCGGAGCGACGTGCCGGCGAGCATGCGGTCGAGCGCCTGACGCGCGGTGAAGATCCCCCGCACGGGATTGGTCTGCACGCCCCGGACAATCTCGGCCGCATAGAGCACCTCGCGGCCGGAAACATTGGAAAACTGGCGGAGGGCGGCCGCGGCGTCCCCGCCGGCGAGATCGTAGGCGCGCCGGGCCGACTCCGCCCCGCGGGCCAGAATGACCGTGCAGGCGCCGAGGAGGAGGGCGCGGACGAACAGGGAAAGTTGATGCAAGGCCGGGAAGGGGTAGTCACGGGTGGCCGGAGATCCGGCGGCTATCCCCGTAGACGAACGGCGGAGAAACATCCGTAATACGGACATCAAAGAAAATTTCGGCCGCCCGCCCCGCGCGCCGGCCATGCTCACCGGCCCCGCGTCAGGACCACGCGGTCCGGGCCCCGCGCCTCGGCCTTGAGGCCGAGCGTGATTTCAAGGATGTGCGAGAAGCCATCCACGTCATCCACCTGGAAGGTCCCGCCGATGGGCTGCGCGGCCAGGTCCGCCTCCCCCAGCGATATCTGCCGGCGGTTGTGCCGGTTGAACTCCGCCACCGCATCCGCCAGCGGCGTCTCATAAAACTGGAGGCGCGGCTTCTGCCAATCGAGGGCCTCGCTGATTTCGGCCGGCGTCAGCCGGGTCACATGGGGGGCCGCCGTCGAGGACAGCGACACGTCCGCGCGTTCGCCCGCCACCACGTAGGAGCTGCGGGCCAGCGGCTGGGCCGGGTTTCCGGGCGAACCGTCCATCCGCACCTTGCCCTCGGTCACGAGGACCTCCACCGACGCGGCGTCGAGGCGGACGTCGAAGGCGGTGCCAACCGCGCGCACCGCGACGCTCCCCGCCTCGACGATGAAGGGACGCGCGGGATTCTTGGCGACCGTGAACAGCGCCTCCAGGCCCGAAAGCCGGACCCGCCGCTCCCCGGGGGTGAATTTCATCTCAAGGTGGGTGCCGTCCCGCAGCTCGACGACCGAGCCGTCCGGCAGCGCGACGCGTTCGTCGACCACCAGGTAGTTCTTGGACGGGGTCAGCAGGGTGCGCGACCATGCCCGCCAACCGAGATAGCTGCCGGCCATGAGCATCGCGGCGGCGGCCAGGCTGACCGGCACGAGCCACCGGAGACGGCGGCCCGGCGGGGCAAACAGATCGGGATTGGGTTCCGTCCCCTGCTGCGGCTGCCAGGCCCGCAGCTGCGCGAGGCGGCGCAGCGTCGCCTCCTGCCGGGCCATCGCCGGGGCATGGCGGGGATCCTTCCGGCGCCACTGCAGGTAGTCGTCCTGTTCGCCCGCGGTCAGCCCGCGGTCGCACCGGATCATCCACATGGCCGCCTGCTGCTCGATGCGATCCGTTTCGGACCGGGGGAATTCGTCGGGCGTCATGGGCGTTACGGGAGGCCGAGTTGGGCAAAGTAGGCCGTGCACTTGCGGATCCCAATGCACATCTGTTTTTCGACCGTGTTCACACTGATGCCGAGCTTGTCGGCGATTTGCTTTTGCGAGAGCCCATAGGCCGTCCGCAGCGTGACCACCTGGCGGCAGCGCTTGGGCAAGGATTGGATGGCTTGGGTGAGAATTTCGAACTCCTGCTTCTTGCTGACCGTTTCGACGATGTCGGTCCCATCGGTGAAGACGTATGAATCGGCCGCTTCCGTCATCGGCTCGAATGAAACGACCCGCTGCCGTCGAACCTGGTCCAGGGCCAAATGGCGCGCCGTCGAGAAGAGCAGGCCCTTGGTCGAGATGACGCCGCCGGCCTCATGCGCCCGAAGGACCCGGACGATGCTTTCCTCGACCAAGTTATCGATATCCGCGATGGAAGGAAACCGGCCGGCCAGATAGGCGCGCAGCATCGGCGCGTGCTGCAGCAGCTCCTCCTTCAGCCACTGGGTGGTCTCGGCGTCTTCCGCGGACACGGGAGAAAGGGAAGCTAGCGCGCGGGACTGCGCCGGGGTTCCGAAAGGGGCATGGTGGGGAGATAACGCACGCAGCAGGCCGCACCGCGCTCAAGAAAGCCGGGGACGGGCAGCCCGAACTGCAGTTCTGGGGCAGAAAAGCCGGTTTGGCCAAGCCGATTGTGCGCCGGGGCTGCTGAACAGTCTTCCGGTCCGGCAGGGGACGGAAGTTGCCTTCAAATTGGCTTCATAAAAATGAAAGATTATTATGTTAGTTTGTTAACATCAATAACTAGTGACGATCTAGTGATTTCATATTTCGTTTCACCACGAAAGCCAATACCGGCACTTGATCCCGCCCGATTCGGCTGAGCGGCGGGGCCGAACCGCCGACTCCTCCGTCGCCGGGAACTCAAGGCTGGCGCTCGACCACCTGCAGGTTCGCCCGGGCGGCGGCGAAGTTCGGGTCCAGCCGCAGCGCGGTCTCAAAGTGTTCGATCGCCGCCGCGCGGCGGCCGGATTGCGCGAGCAGGATTCCGAGCGCATTATGCGCGGTCGCCAGGTCAGGCTTGATCCGCAGCGCGGTCTCCAGATGGTCCATGGCCGCCTGCGGGCGGCCGGCCGCCTGGAGGACCAGCGCGAGATTGTAGTGCCCCTCCGCGAAGTCCGGCCGGAGCCGCACCGCCTCGGCAAACTGGGCCCCCGCCTCCGCGAGATGGCCCGTGTTGGCCAGCGCGCTGCCGAGCGCGACCCGCGCCTGGGGATAATCCGGGCGCAGCCGCAGCGCCGCTTCCAGCTCCGGGACCGCCTCGGGCAACCGGCCCTCCGAGGCGAGCAGGCTGCCGAGATTGCCATGGGCCACCCAGGAGTCGGCGTTGCCCGCCAGCGTCGTCCGATACAGGTTTTCCAGGCTGCGGTAGGTCTGGTTCTGCCGCCAGGTCAGGCTGAAAAGCACCCCCACGACAAGCGCCGCCGCCCCCCGCGCGGCGCCGGACTGGCGCGCCGCCCAGAGGCTCCACCCCGCCGCAGCGAGGCCCGCGACGCCGATGAGCGCGAGATGCTCGTAGTGATTGGCGACCGGGGAATATTCCATGAAGGCGATGTCGGCGAAGCCCAGCACCGGGATCAGCATCACCCAGAAATAACCCCAGGCAAAAAGGGCCGGGCGGGAGAGTCGCGCGAGGGCGGCGGTCACGACCGCGGCGGCGAGCAGGGGCAGCCACCAGAGAAACCGCGCCGCGTCCAGGTGCCACTGCGGATAGATGAAGAGGATCCGGGCCGGCCACAGCGCCTTGCCCAGATAAAACCAGCCCACCCCGCCCGCGCCCACCAGCCGGTCGGCGAAAGTCAGTTGCCGGATGACCGAGGCCCCGTGGGTCTGAAACCAGACGTTCACGAGCGCGAGCGCAGCCGCCAGCGCAAAGAACGGAGCGGACCAGAGCGCGTCGCGGAGGGTCAGCCGGCGCCGCCAGGCCACCAGCCCCAGGAGCACCAGCGGCAGCGGCGCCACCGATCCCTTGCTGAGCAGGGCGAGAAGAAACGCGCCCAGGCAGAGGGCATAGGCCCCCGGGCGCACGGGCCGCCGCTCCGGATCGGCCAGCCCCGTTTGCAGGAACCAGCCGAGCGAGAGGAGGAAGAACAGCATCGCCACCAGGTTCTTGCATTGGGCGATCCATGCGACCGACTCCACGTTCACCGGGTGCAGGCCAAAGAGCAGCGCGCCCAGAAAGGCCCCCGGCAGCCGCAGCCGCCGGAAAATCGACCACAGCAGCAGGACTTCCGCGACGTGCAGGGCGACATTCACGGCGTGATAGCCGGCGGGGTTCAGACCCCAGAGGCGCCACTCGAACCAGAGCAGCGTGGAGGTCACCGGCCAATAGTCCGTCGGCTGGGTCGTGAACCAGAAGCGCTGGAGGCCGTCGGAGGCCTTGATCAGCGGGTTCAGGGTCAGGAAATTGTCGTCGTCCCAGATGAAGCCGCCGCTCAGCGCCGGGAGGTAGGCCAGCAGGGTCAGGATCGCCAGCGTGGCCCCCGCCAGCCAGAGGCGGCGGGAATCCGGGGACGGGCGGGCGGTAACCATGGAAGGAATCCAAGGAAGACCACCGCGCCGGTCGAACTTCTTCGCTGGGCCGCCGCCAGCTGGCTCCGGGCTCCGGGTCCGGCCCGGGATAGCCCGTTCACTCCCGGCCAGCTCCCGATCTAGAGCGCGACGCCCAGCCGGTCGCCCATCCGGGCGTAGATTTCGACCTGCCGGGAGCCCGGCTCGACCACATCCGCGTCGAAGTGGATTCGGCCGCGGGCAAAGAGCGTGATCACGCAGGAGCCGCCGAAGGCGAAGAAGCCCTTCTCATCGCCCTTGGCCGCCCTCCGCCCCGGCACGAACGCCTGCCGGATGCTGCCGACATTGGTGGCACCCACCTCGAACATGGCCACCGGGCCGAAGGCCTCGGAATCGATCAACGTGAGATCCCGCCGATTCTGGACGAGGTAGCGCACGTTCCGGCGCAGCGCGACCGGGTGGACCGAATAGAGCCAGCCGCGGATGGACCGGGCCTCATCCGGGACGCCGTCGACCGGGAAATGAAAGCGGTGATAGTCGACCGGACAAAGGCGGGAAATGAGCATGGCCCCGCCCGCAAATTGGCGGGTCAGCGGCCGGTCCGCCTCGGGCCGGCCCGCCTCGCCCAGCAGCTCCGCCAGCGTGAATTTCTCGCCCTTGACGTAAAAACCCTCCGCCGCGTCCACGTCGGGGAAAGCCAGATGCCGGCCATCCGCCGGAAAGACGGCGACGCCCGCGCCGGGGGCGATCGGTCGCGCCTCCGGCTTGAGGGCGCGGAAGAAGAACTCATTGAAGGTCTTGAAGTCGAAGGCCGAGCGCGCGAACTCGTCGACATCGATGTTGTAGCGGGCGATGAACGGCAGGACGCGCAGGCCGCTGGCGCGGAGGTTCATCTTCCAGCCGTAAAAGCGGGAGAAGATCGCCCGGCGCACGAGCGCCCACACGGCCAGCCGGCCCAGCGGGTTCTCATAGGCAAACCTCAGCCATCGCTCGCCATAGATCTCCTCGACCTTCAGGGTCCGGGTATAGCGGTCAAAAAAGCGGGTGGGAGCCGAGGCCATCCTCCCAGCTTGGCGGCGGCCCGGCCGCCCGCAATGGCTTCTTTGCGCCGAGCGCCGGCCGGCTCAGCCGCTCACTTCAGGCCGGACCGCGCGGGCGGCGGCGGCAGCAGCGCGCCCAGCGCGAGCAGGTCTTCCTGCTCAGCCTGCTGCTCCTGCTCCGTCAGCTGCCCCTTTTTCAGGCGGGCGCGCTGGCGGCGGCGCTGGACGATGCCGTTGGCCGTCCGGTCGCACCAGCGGATGAAGGCATAGGGGCGCGGATTGCGAAACTTGGCGGCGACCCACTCCTCGCCATCGGCGTACAGCGTCTGCGGCAGGACGTAGGTCCCGAAGACCCAGTCGGCGAGCGGGAGGGTGAAGAAGCCCGAGATCGACTCGTTGCACTCGATGACGGCGTGATGGCGCAGATGGAAGCTGTAGGCCTTCTTCCAGAGCCAGCCCCAGCGCGGGTGCTCAATCAGCGGCATCCACTTCTCGAAGGGCCAGTGCTCGATCGCATGCAGGATCTCGTAGAGGAGGAGCGAGCAGGTCAGGGCGCCGTAGCCGGCGGAAAACCAGGGCCAGGAGGGTGCGATCCACTGCAGGACGGCAAAGAGGGGCGTGACCGCGAGCGCAAAGGCAGCGAGGGAGAACCAGGGGAAGAAGGAGGCTTCCTTCTGCTCCGGCTCGACCATGGGAAAGACATTCTCGATGAAGGGGACTTCCTTGCCGTGAGCCGTCCGGCGGCGGCCGATCCGGGTCAGGCCGTGGTGCTTCGTGTGCTGGCGATAGAGGTGGCGGAGGAAGGGGACCACCGGCTTGTGCAGCGCGTAGCGGTGAAAGAAAAACTCAATAAAGCAGTCCAGGGCGGTGACCGCGACGAAGACGCCGGCCGCCTTCCACCAGGGTGCAGAAATTTGCGTCAGCCAGACGCCGTGCGGCGCCAGGAAACGCAGGCCCAGGCCGAGGCCGGCCAGCGTCAAAAGGACGGTGAAAACAAAGAGGGGGAGCGAAAACTCCTCCTCTTTGGCGTGGGAGATGCGGGGTCGGGTAGCGATAAGAAGGTACAATATGCCCCAAATGCCTCAAAATAGCCCGTTTTTTCTTTGCGCATCGCCGGCAACCGGCGGCCTTTCCCGGCCGTACTACGGGCATGCGGACGATGCTCGCGCTCTCCCTGGCGGTGCTCTCCTCGGGAGGGGCCGGGGCGGAGGTGTCCGCCAATGCGCTGGCGCGGGCCCGGGCCGCCGAGGCCCGCGATGACACCCAGGCCGCCCTGACCCTCTACCTGGAGGCGCTGCGCGTTCGTCCGGATGACCCGGTCATCCTCCAGAAGGTCGCCCGCCAGTATTCCGACCTGGCCGACTTCCAGCCCACCGTCACGGCCAAGAAACAATACGCCGAGCGGGCGCTGGCCTACGCGGAGCGCGCCGCCCGGCTCGATCCTCGCAGCGCGATCGACGAGCTCTCGCTCGCGATCTGCCATGGCAAACTCGCCAGCTGGAGCGACACCCGGGAGAAGATCGAGTACTCCCGCCTGGTCGAGGTGGAGGCGCGCCGGGCCCTCGCCCTCGATCCGCGCTATGCGTGGGCCCACCATGTACTCGGGCATTGGAACGGCGCCCTGGCCTCGCTCAGCGGCAGCCAGCGCTTCTTCGTCCGCGTGTTCTATGGCGGCCTGCCGCCGGCCTCCTATGACGAGGCGATCGCCCAGCTGCGCGAGGCGGTCGCACTCGAGCCGGCCGAGCCCTGCAATCGGGTGGAGCTGGGGTTCGCCTTCCTGGCCGTCGGCCGGCGGGACGAGGCGCGCGCGGAATTTCTCCGCGCCATGGCCATGCCGGCCCGCGCCTCCTTTCAGCAGGAAGAGCAGGCCCGGGCCCGGTCGGCCCTGGCCGAGCTGGCCCGCGGGGCCGCCGACGGCGGCCGGTCCTAGGACATCAATCCCCCGTGGAGGGGGTGTCGATGCCGAGGGCGTCGGCCAGGTCCATCAGGTGGTCCTGTTCCTGCGCGATGATCCGGCGAAGCACCTCGCTGAGGGCGAATTCACCCATGGCGTCAGCCTGCCGGATCCGCTGCCGGTAGGCGATGATGGTCTCGCGCTCGTTCTCGAGATCGAACCGGAGCATATCCTCGGCCTTCTCGGACATGCGCACCTTCTTGGGCACGGTGACCGGGGTCCCGTTGAAATAGTCGATCTGCTTCGCGATGGCGACGGCATGCTCCAGCTCCTCCTTCGCGTGCTTGGCGAGCTCGCGCGCGATGTCGGTGTACGCGGCGCCCTTCATGGTCTGGCTATAGTTGACATAGGCGATGACCGCCTGGAATTCCCGGGCCAGATCCTCGTTGAGGAGGTCGATCATCTGCTGGCGGCTGATTTTAAGTTTATCGCTCATGGGTGGTGGCTGGATTGAGTCTCCCCTCTCAGACACCACCGGGGGAAAAGGGTTGCCGACGGCCGAAACAGCGGCCGGTCCCAACGGGCTGCGGTCTGTCCCAGCCGCCAGTTTAGGATAGCGCCCCGCGCCCCCTCCCCGAATCATTCCCGGCCTTGTCCGCTCCCTCCCGACTCCCCGCCGCGCCCCGCGCCCCCTCCCCCGCCTGGTGGGAGCGCAGCGACCTGGGCTACCGCCGGGACACGCTTCACCTGGGACGGCATGACCTCGAAGATCTGGGCCGGACCCGCGGCACGCCGCTTTTCGCCTACCACGCCTCAAGGATCCGGGCGAATCTCCGGCGGCTGCAGGCCGCGCTGAGCGACACCGGCAAGCGGACCGGCGTCTTCTATGCGATGAAGTCCAACCGGTTTCCCCCTCTTCTGCGGTTCCTGCATGGGCTGGGCCGCTGCGGGGTCGACGTCTGCTCGCCGGAGGAATTGCTCCGGGCCCGGCGTTGCGGCTTCGCCGAGGAGGCGATCTCCTACACGGGGACCTCGATGTCGGAGGCGGACGCCCGCTGCCTGGCGCGCCACCCGGGCGTGATCGTCAACTGCGACTCCCTGTCCAGCATGCGGCGGCTGGCGCGGCTGGCGCCCGGCCGCCGGATCGGGCTGCGGATCAATCCCGCCGTCGGCCTCGGCTACCGCCAGAACCCGCGGCTGCGCTACGCCGGCGGAACGACGACAAAATTCGGGATCTATTGGGAGCAGTTTTTCGCGGCGCTCGCCCTGGCCGAGGCCTCCGGACTGCGCGTGGAGGGCCTCCATTTTCACGCCGGTTGCGGCTATCTCACCCCCCAACTGGAGGCCCTGGAGGCGGTGCTGGTCGCCGCCCGCCCGTTCATCGCCGCCGTGCCCGGCCTGCGCTACGTCAACCTGGGCGGCGGCCTGGGCATTCCCCTGGTCGCCGGCGACGCGCCGCTCGATCTGGCCGCCTGGAGCCGGGTGGTCGCGCGCCATTTCCGCCGCGACCGGTGCGAAATCTGGGTCGAGCCGGGCGACTACCTGGTCAAGGACGCCGGCGTCCTCCTCCTCGAGGTGAACACGGTCGAGCGCAAGCGGGACACGCTTTTCGTCGGGGTCAACGGGGGCTTCAACCTTCACCCCGAGCCGGCCTTCTACGCGTTGCCGCTCCTGCCGCTGCCCTGCCGGCGCCGCGCCGCGCCCCGCCGTCGCGTCACCATCGCCGGCAACATCAACGAGGCCCTCGATCTCCTGGCGGAGAACGTCTCCTTCCCCGACCCGGTGGAAGGCGAGCTGCTGGCCTTCCTCAATGCCGGCGGCTACGGCGCCGCCATGAGTTCGAACCATTGCATGCGGGGAAAATTTCGCGAAATCCTACTCTGATGCCACGCTCCCGCACGGCGGCCGAAGCCGCTCTCGCGCAGATCGAGTCCGAGCTCGGCCAGGCGCTGCCACCCTTCGCCCCGGGCGACCTGGACGCGCTCGCCGCCGCCGGCGGCGGCGATGTCCGCCGGCTGAAGCGCTGGCTCAAGCGCCGGACCGCCGGCGAGGCGCTGGCGCATGTCATCGGCGGCTTTGAATTCCGCGGCCGGCGCTTCGCGATCGACAAGCGCGCCTACGTCACCGACCCCGAAGTCACCCATCTGGTGGATGCTCTCCTGCGCCGCGCCCGGGCGCACGCGGCGGCGTCCGGGCGCCCCCCCCTCCTGGCGGAAATCGGCGTGGGCTGCGGCACCCTGGCCCTGACTCTCCGGGCCGAGCTGCCCGATGCCCAGGTCGTCGGGCTCGATCTCGACCCGGATGCCCTGGCGGTCGCGGCGGCGAACGCCGCGCGCCTCGGGCTCCCCCTGCGCCTGGTGGAAAGCGACCTCTTCGACGACTGGCCCGCCGACCTTCCGGCGCCGGATTTCATCTATGGCGACCCGCCCTGGGGCGATTCCACCACCCTCTACGACGCGGACCGGCCCCTCTCGCACTATATGGCGATGCCGCCGGCCTCCTCGTTTCCGCTGGGCGGCCGCACCGGCGTGCACGCCCAGATCCTGCGCGCCGCCGCCGTCCGGGGCTGGGCCAGCGAGATCTGGCTCAACGCGGGCGTGCTGCCCCGGGCCGAACTCGAGGCCCTGGCCGGGTCGGCCGCCCGCTGGGAAATCGTGACCCCCCGCCCGGGCCTCAGCCTGCTGTGCTGCCAGATGGCGCCCGCCGCGGCCAAATAGGTTTTGCACCGCGAGAGGTAATCAGGGGGAATGCCCGCGCCGCATGTCTGCCCAACCGAACCCCGGACTCGCCGACCAGAACAAGTCCGCCTGGGACCATCTTTACGCCTCCACGCCAGATCTGATCTGGGGCCGCGAGCCCATCGGGTTCCTGCCGCGGCTGCTGCCCGCGGCCTGCGACCTGCCTCCCGGTCCGGTGCTCGATGCCGCCACCGGCGAGGGCCGCAACCTGTCGGTGCTGCTCGGGCTGGGCCGGCCGGTGACGGCCTGCGACGCCTCGGCGGCGGCCCTGGCCAAGATTCCGGCCGGCGTCCGACGCCAGGTCACCCCGCTGGTCTGCGACCTGGCGTGCGTCCCGCTGCCCGCCGCGTCCTTCGCCCTGATTCTCCTGAGCGACGCGCTCGAAACCCTGCCCGAACCGGAGCTGATCCTCGCGGAGTTGCGTCGCCTGCTCGTTCCCGGCGGCTGCCTGCTCGCGAACGTGCCCGCGACCGATGACGGCGTCGCCGGGGTGGACATGCAGCCGGGACCGGAGGGCGGCTGGCTCTACCAGGGGTCCTACTACTATCGGTTCTTCACCGCGGCGGAGGCGGAGGCGCTCTTTCTCGCCACCGGGCTGGAAATCGTCCGCAATGACGACTGCGTGTGGGACGAGCCGCCGCACCCCAACTTCCGCGACGCCTCCCACCGGCACCACGGCCGCGTCGTGCTGGCCCGCCGCCCGCGCTGAGCGGGCCGGCCTCCGTTCCCACCATGCCAGCCCTGCTCCGGCGGTTCCTGAACCTTGAGGCGGGCGAGGGGCGCAAGATCGCCCAGCTCGCCCTGATCGGCCTCCTGCTGCAGGCCGGGCTGACCATGGGCATGAACGGGGCGGACACGCTGTTCCTGATCAAGGCCGGCGCGGACAAGCTGCCGCGGATCTACCTGGCCATGCCGGTGATCATGCTGCTCTACGTCCCGATCTACTCGGCGCTGATGGGCCGGTGGGGACTGGACCGGGTGTTCGATGCCACGCTCGGGCTGCTGGTGGCCGGCGGGCTCGGCCTGGCGGCCGCGCTGCACTTCGGGGCGCCCCCGCTGGTGGTCGCCTACGCGGCCAAGCTCTACACCTCCGTCTGGTACGTCGGGCTCTACAGCCTCTACTGGAACTTCATCGACGGCTATTTTGACCTGCACGACGCCAAGCGCCTCTTCGCCCTCCTGGCGGCGGGCTCGGCGGTGGGCGCCATCATCGGCGGCAGCCTGGTCGGGCCGATCACCGCGCATTTCGGCGTCCAGGCGCTTTTCCTCGGATGGGCGGTCTGCGCCGTCGCGGCGTGGCCGGTCGCGGGCTGGACCCGGCGCCGCTGGCACAAGCTCGAGTCGGGCGAGGGCGAGGAGGATCCGGCGCCGGCCCTGAAGGAAACGCTGCACATCGTGCTCAAGCTCTTCCGCACCCGCTATGCCCTCGTCCTCACGTTCGTCCTGTTCTTCACCCTGATTGCGGCCACCACCTGCGAGTTCCAGTATCTCGGCATCTTCTCCACCGGCCGGAACGAGGCCGAGCTGGCGGCGCTCCTCGGCCATCTGACCGCATTGGTCAACGTCTTCAACCTTGCGATCAGCCTGCTCGTCTTCAACCGGCTGGTGGGCAGGTTCGGCGTGCGCAACGTGGCCCTGCTCCAGTCCGTCGCCTACGCGCTCGTTTTCTCGTGGCTGCTGCTGGACGGCGGCTTCCCCGCGGCGGTGGCCGGTTTCTTCGCCTACCAGGGGCTGATGACCTCGATCGACTTCAACAACGCCAACCTGCTGTTTGCCCGGCTGCCCGCGGACACCGGCAAGCAGATGCGCACCGTGATCGAGGGCATCTGCGAGCCGCTGGCGACGGCGACCGCCGGCTTCTTCCTGTTGCTGGTGGCCCCCCGGCTGAGCCCGGAGCAGATCTCGCTCGCCGGCGTCGTGGTGGCCCTCGTGGGGGTGGCCCTGGTCTTCGTCCTGCGCTACGACTACGTGAAGGCGATCGGCACCAACCTGCGGCGGGACTGGCTCGACCTCTCCCGCCCGTCCGATCCGCTGCTGCTCTCCAGCTCGGCCGGTGACCTGGATCTGGCCGAGGGCCGCGCGCTCTCCGCGGGCCCGGCCGAGGCCGCGGTCGCGCTGCGCATCCTCTGGCTCAACCAGCCCGCGCGCGCGATTCGCGCGCTGCCGGCCTTCCTCACCCGGATCCCCGGCGGCTCGCTTTTCCGGGTGAAGCCGCTGCTGGACGAGGTGCTCGCGCAGCCGGGCTCGGCCGCCGCGCAGGAGATCCAGCATTGGCTCGCCGAGCGCGCCGACGCGCCCGGCGCCGAGCTGGCCGGCGAACTCGGGCGCCATGGCCTCCTGCCCGCCCGCCAGACCGAGGCGCTGCTCCAGGCCGGCGTCCCCGAGGGCCGCGGCGCCGCCGCCGCGGCCCTCTGGCGCAGCTGGCGCGTGCCGGACAGCCGCCAGGCCCTCCAGGAGGTCGAGCACTTCCTCGCCGCCGGCGACCAGCGCTCGGTGCTGGCCGGCCTCCGCGCCTTGGGCCAGATCGGCGAGACCCGTTACGCCTACCTGCTGCGCGACTACCTGCGCTCCCCCGACGCTCCCGTCCGGCAGGCGGCGCTCGCCGCGCTCCGCCACCTGGCCGATCCCTCCAGCCGAATCCTGCTGCCCGAGGTCCTGGCCGCCCTGGTCGAGACCACGGGCGAGGAGCGCCTGTGCGCCCTCGAGGCGTTCGAGCGGATCGGCGACTCCGCGGCGCTGCCCGCCCTGCTCACCGCCGCCGGAACCTTCACGCCCGCCGAGCGCCGCCGGGCCGAGCAGCTCATCCTGCAGCTCGGCCAGGGCACCGTGCCGATTCTGGTCGAGATCGCCCAGAACCGCCTGATCGCCCTCGCCGGCCGCTCCGTCGCCCTGCGCGCCCTCGCGAAGCTCGCGCTGCCTCAGATGCAGCTCCTCGCCGGCCCGCTCCTCGAGCAGATCGCGGCGACCTCCTACTACGCGCTCGCCCGGTACCTGGCCTGGCGCGCGCCCGACGATCGTCCCATCGCCGAGCCCGGACTGTCGGTCCTGGTCCGGATCGGTCGCGAGTATCCGTCCGTCAACCTGGAGATGATCCTGGAAACCCTGGCGGTCGCCGGGCGCCTCCCCAACTACGAGGCCCTGGTCGTCGCCCTGCGCAGCGGCCAGTCCAAGGATCGCGGCTACGCCATCGAGACGGTCGAGCTGGCCTGCCCCAGCGGCACGTTCCCCCTGCTCCTCCCGCTGCTCGACGGCCGGCCGATCGAGGCCCAGGTCGCGTTCGCGCGCGAGCGCGGGATCATTCCCGTCTTCACGGCGGAGGACGCGATGACCCAGGCTCTCGATAAGGGCCTGCCCCTCGCCTCCGCCGCGGCGGCCCAGGCGCTCCTGGCGCAGGGCAAGCCCATGCAAGAGGCCTTCCTCGCGCGGCTCTGCCACGAGCCGCCGCCCATGCTGGCCCAGACCATTGTGATCCTCCTGACCCGGCCGGCCGGCCGCGCGGATCCGGCGACGCCGATCGAGGTGATCCACGCCTTCATGGGGGCGCCCGCCTTCGCCTCCTATCGCTACCTGCACCACGAATTTCTGGCGCCGCACGCCCGGCGGGTCACGTTCTCGCCCGGCGCGTCGCTCTGCTCGCGCGGCGCGCCGCTGCCGGGCCTCTGGCTGATCCTCCGCGGATTCGTCCGCGCGGAGGGCGCGCCGGACCTCCTCGGGCCCGGCGCCATCGCCGGAGTCGAGGCCCTCCATGGCATCCCAAGGATTGCGGGCGGCCTGATGGCCGCCGGCGAAGTCGAGGCCTTCTTCCTCTCGGCCGCGGTCCTCCGCCGCTGCCTGGAGATCTTCCCTGAACTCGGGCTCACCCTGCTGGGCCGCACCCTGGCCGCATGAGCCGCCCACCCGTTCTCACCCTGCAGGGCTGGCTGCTGGCCGTGCTGCTGCCCGCGCTCGGCTTGCTCATCGTGGTCTATGCGCTGCTCGTCTACGGCCGCCTGCATGACTTCATCATCGTCGGCTTCGACGGCAAGCTGACCGCGATCAGCACGACGACCGCCGGCTTCATCGATCCGGCCGAGCACGAGCGGCTGATGGAGCCGCTGCCGATCAGCAACATGACGCATGACCCGGCCGATCCCACCATCTGGGCCCTGGACACGTCGCGGCACGTCCTGATGAAGATCCGCCCGGCCGACGGCATGGCGGAGGAAACCGGCATCAAGGTCCCCCCCGAGATCGACTCCCTGAGCAACGATCTCGGCGCCGGCAACCTGCTGATGCTCGACGACGCGACCGGGCACTTCACCCACTTTTCCACCGCCACCGGGAAGATCACCCCCGCCTGGACCGTCGAGCCGCCGATCACGGCGATCGGGACCATCATGCGGCGCAACGGCCTCTACGTGGCCGGCCGCGACCTGCGCAAGGTCGACCTGACGACGGGCAAGGTCACGCGCATCAACTCGGTCCCCGGGCCGATCCGCGACATGTCCTATGACAAGAAGCGGGATGTCCTCTGGGCGCTGAGCGAGCAGGGCAACGAGATCTTCAACCTGGATCCCGCCACCGGCGCCCTGCGCAAGCGCATCAAGCTGACGTTCGAGAAGGATCCCGACAATCCCGACGCCGACCCGCCGCCGGTCGAGTTGCGCACCCTGGTCTTCGAGCGCATCAGCGAGAAGCTCTTCGGTTCCTCCACCTCCCTCATGCCCATCGACCCGGAGACCGGCATCGTCTCCGTCAAGGGCTACCTGCCCGGCTTCGGCCAGGAGCATGGCGAGGTCTACCAGCGCTACGCCGGCCCGATGACGCAGATCATGGGGCGGGCGAACCTCACCTACCTGTACACGATGGCGGTGCGGGGGCGCGACCACATCATCTACGGCCTCGACGGCACCATCGGGAAGGAGCACTCGACCCTGCTCAGCACCGACACCCTCCGCGAGGCCGAGGTCGACGGCGTGCAGCGCCTCATGACCGAGGGGGTGCCCTACGTCAGCGGCATACAGCCCTGGCCGCCCTGGGGTGTGCTCAAGAGCTCCTTCGCCCCGATCCTCAACGAGCAGGGCCGGCCCGTGAGCATGGCCGGCGCCGACGTGGACGCCGGCACGATCCAGTTCCAGATCCGCCGGGCCCTCGTGATCACCTTTGGGTTCGGCGCCGCCATGCTCCTGGTGGGCGGTCTCCTGACGCTGGCGATTGCCCGCCGGCTGACCGGACCGCTGCATGCGATCCGGACGGCGGCGCTGCGCGCCGCGGCGGGCGACTATGGGCACCAGACCGAGATCGACCGGCCGCGGGAGCTGCGCCGGCTGGCGCAGCGCTTCACCGCCGTCTCGGCCACGCTCGGCCGCGAGGTGAAGGCCCTCCGCGAGAATCTCTCCGTGCGCCAGACGGCGCGCGACCGGGCCGGCCTGGTCGAGCGGCTGGCCCTCATGGCCCCCCTCGTCGCGGAAGCCCCGGCGGGCTCGCCCTGGGCCTGGGGCGAGTTGGGGCCTCGTTCCGCCATCCCCGCCGGCGGGGCCATCCGGGCAGCCGGGCGGACGCTGGCCTGGATCGCCGGGCACGCCGAAGACCCGCTGGCCGGCCAGGCGCGCCGGGCCGAGATCGCCGCCACCGCCGAGGCGCTCCTCCTGCGCCACGGTTCCGACCTCGGCACGCTCGGCGCCCGCCTGGGGGTCCTTTTCCCCGAGGAGATTCCCGCCTGGGCCCTGGTGGCGGACGATGGCCTCCATGTCTGCCTGCGCCGGCCGCGCCTGCTCTGGCGGCGGGGACGGGACGGGACGCTGGTTGAAATCCCCGCGCCGGATTTCGCGGCGGCGCTGCCGCCGGCGCCGGGGGAATTCGTCATTCTCGCCGGGCCGGAGGCGCCCTGGGCTGACTTGGCCCATGCCGATGGCGCCACCGCCGCTTCACTGCTCGCATCGTGGCGCTCGGCGGCGGCGGCGGCCGACACGCGCGCCTTCGCCCTCGTGGGAGGCGGCGCGCCATGAGCCTCTCCGCCCCGCACGCGATTCCCTCGCTGCTCGAGAAACTCTTCGCGCTGCGCGGGGTGCAGCCTTTCGACCGCCTCTCGCCCGACGAACTCACGCTGGTGGCGGAAGTGGCCCGGCCGCGGACCTATGCCCCCGGGGAAATCATGCACCTGGGCGATGCCCCCCTGTCGCGCCTCCTCGTCGTGACGGAGGGCAGCGTCCGCGATCCCGCCGGACACGCCACTGGGGCGATCACCGGCGTCGCATCCCTGCTCAACGACACGATCGTGCCGGTGCTGCGGGCCGACGCGGCGGCGGGCGCCCGCGTTCTTTCCATCAGCCGGCACCACTTCTTCACCCTCGCCCGGGAATGCCCGGAATTCGTGCTCGGCCTGATCGAGCTCGGCGCCGAGGGGGCGCCGGCAGCCCCATGACCATCCGCTGGCAGATCTTCATTTTCGTGACCCTGCTCTTCGTCGGCGTCGGCGTCACGGGCAGCGCGGTCGCCCGCTGGCTCGAGACGGAGGTGGTGCGGCAGTCCTTCGACGACGAGGCCAACGGCCTGGCGGTGACCGTCCAGGAGTTCCTGGCGCCGGCGGACGTGGCGGCGCTGCGCGCGGGCAAGCCGCTCGCGCAGACGCGCCTCGGGGCGACGCTGGACCGGCTGGAGCGCTGGGCCATCGTGCGGCGGCTCACCCTCATCGACCGGGGTTCCGGCAAGGTGCTGGTCGACACCGTCCCGGGCGCGCCGGCGCCCACGCTCGCCTCGCTGGGCCGGATCGGGCCGGTCGAGGTGCGGCCGCTCCCCTTGCGGCGATCCGACGACGGCCACATGCTGCTTCCGCTGATCGAACTCACCAAGGACGGACATGCCGTGCTGCTGGTCGAGATTTCCGCCGACGAGTACGTCCAGGAGCGGGCCACCATCCTCCATGACGTCGAGGTCGACGGCACGCTCGCGACCCTGGCCGGCCTGGCCGTGGCGGCCCTGCTCGGCTGGCTGATCAGCCGTCCGATCCACCGGCTCGGCCGGGCGGTCGACAAGATTGGCTCCCCCGCGTTTACGGAGGGTGAGACCGGCAGCGTCATCCAGGAGATCTCGGACCTGGGCAATACCTTCGGCGTCATGCACAGCGTCCTGGGCGAGACGGTGGAAAAAGGGCGGCGCGCCCTGCTGGAAAGCGACGCCTACCGCAGCGACCTCGGCCTGGCCGCGGTCTATCGCCAGCAATTGCAGCCTCCCGCCGGCTGGTCGACCGGCGGCGCGGACGCCGCCTGGCTGCCCGTGGGCCTGACCCCGCCGGCCTACCTCGCCGGCGGCCTCGAGCTGCCGGCGGGCGGCGCCGCCTTCGCGGGCGTGGCCGGCTCGGGCGGCGACCTGGCGGCGACGGTGCGGGCGCGCGCGGCCGCCGCCTACCTGCGCGACGCGCTGGCGCGGCACCCGATGCCCGAGGCCGCCCTCGAAACCGAGCTCCTTTTTGGCCTGCAGGAACTACGGGTTGTACGTTGGGGCGGGGCCGGACTTGAGACCTGGAACAGCGCGCACTGCCGGGGCGCCGCCCCGGATGCCGCGGCCTGGGCCCGAGGCGAGCCCGTGGCGCTCGCCTCCCTGGGCGCGGTCAATCGCGCCCGGCTGGACTACTACCTCGCGACCTTCGCCGGCCATGCGACCGCCGGCCTGCTGGCGGAATTGCCGCCCCTGCTCGACGCCGGCGAACCCGGCCTCCTGCTGGTCCTGCGCCGACGCCCCAGCCCGGATATTTCATGAACACGGGATGAAGATGGGCTTTCAGCCCTTCGAGCAAGGATGAGGGTATGCTGGCCGGTAGTTTGTCCAGATTCGCCCGTGCCTCGTGAAATATCCGGGCTAAGGGCTGACCGGCGCCGCCAGCGTGGACTGGATCGCCTCGCGGACGAGGCCCAGGCCCCTGGCCAGGGTCGCCGCATCGATCACCAGCGGGGGCAGGAACTTCAGGACATTCTTGCGCGAGCCGCAGACCTCAATGATGAGCGACCGGGCGAAGGCGGCGCGGGCCGACGCGGCGCAGCGCGCCGGATCCGCGAACTCGAGGCCGTAGATCAGCCCGGTCCCGCGGACCTTCGCGCCCAGCTCCGAAAATTCGGCCGCAATCGCCCGCAGCCCCGCCTCCAGCTCCCGGCCCCGGGCCGCCACGGCCGCAGCCAGGTCCGGCGTCTCCCAGTGGCGCAGCGCCTCGCTCGCGGCGACGAAGGCCAGGTTGTTGCCGCGGAAGGTGCCGGTGTGCTCCCCCGGCTTCCACTGGTCGAGCTCCGGCCGGAGCAGGACCAGCGCCATCGGCAGCCCGTAGCCGCCGATCGATTTGGAGAGGATCACCATGTCCGGCACGATGCCCGCGCTCTCGAAGCTGAAAAACGGGCCGGTCCGCCCGCAGCCCACCTGGATGTCGTCGACCAGCAGCAGGATGTCGTGGTCGCGGCAGACGGCGGCGAGGTCCTGCAGCCAGCGCTTGGCGGCGACATTGACGCCGCCCTCCGCCTGCACGGTCTCGACGATCACCGCCGCCGGCTTGTCCACGCCGCTGCTGGTGTCCTCCAGGGTCTTGCGCAGGTAGTCGATGGTGTTGACCCCGGCCCCGAGGTAGCCGTCGTAGGGCAGGAACGAGACGTTGAGCCGGTTGATCCAGGACTCGTGGCGGTAGTGCTGGTTGGCGGTGATGGCCAGCGCGCCGGCGCTCAGGCCGTGGTAGCCCTGCGAGAACGCGATGACATTGCCGCGGCCCTTGACCTTGCGCGCCAGCTTGAGGGCGGCTTCGACCGCATTCGTGCCGGTGGGCGCCGTGAACTGCACCTTGTAGTCGAGCCTGCGCGGCTGGAGGATGACCGACTCGAATCGCTCCAGAAACCGCTGCTTGGCCACCGTGGCCATGTCGAGGCTGTGGGCCACGCCATCCTCCTGGAGATAGCGGATCAGGGCCTGCTTCATGCCGTCGGGGTTGTGCCCGTAATTGAGGGCCCCCGCGCCGCAAAAGAAATCGAGGTAGGCGCGGCCCTCCCGGTCATACAGGTGGCAGCCGCTGGCGCGCTCGAATACCACGGGGAAGGAGCGCACATAGGACCGCACCTCGGATTCCCTCCGCTGGAAGACGTTCATGGCGGAAAGGCTAGCGCAAAGGCGCTTTTGAGTCCCGAAGAATTTTTTCGCCGACATGGCAAAGCCACCGGGCGTTGGCGGCCAGGTGGGGCGGCATCAGCATGTGCTTGTGATCGCCCTCGCCGAGGGCCTCGACATAGCGCCCCCGGGTGGCCTGGGCCCACCCGCCCCGGGTGACGAACAGTCGGCCTTCCGCATCATAGTGATCTCCCGGCTCATGCGACACCAGGTGCAGGATGTCGGCCGCGATCACGTGGTCATCGACCGCGCGCGCCATGTAGTCGTAGTACCGGGCAATCCGGCGCGCCGCCTTTTCATAGAGGACGGGGGTCGACACATAGGGACGGATGCTCTCGTGCCCGAGGAAGTCCGCCGTGACCCGCTCGGCTTCGCCCTCGGGAAAGACGATCGGCCGGACCACCCGGCCGGAATCCACCAGGATGACCGCCGCCACCCGGCGCCCGCGACGCTCGAGTTCGCCCGCCACGTGGTAGGCCAGGTTCCCGCCGGCGGAGAACCCGAAGAGGATCGGCTCCCCCGCCGGGTCCGCCTGCTCGATCAGGTCGGCATAGGTCCGCAGCCGGCTCTCCTCCTCCAGGAAATTGAAGCCATGGCAGGCATGGGGGCGGAGGAGCTCGGCCAGCTGGAGATAGCCCAGCGCATCGCCCGTCCCCGGGGGAAAGAGGAAGATCCGGCCCGCGGGGGCCTCAACGTGATTGAGCGGCACCATCGGCTCGTCGATCCCCGGCGCGCCAAAGCGCGCGGCCCCGAGCAGGTACTCCGCCTGGTCGCGGACCGTCGCCGCCTTGAAGACGGCGGTTAGCGGCACCTCCGCTCCAAGCCGCAGCCGGATGAGCGACGCGAGCTTGGTCACCTTCAGGCTGTGCCCGCCCGCCGCGAAGAAATTCTCGGTGGCGCCGATCCCCTTGCGGCCCAGGACCTCCTCCCAGATCGCGACCAGCTGCCGCTCCAGCTCGGTCGCCGCGGGGTCCGCGCGGCGGGCGCCGCCGGCGCGGTCGGGCGCGGGCAGCGCGGCGCGGTCCACCTTCCCGTTGGCGGTCAGGGGCAGCGCCTCCAGGCGGACCCACGCCGCCGGGATCATGTAATCGGGCAGGGTCTGGCCGAGCTGCGCCCGCAGCGTCTCGTCGGCCAGCTCCACCGGGGCCACGACGTAGGCCACCAGGGTGAGGCTCGGCTCGCCCAGGTCGCGGGCCAGGACCGCGGCGGCGCGGACGCCCTCCTGCTGGCGGAGCCGGGTTTCGATCTCGCCGAGCTCGATCCGAAAGCCGCGGATCTTCACCTGGAGGTCCCGCCGCCCGATGAACTCCACCACGCCGTCCTCCCGCCAGCGCCCGAGGTCGCCCGTGCGGTAGAGGCGCTCGCCCGGCCGGAAGGGGTGCGCTATGAACTTCTCCTCGGTCAGCGCGGGGTCGTTCAGATAGCCGCGCGCCAGCCCGTCGCCCCCCGCGCAGATCTCGCCGGCCGCGCCGGGCGGCACCAGGCCGAATCGGCCGTCGAGCAGGTAGACCTGCGTGTTGGCGATCGGCCGGCCAATGGGAATGTCCTGCGGATAGTCGCGCTCGATCACATGGCAGGTCGTGAAGGTCGTGTTCTCGGTGGGGCCGTAGCCGTTGATCACGGTCAGCCCGGGATGGGCGGCGCGGATCCGCGCAAAGTGCGGCGCGGACAGCTTCTCGCCGCCGGCCAGGAGGTGCTTCAGGCCGGCGAAGAGGGTGAGGTCCGCGTCCGCCAGCTGGTGGCAGAGGCTCGCGGTCAGCCACAGGGTGGTGATGCCCTGCTCCCGGATTAGCGCCTTCATGACGGCGGGATCTAGCACGCCGCGCTCGGGCGGCCGGCAGAGGGCGCCCCCGTTCAGCAGGGCGCCCCAGATCTCGAAAGTGGAGGCGTCGAAGGAGAGGGCGCCGGTCATCAGGATCCGGTCCGAGGGGCCGAGCCGGATGTAATTGGTGTCCAGGACCAGCCGCAGGATGCTGCGGTGCTCCACCAGGACGCCCTTCGGCTGGCCAGTCGTGCCGGAGGTGTAGATCACGTAGGCCAGCGCGCGGGGACCGGCCAGCTCGGGCCCGGGCGCGACGTCCATCGCGTCGAGCGCGCGGCCGTCGAACTGCCGCTTGTGGCGCGCCCGCGGCGCGGCGCCGGCCGCCCGCTTGTCGATGCGCAGCACCGCATCGTAGCCAAAGCGCGAGAGCTCGCTCTCCGCGTGGCCCAGCATCTTCGAAAACTGGATCTCCGCGATCTCGGGCCAATCGGCCTGGAGATCCTCCCAGAAGCCCCGCGCGATGAAGAGGTCCTCGGAGCGGTCGACCTTCGTCCGGTACGCGCCGCCGGCGTGGGCCCGCTGGAATTCGGCGAGCTGGCGGATGAATTCCGCCTTCAGGTCCTGGTCCCAGACATTGCCGAGAAAGATCACGCCGTCCGGGCCCATCCGGTCGATCGCCTGCCGGAGCACGCCGCGGAGGTAGTTGTGCCCGCTGAAGCACTGCAGGACGCTGTTGATGATCACGACGTCGAAATTGCCCTCCGCGACCCGGTCGAGCGCGTGCGCCGGCAGGTGCTGCAGACGGACGTGGCCCAGGCCCCGCCGGGCGATCTCGCGCTCGGACCACTTGAGTATCTCCGCCGAGAGGTCCGTGCCGTGGTAGTAGCCGACGAGCGGCGCCAGCCGGAACATGCTGATGCCGGAGGCGCAGCCGACCTCCAGGACGCGGGACCGGGGCGTCAGGAGGGGCGCCAGCTTGCGCAGGATGTTGTCGCCGTACTCGTCCATCACCTCGCGGCTGAGCCATTCGCCGGTGAAGCTGCTCTTCCAGCCGCCGCCGGAAATGTCATCGAACGTCTCCCGGCCCGCATGGTCCCAGACCTCCTCGCGCATGAATTCACCGATGCCCTCGGATTCGGCGTGGACGTCCAGGCTGTCGATGCAGAGGAGCGCCTTCAGGTCGGCGCTCTCCCACTGCAGCCGGTTGAGCAGGCGGATCTGCCGCCGGCCGCCGATCAGGAGGGAAGCCCGCGTGTCCCGCAGCAGGTACTCCAGGCGCGCGGGCGGCAGCTCGGGATCAAGCGGCAGGTAGGCCCCGCCCGCCTTGAGGATGCCGAGGAGCGAGGTGACGAGATCGAAGGCGCCGGATACCATCACGCCGACCACGCCCTCGCGGGGCAGGCCCTGGGCGGAAAGGAAACGCGCGACCTGGTTCGAGCGGCGCTCGACCTCGGCATAGGTGCGGCGCTCGGGCCCCTCCGTCACCGCCACGGCGTCGGGCGCCCGCGCGGCCTGCAGGCGGAACTGGGCCGGGACCGAGCGGTCGCGGGGATAGGCCGTGGCATTGCGGTTGAACGCCTCGACCTGCTCGCGCAGGGCGCCCAGGTCCTCCGCGCCCTCCAAAAGGTTGAAGTCGCCCAGCTTCATGCGGCGGCGACCGCCTGGGCGAAGCGGCGCAGCAGGCCCAGGTAGCGGCGGGCGGTTTCAGGCCGGAAGAGGCCGGTGTCGTATTCCAAAGTCAGCAAAAGTTCCCCCCCCCTCATCCGCCACAAAGAGCGTGAGGTCAAACTTGGAGGTCTTGAAGGCATGGGCGAACGCCCGGGCGGGCGCCAGCTCGGCGCTGGCCTCCGCCCCGGCCGCGGCGCCGGCGCCGACATCGATGTGCACGTCGGCAAAGTTCTGGAAGGCGAAGATGACGTTGAGCAGGGGCTGCCGGTTGGCGGCGCGGAGCGGGTTGAGCCGCTGGACCAGGAGGTCGAAGGGATAGTCCTGGTGCTCGAAGGCGTCGCCGGCCGCGGCCGCGACCTGGCCGAGGAGCTCGTCGAATTCCATCGCGGCCTGCAGCCGGGTCCGCACCGGCAGGATGTTCACGAAGAAGCCGATCAGGCTCTCGAGGTCCGGGTGGTTGCGGTTGGCGACGCTCACGCCGACGCAGAAGTCCTCCTGCTGGGTCAGCTGGAAGAGCACGAGCTTGAAGACCGCCAGCATCACATTGGCGACGGTCGTCTGCCGGGCGAGCGCCAGCCGCCGCAGGCCGGCGGCGGTCCCCGCGTCGATCCCGCCCGTCACGGTGTCGCCGCGGAAGTCGCGCTCCTCGCCCGGCGTGAAATCATAGGGCAGCGCCAGGACCGCCGGCGCTCCCGCCAGCTGCCGGAGCCAGTACGCCTCGTCGGCCGCGTAGCCCCTCGCCTTCTGCCAGACCGCGAAGTCCTTGTAGTGGATCCGGAGCGGACGCAGGGGGTCCGGCTCACCGCGCCGCGCCGCCGCGTAGAGCGCGAAGACCTCCCGGTAAAGCACGTTGCCCGACCAGCCGTCGCCGATCAGGTGATGCATCGTGAAGAGGAAGACGGCGCGGCGCGGCCCCAGCGTGACCAGCGTGGCCCGCAGCAGGGGCGGCCGGGCCAGGTCGAACGGGGCGGCCGCCTCGCGGTCGGCGAGGAGCCTCGCCTTTTCCTCGGCCGCGGGGTCGGCCGAGAGGTCGACGCGCGCCAGGTCAAAGGCGACCGCCGGCAGGATCCGCTGCCGGGGTTCGCCGTCGATCTCGACGAAGGCCGTGCGCAGCGCCTCATGCCGCGCCACCAGCGAGCGGAAGGCCGCCTCGAGCGCGCCGGCGTCGATCGCCGTCTCGAGGACATACGCCTCGGGCATGTTGTAGGCGGAAGCGCCGCCCAATCGGTGCAGCAGCCAGAGCCGCTGCTGCGCGTAGGACAGCGGATGGGTGTCCCCCGGGGGCGCCGGTGGAATCGTGGCGATGCCCTCGGCCCGGGCGGAGCCGAGCTGAAGGGCGAGCGCCGCGATCGTCGGATCCCGGAAAAAGGCCCGCAGGCCCGGCTTGACCCCGAGTTCCTGCTGGATGCGGGAGACCACCTGCATCGCCTTGAGGCTGTGCCCGCCCCGCTCGAAGAAATTATCGTGGATGCCGATCCGATCGACCTGCAGCACCTCGCGCCAGAGGCGGACCAGCAGTTCCTCCGCGGGCGTGCGGGGCGCGGCGAACGCCGCGCTGGCGAACGCCGCGTCGCCGGCCGGCTCCGGCAAAGCCCGGCGGTCGAGCTTGCCATTCGGGGACAGGGGCATCCGTTCGAGCCGCACCCAGTGCGACGGGGCCATCGGCTCCGGCAGGGCGGCCGTGACATGGCGCCGCAGCGCGCCGGGATCCCAGGCCCCCTCGACGACGAGGTACGCCACGAGCTCCGGCAGGCCGCCCACCGGACGGACTGCGACGGCCGCCTCCCGCACCGCCGCGTGGGCGCGCAGGCGCGCCTCGATCTCACCGAGCTCGATCCGGAAGCCGCGCACCTTCACCTGGCCATCGCCGCGGCCGAGGAATTCCAGGTTCCCGTCCGGACGCCAGCGCGCCAGGTCCCCGGTGCGGTAGAGCCGCTGGCGCTCGCCGCCGACGTCCGCCGTGATGAAGCGCTCGGCCGTCAGGTCCGGCCGACCGCGGTAGCCCCGCGCGACCGCCGGACCACCGAGGTGCAGCTCGCCCGGCACCCCGATCGGCGCCGGGGCGCCGGCCGCATCCAGCACGTACATGCGGGTGTTCGCGAGCGGGCGGCCGATGGGCGCCGAGCCCCCTGCCCCCGCGCCGCCCGCGGCATCCTCGTAGAAGCTCGAATCGATCGTCGCCTCGGTGACGCCATAGCTGTTGAGGATCCGGCGGCCCGCGCCGAAGTCCGCCACCAGCCGCCGGTAATCGGCCGCGCCGAGCGTGTCGGAGCCCAGGATGAGAAGGCGCAGGGCGCCGAGGTCCACTTGGTGGCGGCGCGCGTGCTCCATCAGCGGCAGGATCAGGCCGGGCGTGGATTCGAGGAGCGCGATCCGATGCCGCGCGAGGAGCCTGGCGAGGGCCGCCGGGTCGGCCCGCGTTTCCGCCTCGCAGAGCACCAGCGAGCCGCCGTGCGCGAGCGCGCGAATCAGATCCCCGGCCGCGACGTCAAACGAGAGGCTCGCCATCTGCAGGAGCGGCGCCGCCAGGACCTCCGCGCCATAGGCGTCGCGCCAGGCGGCGGCGGCGCTGACCAGCGAGCCGTGCTCCACCATCACCCCCTTGGGGCGCCCGGTCGATCCGGAGGTATAGATGACATAGGCCAGGCTCGCCGGCGACAGGCCGCTCGCCGGCGGCGTCGCGGGCTCATGCGCCCACTGCCCCGCGTCCGTGTCAAGCAGGAGGGTCGCGCGTGAACCGGGAGCGAAGAACCCGGCGAAGGCCGCCTGTGTCACCAGAACGGTCGCACCCGAATCCTCCAGCATGAAGGCGAGCCGGTCTTCTGGATAAAGGGGATCAAGCGGCACATAGGCGCCGCCCGCCTTCCAGATCCCGAGGACGCCGACGACCATGTCCGCCGAACGGTCGACACAGAGGCCGACGGTGGTCTCCGGCCCGACGCCTCGGCGGCGGAGCGCCTGCGCCAGCTGGTTCGCGCGGGCGTGCAGCTCCCGATAGGTGAGCCGCCCATCCCCGGACCAGACGGCCGGATGGTCCGGCGTCCGGGCGGCCTGCTCCTCCAGCAGGTCAACCAGGGTCTGCCGGGCCGCCGGCGGCCGCCGGGAGGGATTGAACGTTTCGAGGATCTGGCGCTCCTCCGCCTCCGGCAGCAGCCGGATTTCCCCGATGGGCAGCTCCGGCTGCGCCGCGGCCTGGGCCAGCACGGTCCGCAGGTGCCCGGCGATCCGGGTTACCTGCGCCGCCGGGTACACCGCCTCATTGTGGGCCAGCTTGAGGACGAGCGTTTCTCCCGGGAGCACCGTCAGGTCAAAATCGTAGTGCGTCCGGTCATGGGCCTCGACGTCCTCGATCTTCCAGGCTCCGGCGCCCGGCGGCCCCGCACGGGCGAGTTCGCGGTCCACTGGATAATTTTCAACGATCACGACGTGGTCGAAAAGCGCGCCCGCGAGCGGCGTCAGCGCCTGGATCTCGGCGGTCGGATGGGCGTGATGCGGCTCCGCCGCCAGCGCGGCCTCCTGCACCTCGCGGGCCAGCGCCGCCACGCTGAGCCCGGCCCGCGGCCGCACCCGCACCGGCACCGCGCAGATGAACAGTCCCACCATCTCCTCGACGCCCGGCAGCCCCGCGGGCCGGCCGGAGACAATGCCGCCGAAGATCACATCCTCCGTCCGGCTGTAGCGGGCCAGCAAGATGCCCCAGGCCGTCTGGACCAGCGTGGCCAAGGTGACGCCGGCGGCCGCCGCGGCCGCGCGCAGCTGCGCGCTCAGGTCCGTCCCGAGGTCAACAACCTGCTCCGCGTAGGCATAGGGCTGCCCCTCGCCCGCCTCCAGGCGCGGAATCGAGGCCGTCGCTTCGTAATCCCGCAGGTAATCCGTCCAGAACAACCGGGCCGACGCGGCATCGCGGCCCTCCAGCCACTGGAGGTAATTCCGGTAAGGCGCGGGTTCCGGCAGGGGAGCGGGCTGGCTCGCCCCCCGCGCGGCATAGAGCTGGAGCAGGTCGCGGTGGACGATCCCCAGGCTCCAGCCGTCGATGAGGAGATGCGGGTAGCTCCACACCACCTGGAAGAGATCGTCCGCCAGCTGGAACAGGCCTATGCGCACCAGGATTTCCCGCTGCAGGTCGAAACCCCGCGCGAGATCGCGGCGACGATAGGCGGCGATGATTTCCCCCTGCTCCGCCGGCGCGCGGGCCCGGAGGTCGCTCACCTCCACCGTGGGGGCCCGCTCGCGCCAGACCAGCTGCAGGGGCGCCGTCTCGCCCTCGTGCACGAAGGAGGTGCGGAGAATCGCATGGCGGCGGGCGAGGTCCCGCCAGGCGAGGCCAAACCGGGCTGGGTCCAGCGCGCCGCGGATGCGATACGCCATCTGGATGAAATAGGCGCTTGAGTCCGCGTCGAACACCGCCTGGAAGAGGAGCCCCGCCTGCATCGGCGAAAGCCGCGCCACGTCTTCGACCGCCGCCGCCTCCCAGGCGTGGGCGCGCAGCCACGCGTCGTAGGCCGCGAGCCCAAAAAATCGGGAGGTAAAATCGGCCGGTGTCTTTTCCGGCGCGCGTGCGCTCGCGCCCGCCGCCGCCACCATGCCCAATTCGCGCACAAAATCCTCGAGGAGCGCCTCCGCGTCGCCGGCCGGGAACCGGTCGGGATGGTAGGTGAGGGAAAGGCCCATCCGGCCGCGCACCACCGCGGCGCCGACGTCGAGTTCATGCGGGCGCAGCACCCGCGGGCCCACCGGCGTGCCGGCGGATTCGTCGGCAAAGAGCAGCCGGCCGCCCCCGCCCTCCCCCCACTGGCCAAGGTAGTTGAAGCTGATGCGCGGCCAGGGGGCGGCGGCCAGCGGCGGCGCCAGGTCCGGGCGGAGCCAGGCGGCGACGCCGAAGCCGAGGCCCTTGCGCGGCACCGCGCGCAGCGCCTCCTTGATGGCCCTGATCTGGCCGCCCACCGTGTCGCCGCCGACCGGGAGCACCACCGGGAAAAGGCTGGTGAACCAGCCCACCGTGCGGTCGACCGTCAGGCCGTCCGCCCCGTCCTCGCGGCCATGGCCCTCCAGCGTCAGCCGCACGGGGCCGCCGCCCTGCCGGGCGGACACCGCGCGCGCGAGCGCGGTCAGGAGCAGGTCGTTGATCTCCGTGTGATACGCCTGATGCGCCGATGTCAGCAGCAGCCGGGTCGAGGCCTCGTCGAGCGCCCGCTCCGCGGTGCGCGCGGCCCCAAAGCGATTTTCCACCGCGGAGCCGGCGGGCCACGCGGGCGCGGCGATCTCGGCCTGGGACCGCCACTCGGCGGCTTCGGCGCCGGACCAGGCGGCGGCCGCCACCGCCTCCGTCCAGCGCTTGACCGACGTGGATTTCGGACCGAGATCGATCGCCCCGCCCTGTTCCGACTGGCGCAACCCGGTCTCGAGGTCTTCGAGCAGGATGCGCCAGGACACCCCGTCGATCACGAGATGATGGGCGATCAGCAGCAGGCGCTCGCCTTCGGGCAGCCGGTACAGCACCCCCCGGAAAAGCGGCCCCGCCGCGAGATCGAAGGAACGCTGCGCCGCCTCGGTATGCGCCAGACGGGCGGCGCCGGGATCCGCTTCGGCGGTCAGGTCGACGCAGGCAAAGCCGGGGAAGGCCGACGGCCCGGGAATCCGCGCCGCGATCCCCGCCGCCCCCACCGCAAAAACTGTCCGCAGGGCGTCATGGTGCCGCCAAATTTCGGCCAGCGTGGCTTCCACCGCGGACGGGTCCAGCCGCCCGGCCGGGCGCAGCAGGATCGCCTGGTTGAAATGCTCGCGATTCTCCGGCGGCAGCCGGAAGAACCAGGCCTGCGCCGGCGTGAGCCCGACCGGCCCGGCTGCCTCCTCCCCGGATGCCCCCGCTGCCGCCGCGGGCCCCACGCTCGCAAGCCGGCGGGCCAGGGCCGCCACGGTGGGGTATTGGAAAAGATCGCGCACATCCACCCGCCAGCCCGCCCGCTTGAGGCGGCTCGCGACCTGGATCGCGCCGATCGAATCACCGCCGATCGCAAAATAATTGTCGTGGGCGCCGATGGAGCCCAGCCCGAGCACCGCGCGCCATATCGCCGCCACGGACTCCTCCAGCCCGCCGGCGGGCGCGACGGCGGCCGCTTCGTCGGCGGCCCCGAACTGCGGCGGCGGCAGCGCGGAACGGTCAACCTTGCCGTTGGCCGTCAGGGGGAGCTGGTCCATCGCCACGATCGCGGCCGGCACCATGTAGTCGGGCAGCCGCGCCTGCAGGCCCTGGCGCAGCGCCGCCGGCCTCGCGGGACCGGTGACATAGGCCACCAGCCGCTTGCGGCCCTCGGCGGACTGCACGACGACCACCGCCGATCTCACGCCCGGTTCGGCCAGCAGCGCCGCCTCGATCTCGCCGGGCTCGATCCGGTAGCCGCGAATCTTCACCTGCTGGTCCACGCGCCCAAGAAATTCGATCGTCCCGTCCACCCGCCAGCGCGCGAGGTCGCCCGTCCGGTAGAGGCGGGCGCCCGCAACGCCCGCCCAGGGATCGGCCACGAACTTCTCCGCCGTGAGCTCGGGATTCCTCCAATAGCCGAGGGCCAGCCCGTCGCCGCCGGTCAGCAGCTCGCCCGGCACGCCCACCGGGACCGGCTCCCCGGCCGCATCCACCAGGTAGACGCGGGTGTTGGCGATGGGGCGTCCGATCGGCACGGAGGCCAGGTCCAGGTCGGCCTCGGCCACGGTATGGCAGCAGGTGAACGTAGTGTTCTCGGTCGGCCCATAGCCGTTGATCAGGCGCAGGCCCGGCAGCGCGCGGCGCACGCGCCGGACGTGCGGGACCGAGAGCACGTCGCCACCCGCCAGGAGCTGCCGCAGGCCGCGGAGATCCTCGAGCCGCTCGTCGACCATGAGATGAAAAAGCCCCGCGGTCAGCCACAGCGTCGTGATTTCCTGCTCGCGCAGCAGGCGGCCGAGGTCCTCGAGGCTCGGCGGACCTGGCGGCGCCACCACCAGCCGGCCGCCGTTCAGCAGCGGACCCCAGATTTCCAGGGTCGAGGCGTCGAAGGCCACCGGGGCCAGCTGCAGAAAGACCTGCTCGGGCCCGAGGTCCGCAAAGTCCGTGTTCTTCACCAGGCGCACGACGCCACGATGGGGCACGACCACGCCCTTGGGGCGGCCGGTCGACCCCGACGTGTAGCTTATGTACGCCGGATTTTCGAGGGTCACCGCACGCGCGGGCGGACGGGGACTCTCTTGCGCCAGCGCCGCCGCCATCCGGTCGAGCTCGATCGACCGCGCCGCCGTGGCCGGAATCCGTCCGGCCAGGCTGGATTGCGTGAGCACCACCGTCCCGCCGGTTTCGGCCAGCATCAACGCCAGACGTTCGGCCGGATAGGCGGGATCCAGCGCGACATAGGCGCCTCCCGCCTTGACGATGGCGAGCAGGGCCACGATCAGCTCCAGCGATCGGTCTAGGCAGACCGGGACCGGCTGTCCGGGCCGCACGCCGGCGCGCACCAGGCAATGGGCGAGCTGGTTTGAGCGCGCGTCCAGCGCCGCGTACGTCAGGTGGTCGGAGCCGAAAGTCACGGCCCGCGCCGAGCCCCGCGCCGCGGCCTGCTCCGCGAACAAGGCGCCGATGGAAAGGGCGGGGATCGGCCGCGCCGTCTGATTCCAGCCAACGACCACCTGCGCGCGCTCGCCGGCGCCCAGCAGGGGCAACGCCGCCACCGCCTGTTCCGGCGCGCCCACGGCCGCCCGCAGCAGGTTCTCATAGTGCGACCATAGCCGGCGCACGGTCGCCGCGTCGAAAAGCTCGGTCCGGTACTCGAGCGCGCCGAAGATATCCGGCCCGTTTTCCTCCAGCGCGAACGTCAGATCGAATTTCGCGGTCCGGCTCTCCGTGGGCAGCGGCGTCAGCGTCACCTCCGCCAGCTCGAGGGTCTCCCGGGCCGCGGCCTGCACCGAGAACATGACCTGGAACAAGGGATTCTGGCTGAGCTGGCGGTCGGGCTGGAGCTCCTGGACCACCCGCTCGAACGGCACCTCCTGGTGGGAGAAGGCCTCGAGCGTCGTCTGGCGCACCCGGCGCAGGTGCGAGCGGAAGTCCGGGCCGTCCGAGAAATCGGCCCGCAGCACGAGCGTGTTGACGAAAAATCCAATCAGGGGTTCGAGCTCGCTCCGCGTGCGATTGGCCACGGGCGCCCCGACCGCGATGTCGTTCTGCCCGGTGACGCGATGGAGCAGGGCCTGAAACCCGGCCAGCAGGACCATGAAGACGGTGGCCGACTCGGCGCGGGCCAGCTCACGCGCGCCGGCGACGACCTCCGGCGGCAGCGCAAAGGTCAGGGTGGCTCCCGCCAGGTCGGGCCGGGCCGGCCGCGGCCGGTCGGTGGGCAACGCCAGGGTCGGCGGCTGGGCGAGCTGCCGGCGCCAGTAGGCCAGCTCCCGCTCGAGCGTCTCCCCCTGCAGGCGCATCCGCTGCCAGGCCGCAAAGTCGCCATATTGCACGGCCAGGGGCGGCAGCGGGCCGCCCGCCGCATACGCCGCTCCCAGCTCCCGGACGAGGATATCCATCGACCAGCCGTCGGAGATGATGTGGTGCATCACGAGGATCACCACCGAAGCCGCGGATCCGGTGCGCAGGACGCGCAGCCGGAGCAGCGGCGGCCGGGCGAGATCAAAGGGTCGGGCGATCTCGGCCGCCACGCGCGCGCTGACCGCGCCCGCGCGGGCGTCGCTCGCCAGCCCGCGCAGATCCTCGGTTTCGGCGCGCACCGTCACGGCCGGAAAAAGGACGGGGGCCGCCCGGCCTTCGTGGTTCGAAAATCCCGTGCGCAGCGACTCGTGCCGGGCCACGATCGCGTTCACCGCGTTTTCCAGGCGGGCTGGATCGAGCGGACCGTCGAGCCGCACGGCGGCCGAGAGGTTATAGGCCGGGCTCGCCGGGTCGAGCTGGTGGAGCACCCAGAGCCTCTGCTGGGCGAAGGAAAGCACCCCGGGCTGGCCCGGCGGCCGCGGCCGGATCGGATCGGCCGCGGCCGCGGCGCCGGGCGCCAGCAACCCAGCCACGCCGGCCACGGTCGGCGCAGAAAAAAACTGCAGGACGGAAAGTTCGCCCCGCCCCAGGTCCCGCAGCCGGCCGATGGCTTGGATCGCCAGCAGGGAATTTCCCCCCAGCTGGAAAAAATTGGCGTGGACGCCCACGGCGGGCAGCCGGAGGACCGCCTGGAAGATCGCGGCGACCGCGCGTTCGGCCGGATCCCGCGCCGGCTGGAACAGGGCGTCGTCGATCCCATCCGGGGCGGGGAGCGCGCGGTGCTCGATCTTCCCCGCCGTCGTCAGAGGCCATGCCTCCACCTCGACGAAGGCGGAAGGAATCATGTAGTCCGGCAGTCGCGCCGCCAGCGCGGCCCGGAGCACGGCGGCGGTTGGGCCTGGGTGCCGGCGGGGCAGGACATAGGCGGCGAGCAGCGGCACGCCCGCCCGGTCCTCCCGCCGGAGCACCACCGCCTCGCGGACGTCGGCCTGCGCCATGAGGGCGGCCTCGATCTCGCCCAGTTCGATGCGATAGCCCCGCAGCTTCACCTGGGCATCGGCCCGGCCCACAAATTCCACGACGCCGTCGTCCCGCCAGCGGCCGAGGTCGCCGGTGCGATAGAGCCGGGCGCCCGGCGCCTCGGAAAATGGATCCGGCCCGAACCGGTCCGCCGTGAGCTCGGGCCGGCGCCAGGACCCGCGCGCGACCCCGGCACCGCCCACGCAGATTTCGCCGACCACCCCCTGCGGGACGGGCTGGAGGTCGGCATCGAGCACATGGACCTGGGTGCCGGCCAGCGGCACGCCGATCGGGACGCCGCCCGGGCTCAGCGCGTCGCCGCCCGGCACCACATAGACCGTGCTGCAGATGGAGGCTTCCGTCGGGCCATACCCGTTCACATAGGTCAGCTGGTCCCGGTAATGGCGGACATCCTCGGGCCGGGCGGCCTCGCCCGCGGTGAAGAGGACGCGCAGCGGGAGCGGCGCCTGGTCGAGGCTGCGCAGGAATGAGGGCGGCAGCACGGCCACCGTCACCCCTTCGTGCTTCAGGAAGGAGAGGAACTCGCGCGGATCCGCGAGGGTGGTGCGGAGCGCGGGCACCAGCGTCGCCCCGCTCAGCAGCGCAAGGAAGATCTCGAAGATGGAGGCGTCGAACGAGCTGTTGGCAAACTGCAGCACCCGGTCCGCCGGCATCATGGCTAGCCGCCGCGCCTGGTCGGCCATCGTGTTGACCAGCCCGCGATGCTCGACCACCACCCCCTTGGGCATCCCGGTCGAACCGGACGTGTAGATGAGATAGGCCGCCTGCCCGGCCGCCGGCGGGGGGTGCGGAGTGGCCGGCGCGGCGGCCTCCAGCTCGGCGGCCAGCTCTTCCCAGGCGACGACCGGCACCCCTCCGGGGCAGCGGTCCCGCAGGCTCGCCTGCGTGAGGATGAGCGTCGGCTCGGCATCGGCCACCATGAGCCTGAGCCGCTCGGCCGGATGCAGGGGATCGAGCGGCAGGTAGACGCCGCCCGCCTTCAGGACGGCCAGGAAAACCCACGGAATTTCGAGGCCCCGTTCGAGGAGGACCCCCACCCGCCGCTCCGGCCCGACTTCCCGCTGGCGCAGGATCTGGGCGAGCCGGTTCGATCGCTCGTCGAGCTCGCGATAGGACCAGGCCACCCCGCCGTGCCGCAGGGCCGGATGCTCCGGCTGGCGCGCGGCCAGCGCGGCGAACACCTCGGGAATTGCCCGGGCGCCGGGCGGCGCGGCCGGCGGGTTGAACTCGGCGCGCAGCCGGCGCCGTTCGGGCTCCTCCAGCAGCGCCAGCCGGCTGAGCGGCCCGGCGGGATCCGCCACCGCGGATCGGGCCAGCCGAACCAGATGCTCCGCCAGCCGCCCGATCCGGGCCGGGGCGAACAGGTCGGAGTTGTACGTGAGGGCGCAGCATACCCCGTCCGTCCCCGCGGTGAAATCGAAGCTCAGGTCGCATTTGGCCGGGGTGTGGCCGTGATCGTAGGCCTCGGCTCGGAGGCCGGCCAAAGCCGGCGCCGCGCCCTCCGCGTGCAGGAGCTGAACCGACACGTCGAAGAGCGGCGGACGGCTGAGATCGCGCGCGAGCCGGAGGTCGTCGACCAGGCGATCGAAGGGATAGAGCTGATGGGCGAAGGCGGCGCGGCACGTGTCCCGGACCTGCTCCAGCAGCTGCGCGAAACCCGCGGTCCGTTCCACCCGGTCCCGCAGCACCAGCGTGTTGACGAAGAAGCCCACCAGCCCTTCCCAATCCAGCCGGTCGCGGCCGGCCACCGGGGTGCCCACGCTGATGTCGCTCTGGCCCGTGTATCGCGCCAGCAGCGTCTTGACGAGGGCCAGCAGCGCCATGAACGGAGTGGCGCCATGGCGCGCGCCCAGGCGGAGCAGGGCCGCGGAAAGCTCAGCCCCAAAGGCAAACACCACCGTGCGGCCGGCCGCCGTCTGGAGCGCGGGCCGGGGGAAATCCGTGGGCAGCGCCAGCGCGGCCGGTTCGCCGGCCAGCTGCTTCAGCCAATAGGCGCGCTGCGCCGCGCCGGAGGCACCCGCCAGCTCGCGCTCCTGCCACCGGGCAAAGTCGCCGTAACCGGCGCGCAGGATCGGGAGCGGATCCGGCCGGCCCGCCACCTGGGCATCATAGAGGGCGGTCAATTCGCGGAGCAGCAGCGCCACCGACCAGGCGTCCCCCACGATGTGATGGAGCGTGCAGAGTAGCAGATGCCGCTCCGGCGCCAGCCGCACGAGGGTCGCGCGAAAAAGCGGGCCGCGATCAAGCGCGAACGGGGCGGCCGCCTCCGCCTCGGCCACGGCGCGCGCCGCGCCAGCGGGATCGCCCTGGCCCGCCACGTCGACCTCGCGCACGCGGAAATCGTCGGCGGCGCAAACCCGGCTGCGGGGTTCGCCGCCTTCGGCCACGAAAATCGTCCGCAACGCCTCGTGACGCCGGACCAGCGCGCGCACCACCGCCGTCAGCGCCGCGGAATCGAGCGGCCCCTCCAGCCGCAGCGCCTCCGGCATGTGGTAGGCGGCGAGGCCCGGGCGCATCTGGTCGATGATCCACAGCCGCCGCTGGGACGCCGACAGGGGCGCGGATCCAACGGGTTCCCCGGCCGCGGCCGCGGCCGGCGGAACTGTCCGCGGGCCGAGCCGCCCGGCGAAGGCCGCCACGGTGGGATGGCGAAAAAGGTCCGCCAGCGAGACATCGCCGCCGCGCGACTGCCGCAGTCGGGCCACCGCCATCGTCGCCTTGAGGCTGTGGCCGCCGCGCTCGAAGAAATTGTCGTCGACGCCCAGGCGCGGGACGCCGAGCACGGCCGCCCAAATGGCGGCGACCTCCGCCTCCGCCGGCGTCCGCGGCGCGACATACGCCGCGGCGTCCGCTGAGTCCGCGGCCTCCGGCGCCGGCAAGGCGCGGCGGTTCACCTTGCCATTGGCCGTCAGCGGCAGCGCCGCCAGGGTCCGCCAGGCGGTGGGAACCATGTATTCCGGCAGCCGGTCGCGGAGGAAGGCGCGCAGTTCGGCGGGGTCGGCCAGCCCGCCCTCCGTCCGGGGCACGAGGTAGGCGGCAAGCCGGGGATCCCCGGCCACGTCCTCGCGCAGGACCACGGTCGCAGCGCGGACGGCCGGATGCGCCGCCAGGGCGGCCTCGATCTCGCCCAGTTCGATGCGATAGCCGCGCAGCTTCACCTGGTCGTCGCCGCGCCCCAGAAATTCCAGCGTCCCGTCAGCCCGCCACCGCGCCACGTCGCCCGTGCGGTAAAGCCGCGCGCCCGGCGGTCCCCACGGATCCGGGATGAACTTGTCCGCGGTGAGCTCCGGTCGCCGCCAATACCCCTGCGCCACGCCCGCGCCGCCGATCAGCAATTCTCCCGGGACGCCGATCGGGGCCAGTTCGCCGGCGGCGTCGACCACCCGGCACTGGGTGTTCGCGATCGGCCGGCCGATGGTCACGGTGCTTTCGGCCGCGTCGACCGGGGTCACCCGCCGCAGCGTCGACCAGATGGTGGTCTCGGTCGGCCCATAGAGATTCCAGAGCTCCGCGCCGCGCGGCAGGAGCTGCCGCGCCAGGTCGCCCGGCAGCGCCTCGCCGCCACAGAGCATGCGCAGGCCGGGCGTGCCCGGCCAGCCCGCCGCCAGCAGGAGGCGCCACGTGGCCGGGGTCGCCTGCAGCACGGTGGCCTGGGAGCTGGCCAGGCTGTCCCGCAGCGCCGCCCCGTCGGCCGCGGTCGTGCGGCCGACCAGGACGATCCGCGCGCCGACGATCAGCGGCAGCCAGAGTTCGAGGCCGGCGATGTCGAAGGAGATCGTGGTCACCGCCAGCAGCGCGTCGGCCGCCGACAGTCCGGGCTGCTCGCGCAGGCTGAGCAGAAACTGGGCGAGGCCGGCATGCCGCACCGCGACCCCTTTGGGCCGCCCGGTTGAACCGGACGTGTAGATGAGGTAGGCAGGCTGGTCGGGCGCCACCGGCGGGAGAGGGAGCGCAGCGTCATCCGCCTCCCCGGCGGCGCGCGGGGCGATCCGGGCGCAGGTGCCGGGGAGGGGGAAATCCACACGGTCGTCGGCCACCAGCAGGACCGCGCCCGAATCCTCGAGCATGAAGGCGAGACGCTCCGGGGGGAAAATCGGGTCGAGCGGCAGGTAGGGCGCGCCGGTGCGCGCGACCGCGAGCAGCGCGACGACCAGGTCGGGCGATCGCTCCAGGCAGACGCCCACCGGACGCCCGGGACCCGCACCCTGGTGGCGGAGCCGCCGGGCGAGCCGGTCGGCCCGGCGGTCGAGCTCGGCATAGGTCAGGGACTCGCCTCCGCAGACGATCGCGGCGGCCGCAGGCGAGCGCGCCATCTGGGCCGCCACCAGGCTGACCACCGTCGCGCCCTCGTCCACGGCCACCGCCGTCGCGTTGAAGGTCTCCGCGAGCTGCCGGACTTCCGCCCCGGGCAGGAGGGCGAGGCGGGCAATGGGCCGATCCGGCGCGGCGAGAACCGCGTCGACGAGGGTGCTGAGCTGCGCCGCCAGCCGGGCGATGCGGTCGGAGGCAAAGAGGTCCGTGTTGTATTCCAGGCCCGCCTCCAGGCCATCGGCGCCCTCCTGGAAATCGAAGGTCAGGTCGAACTTGCTCACCCCGGCCTCGAATGGAAACGCCCGCGCCGCCACCCCGGCGAGCGACAAGTGCAGGTCGCCCGTGTTCTGCAGCATCACCACGACGTCGCAGAGCGGGGCGCGGCTCAGGTCACGGGGCAGGCCGAGCTCATTGACCAGCTGGTCGAAGGGATAGGCCTGGTGCTCGTAGGCTCCGAGCGCGGAGGCGCGCACGCGCCGCAGCAAAGCGCGGAACGACGCGGCGCCCTCCACCTGGTCCCGCAGGACCAGGGTGTTGAGGTAGAATCCGATCTGGCCCTCGAGCGCCGGCTCCTCGCGGCCGGCGATGGGGCTCGCCACGACGATGTCCTCCCGCCCGGTGTGGCGGCGCAGCAGCACCTTGACGAGCGCGACCAGCACCATGAACAGGCTCGCCTGCTCCCGGCGCGCCAGGGCCTGCAGAGCCTGGAGCCGGCGGGCGTCGAGGCTCCAGGGTTGGATGCGGCCGCTGAAGGTCTGGACGGCGGGCCGCGGATGATCCAACGGCAGATCGAGGGCCGGGGCCACGCCCGCGAGCTTTTCCCGCCAGTAGGCCTGGTGCGCCGCCAGGGCCGGTCCGGCCAGGCGCGCGTTCTGCCAGGCGGCATAATCCCGGTACTGCAGCGCCAGCGGCTTCCAGCCCGGGGGCTGCCCGCGGCGGGCCGCCTCGTAGGCCTGCGCGAGCTCGCGCACCAGCACCGCGAGGCTGACGCCGTCGGCCACGATGTGGTGCAGCGTGGCGGCGAGCACGCGGCGCTCCGGCGCCAGCCGGAGCAGCGCCACCCGCAGGAGCGGGCCGGCCGCCAGGTCGAAGGGGCGCGCGGCCTCCGCGCGCAGCCAGACCCGCGCCGTCTCCTCGGGATCCGAGCGGCCCGAGAGGTCGTGCTCCAGGATCGCGGGCTCCGCGCGATCCAGGACGCGCTGGCGGGGTTCGCCCGCGACGACGGCGAACACCGTGCGCAGCGACTCGTGCCGGCGGAGGACGGCCGCGAGGGCCGAGGCCAGCGCGACCCGGTCCAGCGCGCCGACGAGGAGGAGGGCGAGCGGGATGTGATAGGCGCAGGAAGCCGGATCCATTTCCGCCAGCACCCAGAGGCGGCGCTGCGCCGGCGACAGCGGATAATCCGCCGCGTCCGGCACCCGGGCAATGCCGGCGCCGCCCCCGGCCGAGAGCAGCGCCACCAGCTCGGCCTTGCGCGCGATGAGGGCGGCCCGCAGGGCCGGCGAAAGGGCGCCCTTCGGCGCGCGGAAACGCAGTTCGCCGCCGTCGAGCCAGAGTTTCACGCCGGCCCGCTCGGCGTCGGCCAGGATCTGGTCGAGGGCGGTCACAGGGTGCCTTCCTCCTGTTCGCCGGCCTCCGCCTGGGCGGCCTCAAGCCGGGCGGCCAGGCCGGCCACGGAGGGGAATTCGAAGAGGACACCGACGGAAAGCGTGACGCCAAAATCCTGGGAGAGGCGCGCCACCAGCTGCGTGCCCAGCAGCGAATCGCCCTCGAGGTCGAAGAAATTATCCTCCGCCCCCACGGGATCGATGCCGAGCAGTTCGGACCAGAGGGCCGCCACCGCGCGCTCGGCCCCGCTGCGCGGCGGCACATATGGCCCCGCCGCCGCGGGGCGCGCATGGAAGGAGGAGGCGGCTTCCGCCGCCGCGGCCTCGCCCGCAACGTCCGGCGCGCGCGGCGCGGGCCGCGCCCACGGCCGCTGCCGGGCCGCCAGATCGCCCGAGGAGACCACCACCTGGGCCACGGGCGCGGCCAGGACCCGGGTGAAGGCGGCCTCCGCCTCCGCCCGCGTCATCGCGAATTGGTCGATGCTCGTCCGGACCGCCGCGGCGCCCGGTGGCGGCTCCGTCGGCCAGCCATCCCAGTTCGTGCTGGTCCAGCGGCCGCGGCCCCGCCGCCGCTGCTCGGCGGCGAGCAGGTCGAGATAGGCGTTCGCCGCCGCATAGGCCGCCAGCCCGAGGCCGCCGAGGACGGACGCGTTGGAGGAAATCAGGACGCAGAAGTCGAGCGGGCGGTCCCCGAGCACCTCGGCCAGCACCGCCGCGCCGCGGGCCTTCGGCCGGAAGAGCGCCTCAGCCTGCGCCGCGGTCGCCGTGGGCAGGAGGTTGAAGACCGCCGCGCCGGTGGTCAGGCCCGCGGTGTGCACCACGCCATGCAGGGCGCCGAAGCGAGCCTCCGTCCGCGCCACGACGGCGCGCAGCTGCGCGGGATCGGCCACGTCCGCCTCCTCCACGACCACCTCGGCGCCGAGGGCCTCGAGCCGCCGGACCGCGGCCGCCGCGCCGGAGCGCCGCCGAGCCGTGACCAGCGCGTAGTCGGTGGCGGCGCGCGCCGCGGGTTCCTCGGGAAACACCGCCACCTCGCCGATCGCGCTGCCGGCGAGCAGCCGCTCCCAGTCGCCGGCCGCCAGCAGCGGATGCAGCTGGCGCCACTCCGGGTCGGCAAAGCACCACCAGCCCTCGGCCAGGCCCCAGACCAGATCCACCCAGCGTTCGTCGCGGACCTTCTCGACCAGCGCCAGCGCGCCCTCGGGCGTCAGCAGCGTCCGCAGATGCCCGAGCGTCTCGGCGAGCCGCGGCGTGGCGTGGATGACGTCCATGGCCACGATCAGATCGAAGCTCTCGGCGCGAAAGCCCTGCGCCAGCGGGTCGCGCGAGATGTCGAGCACGTCGAAGGAGACGAAATCCCAGCCGGCGGCGGTCGCGGCTCTCTCCGCCTTCACCACGAAGGCGCGGCTGAGGTCGGTCGCCACATACTCGGCATTGCGGCCGGCCAATCCCGGCACGAGCTCGCCGGCGAGGAGGCCGTCCCCCACCCCGACTTCGAGGATTCGGATCTTCCGGCCCTGGGCTCCCGCCAGCAACCGCTCCACCAGTTCGCGCAGGAGCGCGATCCGGACGGGCTTGTTCGTCGGCCGCGCCATCTCGCGGCCGGCGGCCTCCAGCAGGTCGGAGCGGCCGTCGGGATATAGCACGCTGATGGCCGGGACCCGCCCGCTCAGGGCCGCGGGATAGGAGCGGGCGCAGTGGGCCAGGAGCGAGACGATGCCCCGAAATTCCGGATGGCGGGCCAGGAGATCCGCGATCGCCGACGCGGCGGAGGGCACCGTCGCGGGCTCCCGCCGCCAGGTAAGCTCGTCGCCCGCCCGGTCCAGGTAGCCATCGGACGCGAGCACATGCAGGAAATAGTCGAGAAATTTTCCGAACGCCGGCAGGAGCCCGAGGTCCGCGCGCAGCGCCGCGACCGACTGCCGGCGCCCAGGGGAGCGGTCCGGAGCCGCGTCCGCCAGGTAATGGTAGGCCAGGACGGCGCACAGCCGGTCCACCTCGCCGGAGAAGGCGCGGTAAGTGGCGGCTTCGCCGAGATCCCGGCGCCGCGCCAGGACGGCTTCGGCGGCCGTGAGCTCCAGCAGTTCCGAGCGCGGAACCGGGCTGGCGCCCGCCAGCAGTCCGCGGCGGGCCACCAGCACCAGCCGGGCCTGAGCGGTGCGGGCGAGGTGCTCTGCCACGATCAGGGCGACGCCGCCCAGGCCGCCGGTGATCAGCGTGACGGCCCCGGGGCGCAGCCGCGCCGCGCCCGCGGCCGAGTCGAGCGCGAGCGGCGCGAAGGCGTGGACCCAGCGGCGCGAGCCGCGGTAGGCGACCAGCGCATCGGTCGCGCCGCTGACCAGCTCGGCCGCCACCGCGGCCCCGCCGGCCTCGCTGCCGGTGAGGTCGACGACCCGGCAGCTGAGGCCGGGAAATTCCTGCGGAATCACCTTGGCCAGCCCCAGGAGGGTCGCGCGGCCCGGGGCCAGCACCTCCGACCCCGTGACATCCGCCGCATGCCGCAGCAGGAACGTGAGGCGAACCTCCGCCGCCAGATCGGCGGCGACCAGCGCCTGGACCAGGGCGAGCCCGCTAAGGTAGCCGTCGGCCTGCGCGGCGGCAAAGCCCTCGTCCCGATCGAACACGCCCGCGCCGCGCGCGTGGACGATGTCCGTGGGCCGCTCACCGGCGTCCTTCAGCTTCCGCGCCCAGGCGAGCGCGGCCGGCGCCGCATCCAGGACCGCCGGGTCGTCCACCACCGTCACCTTCACCCCCGCGGTCCGCAGCGAGCGGATCGCCTCGTCCCCCGCGGCGGCGGGACCGAACCAGACCAGGTGGCGCGGGGCCGTGGCCGCCGCCGGTGGCACGGCCGCCTGTCTCCAGGAGGACTGGTAGAACCATTCTTCGACGCGGGCGCGCTTGCGCGCCGGGGCGGAGTCCGCGCCATCGACGGCGGACGGCGCTTCGATCCAATGGCGCCGGCGTTCAAAGGGATAGGTCGGCAGCGGCAGCCGGCGGCGGCGCTGTCCCGCATAAAAGCCCACCCAGTCCACCGCGCCGCCCGCCTCCCAGTCGCGGGCGGTGGCCACCAGTCCAGCCGGACCCTCCGCCGGAGCGGCTCCCCGCAGGGCGGCCGCGGCCTCCGCGGTCGTTTTTGCCACCACGCCGCGCCGGTGGGCAAAGGCCCGCCGTCCCAGCGCCAGCGTGTACGCCACGTCGGCGAGCGACCGCTGCGGATGCGCCTCGAGATCCCGCGCCAGGTTTTCCGCGACGAGGACGAGCGCCTCCGGCGTGCGGGCCGAGAGGACCAGCAGCTGCGGCGTCCCGGGGTCGGCCGCGGCGCCCGGCGCGGGCGCCTCTTCCAGGACGACATGCGCATTCGTGCCCCCGATGCCGAACGAGCTTACCCCGGCCCGGCGCGGTTGGCCCGGAGTCCGGGGCCAGGGTGCCAGCCGGGCGTTCACATAAAACGGGCCGCCCGCAAAATCGATGCGGGGGTTCGGCGTCTCATAGTGCAGGCTCGGGGGGAGTTCGCCGTGCTCCAGGGCCAGCACCGCCTTGACCAGGCCGGCCACGCCGGCCGCCTCGTCGAGATGCCCGAAATTGGTCTTCACCGAGCCCAGGGCGCAGAAGCCGCGATCCGCGGTGCTGGCGGCAAACACCTCGGTGAGGGCCGCCAGCTCGATGGGGTCTCCCATGGCCGTGCCGGTGCCGTGGGCTTCGACATACGAGATGTCCCGCGGCGCCACGCCGGCCACCGCCTGGGCCTCGGCGATCACCTGGGCCTGGCCCTCCACGCTCGGCGCGGTGAAGCCGACCTTGGCGGATCCGTCGTTGTTGACGGCGGATCCGCGAATCACGGCGTGGATCGTGTCGCCGTCCGCGATCGCGTCGGCCAGGCGCTTCAGCACCACCAGGCCGGCGCCGTTTCCGCCCACCGTCCCCTCGGCCCGGGCGTCGAACGTCCGGGTGCGGCCGTCGGGCGAGCCGATTCCGCCCGCCTGGTGCACATACCCCTGGGCCTGCGGCACCTGGACCGAGACGCCCCCGGCCAGCGCCACGTCGCAATGGAAGTCGAGCAGGCTCTGGCACGCCAGGTGCACGGCCACGAGCGAGGTGGAACAGGCCGTATTCACCGCCACACTCGGTCCCCGGAGGTTCAGCTTGTACGAGATCCGCGTCGGCGCGAAATCCTTGTTGTTGCCGAGGAGCAGCGCCAGCTCGCCCACGGATTCCACCAGCGCGCGGTTCGGCGCCAGATTCTTCAGGAGATAGGTGCTGAGGCCGGCCCCGGCGAAGACGCCCGCGCGTCCCGGCATCCGCTCGGGATCATAACCCGCGCGTTCGAGCGCCGTCCAGGCCAGCTCCAGCAGCACGCGATGCTGCGGGTCGGTCACCTCCGCTTCGCGCGGGCTCAGCCCGAAGAATTCCGCGTCGAAGGCATCGGCGCCCGGCAGCACCCCATTGGCGCGCACATAGCGCGGATCCGCCAGCTGGACCGGATCGACCCCGGCGGCCCGGAGCTCCGCCTCAGAGAAAAAAGTGGTCGATTCCACCCCCCCCCGCAGGTTGCGCCAGAAGGCTTCCACCGAATCCGCGCCCGGAAACCGGACGGCCAGGCCGATGATTGCAATACCTTCCGCGCTCATGGCTGGCCTCCCGGCCGGGCGCGCCGCGCGTCGCGCTGCCTGCGCGCCCGCTCGCGCGCATCCTCGAGCCCGGCGCCGGGCGCTCCGGGTGCGGAGCGGAGGAATTCCGCGAGCGCCGCGATCGTCGCGTGCTTGAAGAGGTCGACCACGGAAAGCTCCCGGCCCAGCTCCGCGCGGAGCTTCCGGTGCACCTGCACGACCAGGAGCGAATGGCCGCCGAGGTCGAAGAAATTATCCTGCCGCCCCACCCGGTCCACCTGGAGCGCCTCCCGCCAGAGCCCCGCGATCGTCTCCTCCAGCGGATCCCGCGGCGCCGCAAACTCCGGGCCAGGCGCCACCCCGCCCGCCTCGGGCGCGGGCAGCGCGCGGCGGTCGACCTTGCCATGGGGAGTGAGCGGGAAGGCCGGGAGCGAGACGAAGGCCGACGGGACCATGTAGTCCGGCACCCGCGGCCTCAGCTGATCGCGCAGCTCAGCCGGCGCGACGGCCGCCGCCCGGGGCACGATGTAAGCCACGAGGCGCGGCTCCCCCGGAGCGTCCGCCCGGATCAGAACCAGGGCCGACCGGACGCCGGGATGCCCGGCCAGGGCGGCTTCGATTTCCCCCAGCTCCACGCGGAAGCCGCGAATCTTCACCTGCTGGTCGATCCGGCCGAGGTATTCGAGATCGCCCTCCGGCAGGCGCCGTGCGAGGTCGCCCGAGCGATACAGCACCGCGCCGGGCCGGCGGCTGAAGGGATCGGGGATGAAGCGCTCGGCCGTGAGACCGGGGCGGTTCAGGTAACCTCGCGCCACGCCCGCGCCGCCGACATACATCTCCCCGGTGACGCCGATGGGCGCCGGCTGCAGCCAGGGATCCAGCACATGCAGCTGCAGGTCCGGAATCGGCACGCCGATCACGCTGCGCTGCTCGTTGCAGTCCGCGCGGGTCAGCGGCCGGTAGGTCACATGCACCGTGGTTTCCGTGATCCCGTACATGTTGACGAGCCGCGGGCGCTGGTCGCCGTGCCGGTCGAACCACGGGCGCAGGCCCGGCACATCCAGGGCCTCCCCGCCGAAGATCACCTCGCGGAGGGCCAGCGGGCCGGGGGCCGCCTCGTCGGCGGCCATGAGCTGCCGGAAGGCCGAGGGCGTCTGATTGAGGATCGTGACCCCCTCGCCCGCCAGCAGGCCGCGGAAGGCCTCGGGCGAGCGGCTGACCGCGAAGGGCACCACCACCAGGCGGCCGCCGTGGAGCAGGGCGCCCCAGATTTCCCAGACGGAAAAATCAAAGGCGTGGGAGTGGAACAGCGTCCAGACATCGTCCGGCCCGAAATGGAACCAGGCGGCGGTGGCCTCGAATAGCCGCAGGGCCTGGTGGTGCGTCACGACGCAGCCCTTGGGCTGTCCCGTCGAGCCGGAGGTATAGATGACATAGGCGGCGTGGTCCGGTCCCACCGCGGGCGGGGGATTCGCGCGGTCGCCCGCGGCGAGCCCGTCGGCCTCGGCGTCGAGCCGGATCACCCGCGCCGGCCGGAAGTCCGCGGTCGCGGCCAGGCTTGCCTGTGTCAGGAGGACCGAGACGCCGCCGTCCTGCAGCATGAACGCCAGCCGCTCGCGGGGATACGCCGGGTCCAGCGGCAGGTAGGCGGCTCCGGCCTTGAGGATGCCGACCAGGCCGACGATCAGCTCGAGCGAACGCTCGACATAGAGGCCGACGCGATCCTCCGGCCGGACGCCCAGGCCGCGCAGCCGATGCGCCACCTGGTTCGCCCGCGCGTTGAGTTCCGCGTAGGTCAGCGCGCCGCCGCCCGGGCCCGGGAGCGTCAGCGCCACCGCCCCGGGGGCGCGCGCCGCCTGCGCCTCGAAGCGGGCGACCAGGGTCCCGCCGCGCGGGAACTCGGCGGGCGCGGGATCGGCCGCCGTCAGGACGCGGCGGCGTTCCTCGGCCGGCAGCAGGTTGAGGCGGCCGACCGGCTGGGCGGGATCGGCCGCGACGCTGTCGCAGATGTTCAGCAGCTGCGCGGCGAGCCGCGCCATGTGCTCGTCGGTGAAAAGGTCCGGATTGAAGACCAGCGCGCCCGCCAGGGTGCCGTCCCGCTCCTCGAAATGAAAGGCGAGGTCGAACTTGCTCACATCCGATTCGTCGAGGAAGGGCCGGACCACCGCGCCGGGCAGCGCCAGCGCGTAGGGATCCACATTCTGCATGACGACCACGGCATCGAAGAGCGGGGAGCGGGTGACGTCGCGCGCCAGCGCCAGGTCCTCCACCAGCCGGTCGAACGGATAGGCCTGGTGCTCGAAGGCCTCGGTGGCGGTCCGGCGCACCTGGTCGAGCAGCGCCGTGAACGGCCGGGCGGGCTCGATCTGCACCCGGAGCGGGAGCGTGTTCACGTAAAATCCGATCTGGTCCTCGAGGTCGGGATGGTTTCGGCCCGCGATGGGGAAGCCCACGATCAGGTCGCGCTGGCCCGTCTGGCGGTGGAGCAGCGCCTGCACGGCGGCGACCAGGAGCATGAAAAGGCTGCTCTCGCTCCGGCGGGCGAGCGCGTTGAGCTCGCGGGCGCGCTCCGGCGGCAGGACGAACGGACGCGACCGGCCCCGGTAGGTCTTGACCGGCGGACGCGGAAAATCGGCCGCGAGATCGAGCACCGGGATCTCGCCCGCAAACTGCCGGCGCCAGTAGTCGCGGTGAGGGGCCAGAGCCTCCCCCTCGAGCTGCGCGTTCTGCCAGACCGCGTAGTCCCGGTATTGCACGCGCAAGGCCGGCAGGCCCGGTTCCTCGCCGCCCTGCCGGAGGGTGTAGCCCCGGATGAACTCGCGGACGAGGACCCCCAGGCTCCAGTCGTCGGAAACGATGTGGTGCGTGTTGAACAGCAGCACCTGCCGCCCCTCGCCGAGGCGCAGCAGCGTGGCGCGCAGCAGCGGCCCGGCCTCCAGATCGAAGGGCCGCGCCGCGTCCGCGCGGGCCAGCGCTCGGGCCGCGGCTTCCGGGTCGGCCTCGCCCGCGAGGTCCGCGCGTTCGAGGGATCCGAGCGCCCGCCGCGAGATGCGCTGCCGGGGTTCGCCGGCGATCACCGTGAACGTGGTCCGCAGCGACTCATGCCGGGCGGCGAGATCGGCCAGCGCCAGTCCCAGCGCCTCCGGATCGACCGTCCCCTCGAGGAGCAGCGCCGCGGGCATGTTGTAGGCGGCCGAGGCGCCCTCCATCTGCGCCAGCACCCAGAGGCGAAGCTGCGCATGCGACAGCGGATAGTGCGCCGCCTCGTCCGCGCGGGGCAGCGGCGCGTAGCCGGTCCGGCGCCGGCCCTCGATCTCGCGGGCCAGCTCCCGGACCGTGGGCCGGTTGAACACTTCCCGCAGGGCCACCTCGACTCCCAGGTCCCGCTGGATCCGGCTCACCACCTGGGTGGCCTTCAGGCTGTGCCCGCCGAGCTCGAAGAAATTGGCCGTCGCGCTGACCCGCTCGAGCCCGAGCACCGGGCCCCAGATGCCGGCGAGCTTCTCCTCCGTCGGCGTGGCCGGGGCCACGTAGTCGCGCTCGGCCGCGCCGGCCTCGGGCGCCGGCAACGCGCGCCGGTCCACCTTGCCGTTGGGCAGGAGGGGCATGGCCTCCAGGACCACGAAATCCGCCGGCACCATGTACGAGGGCAACTGTTCGCGCAGGAAGCCACGGAGGGGCGGGACCAGCTCGCGCGCGAGCTTCTCGTGCAGGGGATTGTTGGCGTAGGTGCGCCAGGGCCGCGGCGCCCCCACCGCGAAGAATTCGACCGGCCGGGCCACGGTCCCCGGCTGGAAGACCACGTCAAAGCTGCCATCCGCCACATCAAGGGCGAAGGCCGCCTGGACCGTGAATCCGAGCTCCGCGCCCAGCGTCTCGAGCGCGGAAGGATCGAGACCCGCCGGCTCCTCGCGCGCGAGGGTCGCCTTCCAGCCCCCCACCGTATCGCCGGCGGGCGCGCTCTCGAGCCACGCCAGCGTGCGCAGTTCCGCCTGCACCCGCGGATTGGCCACGCGACGCAGCGCCAGGCCGGTCCGGGCCGGTCCGGTCAGTTCGCGCCGCAGATCCGCCAGGCCGAGGGCGCGGTCGCGCCAGTCGACCCAAGCGGGGTTCGCCGCCGGGGGCACGGGGTCGGTGTGGAGCGTCACGTCCGCGCGGAAGCGCGTCATCTCGTTGTGCACGGTGCCGGCCTTCGGCCGGATCTCCACCCGGGTGAGCTGCGGCCAGCGCGATCGCAGCGCCGCAAAGAAGGCGGGGTCAACCGCCATCTCCTGCTCGCGGGCCAGCGCGCCGCGCACCCGCTCGCGGAGGCCCGCCGCGTCCAGCCGGTCGGGGGCCTTGAAGAGCTGGACCGAGGCATGGAAGGCCGGCAGCAGCGCGCGCACCCGCACGTCGCCCAGGAAAATGGCGCCGCCCGGCCGCAGGGCGCGCAGCGCGCCTTCGAGGACGGTGAGCAGGTAGTCGATGCCGGGGAAATACTGGACGACCGAGCCCAGGACGACCGCGTCGAGCGAACCCGGGGCGATGCCGCTGAAATCATCGGCCGGTTGGGCGCGGAGCGTGACGTGCCCCAAGTCCGGCCGGTCCCGCCGCCGGGCCTCGAGGCGCTCGATCGCCACGGCGGATAGATCCGTGCCAAAATAGGACTCGCAGGCCGGGGCCAGCGGAAAGAGCAGGAGGCCGGTCCCGCAGCCCAGCTCAAGGACGCGCCGCGGGCGCAGCTCGCGGATCCGGGCGACCGTGTCCGCGACATATTCCCGCATCTCGGCCACCGCGAGCGGCTGGCCGGTGTAATTGCTGTCCCAGCCGATGACGTTGAAGGTCGCGTCGCCATAGTCCAGCGTGCCGCGGTAGCTGTCCTGATGAAGGTCCTGCCAGAGCGCGACCTGCTCGCCCTGGAGCGCGCCGAGCTTTTCCCGCAGGGTCTCGGCGGCCTCGTCCGGCGTCAGGTACGCGACGAGCCGCTTGTCGCCCGGCCGGTCCTCGCGGACCAGCACCACCGCCTCCGCGACCGCCGCGTGCCGGCTCAGCATGCTCTCGATCTCGCCCAGCTCGATCCGGAAGCCCCGCAGCTTCACCTGCTGGTCGAAGCGCCCGAGCATCTCCAGCGAGCCGTCGGGCCGCCAGCGGCCCAGGTCGCCCGTCCGGTAGAGCACGTCGCCGCGGCCGTCCTCGGCGTAGGGGTTGGCCGGGAACGCCTCGCGCGTCTTCTCCTCGTTCCGCCAGTAGCCCGCCCCCACCCCGACCCCGGAGACGCAGATTTCCCCCGGCACGCCGACCGGGACGAGCTGGCGGTGGCGGTCGAGCACGTAGAGCGTGAGGTTGGGCAGCGTCCGACCGATGGGGACGGTGGGCAGGTCGGCGGGCAGCGGCCGGTCGAGAATCGCCTGGCAGATGTCGTCGGCCGCCTCGGTCGGCCCGTAGGCGTTCACCAGCCGGATCGCGGGATAGGTGGCGAACCACTGGTTCACCAGCGCGACCGACACGGCCTCGCCGGTGACCATCGAGAATTCAAGCGCGGGGAGCGCCCGCGCCGGGGCCTGCAGCCGCGCGGCGTGGTCCAGCAGCTCCTTGAGCACGACCGGGACCAGCTCGATCAGCGTGACAGCCTCGTCCCGGATCAGCGCGTGCAGGCGTTCCGCGTCGCAGACCGTCTCGTAGTCGGCGATGACCGTGCGGCCGCCGATGAGGAGCGGCGCCAGGAACTGCCACACGGAGATGTCCGAGGAGGAGGGCGCGCTTTGCAGGAACGCGGTGCCGGGATGAAACGCGAGCTCCCGGAACTGGCCGTAGATGTGGTTGACCGCGCCGTTGTGCCGGATGATCGCGCCCTTCGGCAGGCCGGTGGAGCCGGAGGTGTACAGGAGGTAGGCGTAGTCGGCGCTGGCGCCGTCGTCGGCGAGCGGCGCCGCCGATTCCATCGCCCAATCCCGGTGCCCGTGGCGCCGCAGCGGCCCGGCGGCGGCGGCCGGCTCGTCGAAGAGCACCACCTCGCGCAGGGCGCCCGCGCCGGAGAGGTCGAAGCGGGCGAGCACCGCCTCGCGCGTGACGAGCATCGCGACCCCGCTGTTGGCGATCATGTACTGGACGCGCTCATCCGGATAGGCCGGGTCGATCGGCAGGAAGGCCGCGCCCGCCTTGAGGATGCCCACCATGGCGACGAGGCAGTCGAGCCCGCGCTCGTCGAGAATGCCGACGAAGTCGTTCCGTCGGACCCCCCGCGCGCGCAGGCGGCGGGCAAGGCGATTGGCGGCCGCGTCCAGCTCGGCGTACGTCAGGCGCCGGCCGCGATGCGCGCCCGCGATCCGCTGCGGGTGCCGCGCCGCCTGCTCGGCGATCAGCCCCTGCAGCGTGCGGTCGTGCGGATAGGGCATCGTCGTCGCGTTGAAGCCCTCGAGCAGTTCCCGCCGCTCCGCCGCATCGAGCAGCTCGAGCCGGCCCACCGGCGCGTCCGGCGCCGCCAGGGCGCCGGCCAGCAGGTTGCGGAAATGCCCCGCGCAGCGGCGGATGGTGGCCGGCTCGAACAGGTCGGTCGCGTATTCGAGCACCGCCGCCAGGCCGTCGGGCGTCTCCCAGAGGTCGAGCACGAGGTCGAATTGCGCGGAGATCCGCTCGGCCGGGAGCGCCTCGATCACCAGGCCGGGCAGCACCTGCGCGCCCTGCGGCGTGTTGTGCAGCGCGAACATGACCTGGAAGACGGGATTGCGGCTCAGGTCCCGCTCGGGCTGCAGCTCGTCCACCAGCCGCTCGAAGGGCAGATCCTGGTGCGCATAGGCCTCGAGCGCCCCGCGCCGCACGCGGCCGACCAGCTCGCGGAAGGTCGGCGCGCCGGAAAGGTCCGTCCGCAGGACCAGCGTGTTCACGAAGAACCCGATCAGCGGCTCGATCTCAACCCGGTGACGGTTCGCGATCGGCGTGCCGATCACGAGATCCTCCTGGTCGCAGAGCCGCCCGAGGAGGGCGGCAAAGGCCGCCTGCAGCGTCATGAAAAGCGTGGCCCCGGCCTCGCGGCTGAAGGCAGCGAGCGCGTCGGCGAGCGGACGCCCGAGCGCGAAGGCATGGCTGCCGCCGCGGAAGCTCTGCACGGGGGGACGCGGCCGGTCGGTCGGCAGCTTGAGGACGGGCGGGGCGCCGGCCAGCTGGCGCTTCCAGTAGGCCAGCTGGTCCGCCAGGACCGCCCCGCTCAGCCACTGCCGCTGCCAGGCGGCGAAGTCCGCGTAGTGGAGCGCCAGCTCCGGCAGGGGCGAGGGCCGTTCCTCGGTGAAGGCCCCGTAGAGGGCGCCCATTTCGCGGGTGAGGACGCCCATCGACCAGCCGTCGGAGACGATGTGGTGCATCGTGAGCAGCAGCACGTGCTCCTCGTCCGCCAGCTGGATGAGCCGGGCCCGGAGCAAGGGGCCGGACGCGAGGTCGAAGGGACGCCGCGCCTCCTCGGCGGCGAGCCGCTCCAAGGCGGAGGCCGCCGCCGCCGCCGGCAGCGCCCGCAGGTCCTCCCGCGCCAGCGGCACCGGCATCGCCGGAAGGATCCGCTGGGCCGGCCGGCCGTCGATCGCGACGAACACCGTCCGCAGCGATTCATGGCGGCGCACCAGCTCGCGCAGGACGCGCTCCGCCGCCGCCGCCGAAAAGGCGCCGCGCAGCCGCAGGGCCGCGGGCATGTTGTAGAAGGGATTGCCCGGCTCGAGCTGGTTCAGGAACCAGAGCCGCTCCTGCCCGAACGAGGACACGAGCGGCCAGGCCTGCCATTTCACGGGCGACACGAACACCGGCTACTGCCTGTTCCAGACGAACTCGGACGGCAGCCGCAAGCAGTGCTTGGTGACGCCGGCCCGCGGCGCGCCCCCCGGCTGCCCGCAGGC
>CAIWXW010000187.1 GCA_903916755.1 uncultured Opitutaceae bacterium | reverse complement strand
GCAGATGCAGCAGACCGCCAAAGCGGCCGACCTCCTCGCCATCCTCATGGGCACCGCGCCGCCACCCAAGGGCGAAACCGCGCCTTCTTGCAAGCACACGGCGCCGTCCCTCTACCCAACTGACCTCGACTACCTCGCCGCCGGCCTCGCCAACGACCGCCGCCTGGACTTCAACATCGACGCCTCCCGCCAGATGGTCAGCCTGACCGTGCCCGGTGATCTCCAACGATCGCTGAAGCGGTCCGTGCCCAGGGGCTCCCTGCCCGACGATGGCCGCCTCCACCTCACCAGCGACACGAAACTGGTCCAGGAGGAGATCGCCAAAACGCGCGCCAGTAAAGATCGCGAGTGGCCAAACATCCACCTCCTGTGGGATCTGCACCCGGCCGTCGAATGGCTGAACTACAAGCTGCTGGTGAACTTTGACCGCGCCGAGGCTCCGGTCATCACGCTGAAAGGCGTCCTCGCCCCCCAGGAACTGGTCTTCCTGATGCAGGGCGAGACCCCGAATCGCAAGGGACAGCCCGTCGTCCACCGCTGGTTCGGCGTTCGCTTCGAATCCGGCACCTTCACCGGCATCGAGCCGCTGGAGGCATTCCTGGAACGAACCAGTTTCCACCGCACCGATTTCGCCAACCCCTCGCTCCAGCCCTCGCTCACCGCCGCCGAGACGCTGCTCCCGGAAGCCGTCGCCCACGGCCGCAAATATATGTCCGAATGCCGCGAGGCTCTGAACGCAGAGATGCTGCCGAAGCTGGAGGCGGAACGCAAAAAGCTCGAAGCTCTGCGCACCGCCAAGAAGCAGCAACTGGAAATCGATTTCGGCGAAGTTGGCCTGGCCGGTGTCCGCCTCCGCCAAAAGCAGGTCCGGGAGCGCAAGATCGATTCGATCTTCGCCAGTTGGACCGCCTACGTGCAGGACACCCTCACAACCGAGGATGCGGCGTTCCTCCGCGTCGCAGCCGTCTTCCGGGGAGAATGACCATGGCGCTCGATCTCACCGGCATCACCAACGAGAGGGAGTTCTACACCGATTACTACCTCGGCTCGGAACTCGAGGAGGCTCTCCGTCCCGTCTTTGCGCGCTGGACCACCGCCGACGGCGACGCCCCCGATTCCCCGCTTGCCGCCGTTCGCCGCTGCGGCGCCGCCTGGCCGGCCATGCATGTGGAACTGGACGGGCTCACCGACCCGGCCGCTCGCCTGGAATGCCAGCGAGCCTGGCTACGAACGCTGCTGGATGCGCTGGGCTACGCATGGCAGCCCGGGATCCGTGAAGACGAGGAAGGCGTCACGATCCCCATCGCCGGCGAGATCACCCGCGCCGATGGCTCGCCCGAACTCTGGCTGATCGAGGCGCTCGATGCCACCAACGAACTCGGCGACCCGCTCGGGTTGCCCTTCCTGCGCGAGCAATTGCCGCCCGGCGACGAGTTGAAATGGACCGGCGACGCTTCGCTAGAAGACGTCCTCACCGATCAGGTCTTCGCCGGCGAAGAGCCGCCGCGCTGGGTGCTACTCTTCCATGCCGGGCAACTCCTCCTCATCGACCGCACCAAGTGGGCGGACCGCCGCCTGCTGCGCTTCCACTTCGACCGCATCTTCACCAGCGGCGACGCCACCCGCCTCTTACCCGCCCTGGCCGGAGCCGAGAGCATCTGCCCGCGCGACGGCAACAACCTGCTGGACCGGCTCGACGAAGGCTCTCACAAGCATGCCGCCAAAGTCTCCGAAGACCTGAAATACAGCGCGCGCGAATGCATCGAGCGCATCGGCAATGAAGCCCTCTACTACCTGCGGGAAGTGCTGAAGGAAAAGGTGTACGGCGTGCTCGCACCGGAAGACCTGAGCCGCGAATGCCTCCGCTACCTCTACCGGCTGCTCTTCCTCTTTTATGTGGAGGCCCGCCCGGCGCTCGGCTACGCCCCCATGGATAGCGAAGAGTATCGCACCGGCTACAGCCTGGAGAGCCTGCGCGAACTCGCGCTCGCGCCGCTGGATACGGAGCGCAGCCGCAACGGCTACTTCCTCGACGCTTCCACTAAGACGCTGTTCAAGCTCATCTACCGCGGCTTCGCGCCGCAGGAGCAGATGACCATGGCGGCCGCTGCCGGCGAGGAGGGAGGCCGGAGCCTGGTTCACACCTTCGAGATGAAGCCGCTGGAAGGCGATCTCTTTGATGACGCCCGTACTCCCACGCTCTGCCGCGTCCGCTTGCGCAATCATGTGCTCCAGCAGGTGCTGGAACTG
>CAIWXW010000186.1 GCA_903916755.1 uncultured Opitutaceae bacterium | reverse complement strand
GCGGCGGGCGGAGTGAAGGTGATGACCTGGGGAAGACGGGTGGGTAGGGCGGTGACGCTGGCGGACCGGACCACCTGTCCGCCCGGCCCGCTGGCGGCGAGGGTGAAGGTATAGGTGCCCGGTGCGTCCAGGGTCACCGACTGTGAACCAGCCAGGGCGGTGCTCGCCAACCCGGCCCCGCTGAGCACGGCACTGTCCGCGTCAGCGCTGGTCCAGGCGACCACCGCGCCCAAGGGGGCAGGACCGCTCTCAGGCGAGGCGGTAAGGGTCGCAGACGGGGCCACGGGCACGGCGAGCGGCGCGGGAATATCCGGAGGGGGCGCCGGCGGAGGGTCCAGTGCCGGCGCGGGATCGGCCGCCGGGTCGGCGGGCGGAGGGCCGGTATCGGGTGCGGGCGCCGGGGGATCGGGAGGGGTGGGATCCACGGGCGCAGGGGTCGTAGTGGCCTCGCCTCCCCCTCCGCCGCCGGGGGCGGGCGGGTCCACCACGGGGTCGGGCTCGGCAATGAAGAGGGCGGCGTTTTGCCAGGCGGGCGCGTTCGGATCGCCGCCGCCGAGTTCACCATAGGTGAAGCCGCCCGAGTCGCTGGCGCCTCCGTTCGCGTAGTCGTCATAGGCGTCGTTCGCAAACCAGGCGTGAACGCCAGGCGCGAGGAAAGCCGCCGCTGCCAGCAGCAGAAAGAGCGGGCGGGCTGGTTTAGGGCGCATGGGGTGAAGGCGCCTCATCCAAATCATAGCCGCGCGCCCGGGCGCGGAAGACCTTCTGGTCCACATAAACATACCACGTGCCCGCCCACCGAAACGCCGGAACGACCGAGGGGAATTCCCGGATCGTCCCATCGTCCGCCCGCTCCCGCTCCGCCACCGGCTGGACTGGCAGGCCCGCGGCCCGCAGCTCGGCCAAAACGACCGATGGGTCGAAGGCCCCGGCATCGAAGGGCGGCAGATCGCGCGCGGGCCGCCGGTACACGGGGCCGAGGGCTTCGGTGGCTGCCCGCGACTGGGCAGCGGCCATGGCCGGATTTTCCGAGCAGAGCGCTTGCAGCCGGCGAACATCGCCGACCTCGGCGGCGGTGGCGTCCGCCACCCGGTATTCGCCGACGTGGTCCTCGGTGATATGGCCCCACAGATGGCCGCCGGAGGCGTAAAAGACATGTGCATTCACGCCACCAGGCGGGTAGGTCAGTCGGCTGGTGGGGGGATGGACCAGGACGGTGTAACGCTCCGCGGGATGCAGCCGCGCCTCATGGGCCGCGAAGAGAATCCCATCGAGGAGGAGCGGGCGGTATGGGGGCAGCCAGCCGGAATACGCGGCGCCATGGCCGGGGGCGTAGACGTATTGGAGCGCCCCGCAGGAGATGATCAGGAGCTCGGGTCCCCCGCGCGCGCGCCCCGGCCGTGCGTTTGCAACCTGCAGCCGGAAATGGACGCGGCGCCGTTGCAGCTCGTCGGTGTCTCCGACGAGGCCGGTCGGCGAGGCGGCGACCGTAGGTCCCGGGTCGCGTAGCAGCGCGTGATAGCGCTGGATTCCCTGGCGCGCCAGCGCCGCCGGCTCCGCAAAATCCGCCGGGGCCGCCGTTGCGAGTGCGATGTCGGCCCCTGGCGCGTGCAGCCAAACGCGACCGTGCGCGGTATAGGCGGCAACGGCCGCCCCGCGCGCGAACCACTTAAGGGGATGCTCCGTCAGATTCTCGTCCAGCAGGACCTGCGCCTTTTCGGCCGGATGCTGGCGGAGGTATTCCCGAACGAACAGGACGCTGGCCGGCAGTTCCGCGCGACGGGCGCAAAGCGCCGGCGCGAGGGTGACCGGATCCTGCGGCACGGGAACCTCGAACGTCCCGAGCGCCGGATGCCAGAGGAAGTGACGCTGATTCCAGTCCAGCACGAGCAGGCGGAGCCTCTGGCGCCGCCGCGTGCCATCGGCCGCGGCGATCGAGACATCGACGTCGCTCAAGGCGGAGGGAAAGAAATCCACCGCCGCGGCGGCTTGGTCCAGCTGCGCGGCGTCCGGCGCGAAGGATTCGGGGTGACCGGGACGCGGATGGTTCGCGAGCACGGCAGCGACGGCCGGGCGCACGCGAGCGCGGTGATTGATGTCGCCGGCGACCAGGCCGGGAAGCAGGAATTGTCCCATGGCCGGCGCGCGCACCCAGAGCTCGGCGCCCCGGGTATAGACCGCGACCGCCTCCGGTCCGTTTGGACCGACGTTGACCAGGAGAATGCAGTCTTCGCCCGGAGCCGCCCGCTGGTAGGCGATGGAGAACGCCACGCTTTCGATCAAACTGCCCCGACGCAGGTGAAGGAAGGGGATGGCCTCGGCGCGCGCGGAGTCCGGAGCGGCGGCTGCTTCCCGGACGTTGGCGGGCGTCGCGGACGCCGGCCAAGCCGTCGCCACGGACAGGAGGACCGCTAGGGGCGAAAGGAGGCAGCGTCGCATGTCCCGGAATATAGCAACGGGCCACCGCACTCTTTGGGGCGCCGCATTTAAGGGGGACGGGCTTGTTACTTTTCCGGGATGAACCCGCAGGTTGTGCCGTCGGACCCCGCAAGTGACGCCGCTGGATTTACCTTCGTCGGTGCCCTCGCCAGCCTCGCCTTCGTCGGGGCCCTGGCGGCCGTCGCGGTGCCGCTCATTGCCCGGCGCGTGGGTCCGCGGGCTCCAGCGGCCGCCGCCATGGTGATCCAACGGGTGGGGACGGAGGTGACGCAGGATCTCGCGCACATCGGAGGGGTGGCGGCCCTCTATGCCAGCAGGCTGGCGGCGAGCCTGCCTTCTCCCTCCGGGCCCCTGCCCGCCGCCCTGCCGGATGCCGAAGCCGAACGGGCCCCGCCGCCGGCACCCTTTTGGGAAATCCCCGCCCCGCCGCCCACCTTTTTTCCGCGGGAGAATCCGGCGTCTCGTTTCTGGCGGTTCCCCTGGGTGGGCCCGCCGCCAGGCCACAGGGAGCGTTGGCGGCCTTTCGGGCGGCAGGCTGGCCGACGCCGATAGCAACAACATGGCAGCGGCCCCTGGGGGAAATATCCCAGTGGGATTGGCATCATATATTTTCACAACATCCGCGAGGGAAACGGGTTGAGCTGCTAGTATTTGCAGCACCCCATGATCTCCGTCCCGACCTATGCCCAGAACGACTCCTTGTTTGCGGATTTCTACAGCTTCCAGCGCTGTCTCGCGGGACATCTCGCCACGCAGCCAGCCTTGATCCGGGCCTGGCGGGAGGCGCTCCCGCCCCGCGACCCGGAAGTCGGGCGGCCGAGCCAGGCGGCCCGATCCTGGCGGACGGCGCGCCTGAGCGCCGCCCGGCGGCGCGAGCTCGACGGGCTTCTGGCGCAGGCGGAGGCTTCCGCCACGACAGCCCCGCTGGCCGCCTGGCTCCTGGCCTCGGTTCCGGTCCGCACTTATTTCGAGATGGTCGTTGCCGGCGCCCCGGCCGAAGCGCTGCCCGCAGGAGCCGGTGAGTGCCACCGCCGGCTGCTCGAACTTCGCGAAACGCTCTTTCTCGGCAACTACGGCCTCGCCAAGGCGGCGGCCCGCCGGCGTGGCCTGCAGGACTACGGCGACATGCTCGCGGCCGCCTCGGACGGCCTGCTCGACGCCATCGACCGCTATGTGCCGGGCCCCCAGGCGGCGCGCTTCGCCTACTTTGCCGGCTACTGGATTCGCTATCACATGGCGCGGCATTTCCAGAAGAGCGGCTCGGTCGTGTCGTTCCCGGTCAACCAGCACCGCATTGGGCGGCGGATCGACCGCTATCTGGCGGCGCGCTCCCCAGGGGACCGGGCACCGTCCGCCCACGAGCTCTGCCACGAGCTGCGTCTTGGTCATGCGGCGTACTTCTGGCAGCAACAGCGGCCGCGGGTCGTTTCGCTGCACAGCCCAGAGGGCGCGCCGGGCGAAGCACCAGCGATGGAACTGATCCTGTGCGATCCGTCGCCGGAACCTGCGGCCGAGATCGAGCGGGCGGAGATCGCCGAGCGGCTGCGCCGGCTGGTTGCGGCCCAGGCCGGCCCAGACACCCGGCTGATGCTTGCCTACGCGCACGGCGTTGGCGCCCTGGCGGACGCGGCCGAGGACTATCTGGCCGCCCTGTGCGATCTTGCCCTGGCCCGGCTGGAGGGGGCCGCCCCCGATGGCGGGAGGGTTATTTCCTCCGATGGCAGAAGGAGCGGGGCAGGGGTAGTTTCCCGCACCTTAAGACAAATCCAAAACCAAACGGGAAAGGACCACCATGAAGAAGGCATTGGCCGGGAAACGAATCGCGGTGCTCGCGACCGACGGCTTTGAGCAATCGGAGCTGCTGCAGCCACGGCGCGCGCTCGACGCCGCCGGGGCCGTCACCGAGGTGATTGCGCCGAAAACCGGCGCGATCCGCGGCTGGGATGAGAAGGACTGGGGCGAGGAGGTGGAAGTCGATGTCTCCCTCCGGCGGGCGAAACCCGAGGATTACGACGGCCTCCTGCTCCCGGGCGGGGTCATGAACCCCGACCGGCTGCGGACTGACCCCTTGGCGGTCGAATTCGTCCGTCGGTTCTTCGAGGCCGGCAAGCCGGTGGCGGCGATCTGCCACGGCCCGCAGCTGCTGATCGAGGCGGGGGTGGTGCAGGACCGACGGCTGACTTCCTTCCCCTCGCTCCGGACAGACCTGCGAAACGCGGGCGCGCGGTGGGTGGACGAAGTCGTCGTGGTCGACCGGGGCCTCGTGACCAGCCGCCAGCCGGCAGACATTCCCGGTTTCAACGACCAGATGATCACGGCGTTTGCCGAGGGCACCGCCGCCGGCGGCCGGGGCCCGGGCCCCGGCCACCGCGGCTAACGCGGCAAAGCGCCGCCCCTTCGCTAGACTTGGCGCCGCTGTCGGCGGATGGTCTGGTCGGCCGAGGGCTTGGTCACCGGGTCGGCTTCGGCCGAGAATCGGTCCTCCTGGCCGCCCGCGACCATCTGCTCGTGCTGCGCCTCCTCCACCCCTTCGAGGACGGTCCGCTCGATCTGCTCCTCCTCGTCCGCTTCGGCGTACTCGGGGATCTGACGGCCGCGGTTGGCGGGCGGATCGCTCGGGTCGCGGGAGAGCGAATCGATGCTGTTCTCGTTTTCGTTCAGGTCGGCGGGCAGATCGTCGTTGGGAAGGAGCTTCGCGGGTTTCGTCGTGGGGATCTTGGGCATGGGCCAACGTACGCCTGGTTCGCCCAATCGAAAGCGGTGGCTCTACTTTTCCATCGGTCAGGGAAAGCCCGATGGCAGGGCGGGTCCGGAGACATTGGGGGTTGAGCCGGCTGGAAAATTCCGTGAAATGGCGGCATGGCGCGCAAGCCACGGATCGAGTTCGAGGGGGCGGTCTACCATGTGTTCAATCATGCGAGTGACCGCGCCGACCTTTTTGCCTCGGCCGAGGCGGCCGGCGCCTTCGTCGCCTGTCTGGGCGAGGCGGCCATCCGCATGCAATGGCGGGTCCAGGCCTATAGTCTCACCCGCAACCGCTACCATCTCGCGCTGACCACGCCCCGGGGCAACCTCGCCAACGGCGTCCACTGGCTGCAAAGCGCGTTCGGCAACCGTTTCCACCGATTTCGCGCGGGACGGGGCGCCGCCTTCAAGAGCCGCTACCGGGCCATCCTGGTCGAGCCCGGCCCCGTCCTGTCCGACCTGGTCGACGGCATTCATCTGCAGCCCGTCCGGGAGGGAGTCGTGACGTGGGACCAGCTGCCGAAGTTCCGCTGGTCGAGCTACCGCGGCTTTCTGAGAGGAGGCGAGGCGACGACTCGCCCCGGCTGGCTCTGCGCATCCTGGCTCTCCCATCGTCCGCCGCTCGCCGACACCGCGGCCGGGTGGAGCGCCTACGCGCGCCAGCTTGAGACGGCGCATGCGGACCAGGGCGGCATGGACCGGTTTGCCCGGCTGTGCCGCGGCTGGGCGCATGGCGGCCCCGCCTATCTGGCGGAAAGAAAACAGGATTTCGGACGGATGACCGAGGCCCGCGATTGGGGCCGGACGCGTCTCGCCGCCCGCAACCGGCGGAATTGGGAGGAGCGGCTCGAGGCTGGGATCCAGGCCCTGCGACGCCGGCTGGACGAGGCCGCGTCCGAGCCGAAGTCCGCGCCCTGGAAGGTGGCGCTCGCCACCTGGCTCAAGCGCCACACCAGCGCCACCAACCGGTGGCTGACCGAGCGGCTGCATATGGGGCCGCCGGACGCCGTCAGCCGGTACGTGGGCGAGACCGGCTCGGGCCTGCGGCCCGCGGCCGGGGAAATACTCTCGACTTTGACTGCAACCGTTGGGAACTGATTGCTCCCTATGGTCACAAAATTCCTCCACACCCGCATGCGCGTGAACGACCTCGAGCGCACGGTGAAGTTCTATGAAGACGCGGTCGGCCTCAAGGTGAACAGCCGCCGCACCTCCCCCCGGGGCGCCCTGGTCGCCTTCCTCAGCATGCCCGGCACCGACGCCGAGCTGGAGATATGCCAGCTGCCCAACAGCCCTTCGGTCCAGGTGCAGCCCGACCTGATGCACCTCGCCTTCGAGGTCGACGACCTGGCGGCCTTTGCCGCGCAGCTCGCGAAGAAGGGCTATCCCCTGAGCGACGGCCCGACCACGACCTCCAGCGGCTCGATCCTGGCCTTCATCGACGGGCCCGAAGGCTACGAGATCGAGTTCATCCAGAAGAAGTCCTGAGGAGCGCATGCCCCCCCTCGCACCCGCCCAAAGGAAAAAGCTGCTCTTCCGCGTCGGCTTGGTGCTGGCCGTGGCGGCGGCGGGGGCGATTTTCCTCCTGAAGGGGGTGCACGTCCTCGACTATGTGAATCGGGTCGAGGCGGTCATCACGGGCTTCGGCCCCTGGGTCTTCTTTGCGGCGATGACGCTGCTGCCGGCCTGCGGCGTGCCGAACAGCGTCTTTACGCTCACGGCGGGATCGGCCTTCGCCGCCCGGATGGGCATGGCGGCGGTGGTGACCTGTGGAGCGCTGGCCTCGCTCATCAATATGGTTTTGAGCTACTGGCTGGCGCGCCGGGTCTTCCGGTCCTGGCTCTCCCGCCTGCTGGAGCGGCTCGGGTACAAGCTGCCGAAGGTCGAGTCCCACGACATGACCGATTTGATCGTGATTCTGCGGGTCACGCCCGGCTTCCCCTTCTGCATCCAGAATTATCTGCTGGGCCTGGTGAACGCCCCGTTCGGGCGCTATTGCCTCATTTCCTGCATCACCATTATTCCGAACAACGCGGCCTTCATCATCTTTGGCGACGCGCTGCTTCACGGCAAGGGCCGCGCCATCGCCACGGGTTTGTGCCTGATCATCGCCCTGGTGGCCGCCACCCATTTTCTTCGCCGGCACTACGGGCGACGCAAGCTGGCCGTGGCATGAGCCCGAGCCGCGACACCGTCCCGCCGTCCGCGGCCAGCGCCCCTGAGACCGTCAGCGCCTTCACCCGCCGGATCAAGGTTCTGCTGAAGGGCGGAATCGGCGCCGGCTGGGTCCGCGGGGAGGTGTCGAACGTGCGGGCGCAGGCGAGCGGCCATGTCTATTTCTCGCTGAAGGACGCCGGCGCCCAGCTGAGCGCCGTCCTCTTCCGGGGCGACGCGGCGCGGCTGCCGGCGCCGCTGCGCGACGGGCTCCAGGTCGTCGCCTACGGCGAGGCCGACGTCTATGAGGCGCGCGGCCAGCTCCAGTTTATCGCCCGGGTGGTGGTCGAGGACGGAGTGGGCCGGCTGCAGCGCGAGTTCGAGGCGCTGAAGCGCAAGCTGGCCGACGAGGGCCTCTTCGCGCCGGAAAAAAAGCGGCCGATTCCGCTCCTGCCGGCGACCATCGGCTTCGTCACCTCGCCCACCGGCGCCGCGGTCCAGGATTTTCTCCGGATCCTCACCCGCCGGGGCTGGCGGGGCCGCGTGGTCATCCTGCCGGCCAAGGTGCAGGGCGAGGGGGCTGCCGCGGAAATGGCCGACCTGCTCGCCCTGGCTGCGCGGATGGACCTCTTTGACCTGATGGTGGTCGGGCGGGGAGGGGGCAGCGCGGAGGACCTGTGGGCCTTCAATGAGGAGGCGCTGGTCCGCGCCGTCGCCGCCTTCCCGGCGCCGGTCATCTCGGCGGTGGGGCACGAGATTGACTTCACGCTTTGCGACTTCGCCGCGGACGTGCGCGCGGAGACCCCGAGCGCCGCAGCGGAGCTGATCTCGAGCCATTTCGTGGCCTGCGCGGAGCGCGCCCTGCAGGCGCGCGACTCGCTGGCGGACGCGGTGATCGGCGGGACGCAGCGCGCGCTCCAGCGCCTGGACCACGCGCGCTCCCGGCTGCGGCTGCTCACGCCCGCCGCGCAGATCGAGCGCGGCTTCCTCCGGCTCGACGATTGCGCGAACCGGCTGGCCGCCGGCCTGCGCGCCGCCTTGCAGCAGCGCCGCCACGAACTGACGGCCGCGCGGAGCCGGCTCGAACGCCTCTCGCCGGAGCTGCGGCTGCCGCTCGCGCAGCATCGCCTGCTGGCGCTGGCCAAGCGCCTGCAGGCGGCGAGCCCGGTCTCGGTGCTCAACCGTGGCTTTGTCATCCTGCGCGACGAGCGCGGCCGGCCCGTGATGCGCCGCGCCGCCGTCCAGGCCGGCCAGCGGCTGGGCGCGGAGTTCGCCGACGGCACCGCGCCGGTGCGCGCGGAATAACCGCTTCCATGCCCCACCAACCCGACCCCGCCCGCTACGCGAATCCCGCGCTCTACCGCGCCTGCGGCCGCAGCGGCCTCAAGCTGCCGCGGCTTTCGCTGGGCCTCTGGCATAATTTCGGGGCCGAGGCGGACTATGCCAATGCCCGGGCGCTGGTCCTGCGCGCCTTTGACCTCGGCATTACCCACTTCGACCTGGCGAACAACTACGGGCCGCCGCCGGGTTCGGCCGAGACCACCTTCGGGCGGATCCTGCGCGAGGATCTGGCCGCCCATCGCGACGAGCTGATCATCTCGACGAAGGCCGGCTATCCCATGTGGGACGGCCCTTACGGCGATTGGGGTTCGCGGAAATACCTGCGGGCGAGCCTCGACCAGAGCCTGCAGCGGCTGGGTCTACCCTACGTCGATATTTTCTACAGTCATCGGCCGGATCCGAATACGCCGCTGGAGGAGACCATGGCGGCCCTGGCCCACGCGGTGCGGACGGGGAAGGCGCTCTACGCCGGGCTGTCCAATTACAATCCCGAACAGACGGCCCGGGCCGCGCAGCTGCTCCGCGGCCTGGGGGCTCCCTGCCTCATCCACCAGCCCCGCTATCACCTGTTCGAGCGGGCGCCCGAGTGCGGCCTGATCGAGGTGCTCCGGCGCGAGGGGATCGGCGCCATCGCGTTCTGCCCGCTGGCCCAGGGGCTCCTGACCAATCGCTATCTCGATGGCGTTCCGGCCGACGCCCGCGCGGCGAAGGACCCGCGCTTTTTCAAGCCGGCGGACATCACGGACGAGAAGCTGGCCAAGGTCCGCCGGCTTGACCGCCTGGCGCGGACCCGCGGCCAATCGCTGGCCCAGATGTCGCTCGCCTGGGTGCTGCGGGACCCGGCCATCACCTCTGCCCTGATCGGAGCCAGCAAGACCAGCCAGATCGAGGAGAACCTGGGTGCCCTGGCGAACCTGCAGTTCAGCCGCGCCGAGCTCCAGGAAATCGAGAGCGCGGTGAAGTGAACCTGATCCTCTTCGAGCCGGACGAGATCGACCGACCATTCCCGCGCGGCGACGCCCGCGCCCGGCACCTCCTCGAGGTGCTCCGGCGCCGGCCGGGGGACACGTTTGACGCGGGGCTGGTGGACGGCCCGCGGGGCAAGGCAACACTGGTCGCGGTCGGGGCCGCGGCGCTCGCTCTCACCTTCGCCTGGGGCGAGCCGCCGCCGCCGCTCGACCCGCTGATACTGATCGTCGGGCTGCCGCGGCCCCAGACCGCCCGCAAGATCCTCCAGGAGTCGGCGGCGCTCGGCGTCCGCGCCCTGCACTTCGCGGCCACGGAAAAGGGGGAGGCGGGCTACGCGCAGAGCACCCTCTGGCACACGGGCGAATGGCGCCGTCACCTCGTCGCCGGAGCCGCCCAGGCTTTTGCCACCCGGCTGCCCGCGGTCACGCATGGACGGCCGATGGCCGCCGTCCTGGACGAGCTGGCCGGCGGTGACGTGCGCGTGGCCCTGGACAACTACGAGGCGCCAGCCGGGCTCGGTGCGCTGGCCCTCGCCCCCGCGCCCGCCGCTGTGGTCGTGGCCCTGGGGCCCGAGCGCGGCTGGTCGGCGGCCGAGCGCATTTTGCTGAGGGAACGCGGCTTCACCCTCGCGCATTTGGGCCCGCGGGTCCTGCGCGCCGAGACGGCGGCCGTCGCCGCGATCGCGATCCTGAAGAGCCGGCTGGGCTGGTTCTAGGCCCCCCCGCCGCTCCGCCGGCTGGCGGCAAAGATGGCGGCGGTGGGCTGGCGCCGGCCCTGGCCGAGGCGCTTCAGGCAGGTCCAGCCCTCCGGCACGAAGTCCAGTTCACCTGGCATCTCGAAGACGACGAGCGCATCGGGTTTCGGCTGCAGCATTTCGCCGAGCTTGCGGAAGAGACCCGGGACGAGCGCCTCGATCGCGTCATAGGGCGGATCGACGAAGACCAGGTCCGGCGGGCCGCTGCCGCCCAAAGGGGCGTGGGAGGCATCCATGCCCAGCACCGCCAGGCCCGCCTCGGACCGCGCCAGGCTCTTGCAGACGGCCGACAGGTTCTGGCGGAGGCACTCCAGCGCTCGATGGCTGTTTTCGACGAAGGTGCCGCCGGCCGCGCCGCGGCTCAGCGCCTCGAGGCCGTAGGCGCCGCTGCCGGCGAACAGATCGAGAAAGCGGCAGTCCGCGACCCGGCCGCCCAGGCTGGAAAACACCGCCTGCCGGAGCCGATCCGTGGCCGGTCGCACCGCATCGCCCTTGGGGACGAGCAGCGGGATGCCCCGTGCGCCGCCGCCGCTTATGCGCACAAAGATTGTCCTACGTTTAAGTTATTTGATATCATGGCCTAATGAATGTCGCCACCGCTTCTCTCTCACAGCGAGGGGAACTGGCGCCCCCAATGCAGGTTTAATTATTTGCACGGATTAACTTACGGCAATACCTTCCCTTGACCTGACCGAGGCGTAAGTCGCCGATTTTAGAGCAAACATGACCCTTTTCCGCTTCATCGCCGCGGCTGGCGTTGCCGCCGCGGCCTTTGGTGCGCACGTGCGCGCGGAAGAGCGTAACCTTTGGCCGGGTTACGTGGGGCACACCGACGCCCAGGGGGAGGTCCAGGCTTGGTCGGGCCTGGGGCCGTTCCTTTTCTCCCATCCCGTCCCTCCGGCAGAGCGGATCTCGGGATTTCGGCCCTTCTACACCGAACGCCGCGGGGTGGGCGGCACCACGGCGGAAACCACGGTTTTGTACCCGCTGTTCTACTATCGCAGCTACGGCCCGAACTACGAGTGGAGCGTCTTGAAGCTGATCAATCATTTTGGCCGGAAGAGCGGCGAATCGATCCGGCTCGCGACCCAAGAGGAGGATTTCGATGTCTGGCCCTTTTATTTCTCGAGTACCGTGCCGGACAAGAACACGTCCTACCACGCGGTCTGGCCGATCGGCGGCACGGTCCTCCACCGCTTTTCCCGCGACCGGCTGAGCTGGGTTCTCTGGCCGCTGTACCTCCAGACGGAGAAGGATGGGGCCATCACCACCTCGACCCCTTGGCCGATCTTCCACACGACCCGCGGCCGCGCCCATGGCTGGGCGCTCTGGCCGCTCTATGGCGAGCAGCATTGGCCGGGCGCCTACGACCGCCATTTCTACCTCTGGCCCCTGGGCTTCAACAACACCATCCAGCCCCCGCCGGACGCCCCGCCGGGCACGCCGGCCAAGCACGAGATCGGCTTCCTGCCGTTCTACAGCTCTGAGCGGGGGCCGTATTCGGACAACAAAATGTACCTGTGGCCGTTCTTTGGCTACAGCGACCGAACGCAGCCCTTCCGCTATCACGAGAAGCGCTATTTCTGGCCGTTCCTGGTCCAGGGGCGCGGCGACAAGAAATATGTCAACCGCGAGGGTCCCATTTACACCCACTCCATCGTCAAGGGCTACGACAAGACCTGGATCCTATGGCCCCTCTGGCGGCAGGCGCGCTGGCAGGACGAGGGCGTCGACCAGACCAAGACGCAGTTTTTCTTCTTCGTCTACTGGGGGCTGAACCAGCACAGCCTCGCCCATCCGGCCGCCGCGCCCGCGCGGAAAGTCCATGTCTGGCCGCTGCTCAGCTACTGGGACAACGGCGCCGGCCGGATCCAGTACCAGGTCCCCAGTCCCTTGGAGGTGTTTTTTCCCCACAATGACGTGATCCGCGAGGCCTGGACCCCCCTCTTTGCCCTCTACCGCCACAGCCAGAGCGGCCCGGGCGAGACCCGGACCTCGCTCCTGTGGGACGGAATCACCTGGGAGCGCAGCGCGGCCCGGAACCATTCGGCCTTCCACCTGGGGCCCCTCTTTGGCATCGAGCGGAACCCCTCTGGCCGCAAGGTGACTCTTCTCGGGGGCCTCTTCAGCTGGACCCGCGGTCCGGCCCCCGGGGCACCGCGGGCGATCGGATTAGAGTTTTCCCGCGATCATCCCATCCTGGAGGCCCAATCCCACTGACATGAAACAACTCAGAAACATTTGCGACGGCGTGGGCAGCGTCCTGGCGCTGCTGGTGCGGTCGGTGGGGTATGCCGGCACGCTGCCGCTGCAGCTGGGCCGCTTCATTGAGCAATGCTACCTGATCGGCTACACGACGCTGCCGATCGTCGCCATCCTCAGCTTCTTCATCGGCAGCGTGCTCGCACTGCAGGCGGGCTACTCCATGCAGGATTTCGGCGCGAAGTCCTTCATCGGCTCGCTGGTCGGCCTGTCGATGGCCCGCGAACTCGGGCCGATGATGGTTTCGATCCTGCTGGCCGGCCGCGTCGGCTCGGCGATCACGGCCGAGCTGGCCTCGATGAAGGTGTACCAGGAAATCGATGCCCTCGAGACGATGAACATCCCGCCCGCGCGCATGCTCGTGATGCCCCGGCTCGCGGCGGTCATCGTGATGATGCCGGTCCTGACGATCATCGCGAACCTGGTCGGCTGGTTTGGCGGCGCCTTCGTCTCCAGCCACGTCAAGTTCATCGACATCGACTCCTCCACCTATTTCGGGGCGCTGCGCCACTACACCAAGTTCAAGGATGTCGCGAACGGCCTCATCAAAGCGGAGGTCTTTGGCTTCGTGGTGGTGCTCGTCTGCTGCAGCATCGGTCTGAGGACGCGGGGCGGGCCGCGCGAGATCGGCGCCTCCGTCACGCGCGCCGTGGTCACCTCGCTGATCATGATCCTCGTCCTCGACTACTTCCTCACGCAGGTCCTGCTGCTGATTTCCCCTTCGTAACGAACCCTTGCCGGCCATGCCCTTCTGCAGCCCCCCCGCCCATCCCGACGCCTCGCAGGAAGTCCCCGCCGTGGGCGTGAAGGTCGAGAACCTGGTCAAGAACTTCGGTTCGCTGTCGGTCCTGAAGAACGTCAGCTTCGAGGTGAAGCCGGGCGAGATCTTCGTCCTGATGGGCCCGAGCGGATCGGGCAAGAGCGTCCTCCTGCGCCACGTGGTCGGGCTGGAGCGGGCCACCTCCGGCCGGGTCATGATTGAGGGGCACGATGCCGCGGTCGAGGAGACCCGCCAGCACGTCTGCATCGGGCTCGTCTTCCAGGCCGGCGCCCTGTTCAACTCGCTCAGCGTCTACGACAACCTGGCCCTCTATCTGCGGGAGCACCGGGTCGGCAGCGAGGCCGAGATCAAGACCAAGGTCCTGCACGCGCTGAAGATCCTCTCGCTCGAAAACACGGCCAAGAAGTTCCCCTCGGACCTCTCCGGCGGCATGAAGAAGCGGGTCGCGATCGCGCGCTCCCTGGTGATGGAGCCGCAGCTCCTGCTCTACGACGAGCCGACCAGCGAGCTCGACCCGGTCATGGCCGCCACGATCAGCGAGATCATTGCCTCGCTCCGCGACCAGTACCGCGTGACGAGCATCGTCGTGTCCCATGACCGCGACCTCGCCCTCAACATTGCGGACCGGATCGGCCTGCTGATGAACGGCGAGCTGATCATGGTGGGAACCCCGGCGGAGCTGAAGGCCTCCCAGGACCCGCGCATCGTCGATTTTCTCCATCCCAAGTTTGATCTCCATAATCCACGCTTCAAGAAGCTGGAAACCTGACTCCCACCATGAACAACTCGCAACAGTCCGTCCGCGTTGGATTTTTCTTCCTTCTGGGCGTCGCCCTCATCTGGGTCACCTTCGAAACCTTGAGCGGCGGCCACTTCTTCGAGGACCGTGGCTACAAGCTGATCGCCGGCTTTGACGACCTCAAGGAGCTGAAGACCGGCGACGAGGTGCGCATGGCCGGCGTCAAGATCGGCACGGTCGAGAAGACCCAGCTGAACGAGTCCCTGACCAGCGCCGGCGGCGCGCCCGACACCGCGCATGCCGCCTCCGCGATCCTGCGCATCGGCTCGAAGATCAAGATCACCAAGGATGCCAGCGCCGCCATCGTCCAGTCGGGCCTCCTCGGCAACAACTACCTGGCGGTCACCGCCGGCACGGTGTCCCAGCCCCTGCTCAAGGACGGCGACGAGATCGCCACCACCGTCACCCCGGACTTCAATTCCATCATGAAGGACATCGGCGACCTCGGCCACAAGCTGGACGGCGCCCTCTCCAACCTCAGCAGCGCCTTCAATGGCGACGGCAAGGACGGCGGCCTCTTCCAGAAGCTGGACCGGATGGTCACCGAGAACCGCGACAAGGTGAACGCCACCATGTCGAACCTCCAGGAGATCACCACCAAGGTGAACCAGGGCCAGGGCACGCTGGGCAAGCTGATCAACGACCCCGACCTGCACGACCAGCTGCTGGCGGCCGTCGGCGAGATCAAGGACACGGCCGCGCAGGCCAAGGTCTTCGTGACCGACGCCCAGGGGGTGATCGACCAGGTGAAGACCGGCAAGGGCGCGCTGGGCACCATCATCTATGACCAGCAGACGGCCGACAACATCAAGGCCTCCATCCAGAATGTCCGCGATGTCTCCGACAAGCTGGCCAAGGGGCAGGGCACGTTGGGCAAGCTGATCAACGACGACAGCCTCTACAACACCGCGCAGAACACCCTGAACAAGGCCGACCGCGCGATCGACGGGCTGAACGATTCCGGCCCGATCACGGCGGTTGGGATTGCGGCCAATGCGCTCTTCTAAGGTGGCGCCCGGCGCCATGCGCGGGCGGGGCGGACGGGGGCGGCCGCGCTGAGGCGCCCCGCCTCGCCCGGGAATTGCCCATGCTCCGCTGCCTTCGTTTCGGTCTTCTCTTTTGCCTGCCCGGAATCGTGGCGGCGGCGCCCACGGTCGTGGCCTCGCCGGCGGACGTGCTGGTCTCGCTGGAGAAGGTGAACCGGTACTTCATGGGCAAGTTTCCCGACCCGGGACAGCCGATCGTGACGCGGGCGAAAGCCAACGAATCCGGCCGGAACGGATTCGTGACGCGTCCGAGCAACATCTGGACGCGCGGCGTCTATTACGAGGGGCTGATGGCGCTGTATGCGATCGACCGCGATCCGCGCGACTACGACTATGCCGTCCGCTGGGGCGAGGCGCATCACTGGGAGCTGCGCGGGACGCGCTCGGGCCGGCTCGACCGCAGCGCGGACGACCAATGCTGCGGACAGACCTACCTCGACCTCTACGGGTATGATCCGAAGCCGGAGCGGATTCGCGCGCTTCAGGCCGATATCGAGGGCCTGCTCTCGGATCCGGGCACGGCTGACTGGTGGTGGTGCGATGCCCTGCAGATGGCGATGCCCGTCTATGCAAAGCTGGGCGTCCTGACGGGGGACGCGCGCTACTTCGAGAAGATGTACGCGCTCTATGACGACGCGAAGACTCGCCAGGCGGGCCACGGGCTCTACAACCCCGCCGAGCACCTCTGGTGGCGCGACCGCACCTTCGTGCCGCCCTACCGCGAGCCGAACGGCCGCAACTGCTATTGGGCGCGCGGCAACGGCTGGGTGTTCGCGGCCCTGGCCCGCGTCCTGGCGATCCTGCCGGCCAACGCGCCGCACCGCGGCGAGTATGTGCGGACCTTCCGCGAGATGGCGGGCGCCCTGCTGGCCGCGCAGCGCCACGACGGGTTTTGGAACGTGAGCCTGGCCGACCCCAGCGACTTTGGGGGCAAGGAGGTGACGGGCACGGCGCTTTTCACCTATGGCTTTGCCGCGGGCATCCGCCAGGGGCTCCTGCCGTCCGTGACCTACGCGCCGGCGGCCGCGCGCGCGTGGGATGCCATGGTGCGCGACGCGGTGCATCCGGACGGGTTTCTGGGCTACGTGCAGGGCACCGGCAAGCAGCCCTCGGATTCGCAGCCGGTCGGCTACGACGGCACGCCGGACTTCGAGGACTTCGGGATCGGATGCTTTCTCCTCGCCGGCGCCGAGATCTGGCACTTGTCCGGCGGCGCCGTCTCGCCTCCTTGATTTCCCGGCTCAGGCCCGCTGGAAGTCCGCGCCGGGAATGCGCTCAGGGCGCGGCGATGGCGAAGGTCGCCGTGCGCGTGAACACCCGGCCGGCCGGATCGGTGGCCCGCGCGGTGAGCGTGTGCGCGCCCAAAGCCAGGTCGGGCGGAAGGTAGGCCCGCCAGAGGTGGTAGCAGATCGCCGGATCGGGGAGCCGCGCCGTCGGCGCTGGCTTGGCCGCCACATCCTGGGCGAGATAGGCCGCGGCATAGGTGGGATCCCAGGCGAGGATCGGCCGCAGCGCCGCCCATGGTCGTCCGTCCACCCGGGCCTCAATCGTCCACCCCTCGTGGCCGTTGAAGACATTGGCATAGAACGAGACATAGCCTTGGCGGGGCGCGACCGTGGTGGGCACGTGGAGGCTGATCTGGAAATCGGCCGGGTGCCGGGCAGGCACGTAGTCGACCTGGGCGTGCGTGCCCGCGCAGGTGAGGATGCCATAGCCGGGGGGCGTGCCGTCGGCCATGGTGGCGATGGGAAGGCCGGAGGCGTCGGGCGGCCCGCCCCAGAAGCTGCCGCAGGCGGCGGCGACATTGTACTCGTGCAAGGGGCTCGCTCCCGTCCAGCCGTCAGCGGCGCCATAAAAGACATGCCGCTGGTAGTGGGTGTGACCGGAGAGGATGAGGGCGTGGGGATGGGACTGCAGCAGGCCGAAGAGGCGGTCGCGGTCGGCTAGCCGGAAGGTCACCGCATTCGAGGGGTCGGGCGCGAACAGCGGGATATGCAGCATGATCACCACCAGCTGGTCGGAAGGCGTCGCGCGCAGGAGCTGCGTGAGGAAAGCGAACTGGTCGGTCCGGAGCCCGCCGATGTAGCGGGGCCCGCCCAGGTAGCGGACGTCATTCAGCGCGATGAAGAGCGCCCGGCCCCAGTGGAAGGCGAAGGTCGAGGGGCCGTACGCCGCCTCGAAGCGGGCGGCCGCCCCGGGGTCGCCCCCGCCGCCGAGCAGATCCAGGTCGTGGTTGCCGACGAGCGGAAACCAGGGGACCCCGATCCGCGCGATCGCGGCGTTGACCGCGGGATAGAGGTCTGGGCGGTCCGAGGCGACGTCGCCCAGGGTGACGCCGAAGGCGAAGCCTTCCGCTCCGGCGAGGCCGTCGATGATCGTGCGCTGGAAATAGCCGACGTCGCGCGGTGTGGCCGGCTGGGTGTCGGTGAAGAGCAGGGCGCGAAAGGCGTCGGATTCGGCGGAGCGCCGCAGCGGAAAATCCACGGTGGCGCCCGCGCCCGGATCGCGCGCGTAGAAGCGGGGCAGGTGCTGCGCGCCGAGCGGCGGGCGCCAGCCCGACGGCTTGATCACGAACACGAAATTCCCGGCGCGCTCCGGCAGCTCGTAGCGGCCGGCCGCGTCGGTGGTCGTGAGCTCCACGCCGTTCGATATCTGCACGCCGGCGAGGCCGGGCTCGCCGGCATCGCGCGAGCCGTTGCCATTCCGGTCGTCGTACGCCACCCCGCTGACGGCGGCCGCAGCGGTGGCCCAGCCCGCTGCGAGCGACAATCCCGCGATAAATGATCGTAGGGCCATCATGGATGCCGAGTTAGAGAAGGGTCGGGCGCAACTTGGGCTGGAGTCAAAAAATCAGCAACCTATTCCGCGGGGCCGCGTCTTTCCTGCTGTTCCGTTAACCCTACTAAACCTGAGTCACCCCTATGAAGTTTAAGTCTCTCCGCACGCTTGCCACCGTCCTCGGCGCCACCTGTTTCCTCGCGATCGCTGCCTTCGCGGGTGATCCGACCGGCAACTGGACCTGGACCGGCCCCTCCCGCAACGGCGGCGCAGGCCGTCCCGTCAAAGCCACGCTCGCGCTCAAGGACGGCACGCTCACCGGCACCGTCGCGGGCCGCAACGGCGACACTCCCATCGAGGACGCCTCCTTCAAGGACGACACCATTTCCTTCTCGGTCACCCGCACCATGGGCGACAACAAGATCACGATGAAGTACACGGGCAAGCTGGCCGGTGACACCATCACGGGCACCTACGAGCGTCCAGGCCAGGACGGCGGCGACCCGGTCAAGGCCGACTGGAAAGCCACCAAGGGCGACGCTCCGGCCCAATAACTTGTCAGGGGTAGTATAGGTTAATCAGCAGCAAATCCCGCTCCGCAAGGAGCGGGATTTTCTTTTGCTCCGGCCGCGGAACCTTAATGTCACTGCACCCCATGATGCCCCCGCCCCGCTCCGCCCTGATCCTGGCGTCCGTATTCTTTGGCACGGTGCCGCTCGCGCGAGCCGGGCTGCCGGTGCCACCGGCACCGGAAACCCTCGCCGTGATGGAGCGCGTCGCCGACTGGCAGCTGGCGCATCCGTCCGCCCACGTGCCGACCGACTGGACACAGGCCGCGGGCTACACGGGGTTCATGGCCCTCGCCCAGATCTCCGCCAGCGCCCGCTTTCACGACGCGATGCGGCAGATGGGGGATAAGAACGGCTGGATCCTGGGACCGCGGGAGTACGTGGCCGACGACCTTTGTGTCGGGCAGGCGTACGCGGAACTCTGCCTGAACGATCACGATCCCCGGATGATCGTGGCTCTGCGCCACCGGCTGGATTTCATCCTCGCGCACCCGGCCCCGGCCGACCTCGACTTCACGCACCCAGAGCGGCTCGACGCCTGGTCCTGGTGCGACTCACTCTTCATGGCGCCGCCAACCTGGATCCGGGCCTACGCGGCCACCGGTGAGAAGGCGTACCTGGAGTACGCGGTTGAGCACTGGTGGAAGACCTCGGACTACCTCTACAACCCGGCCGATCATCTTTATTTCCGGGACAGCACCTATTTCAACCAGCGCGAGGCCAATGGGCAGCATGTCTACTGGAGCCGGGGCAACGGCTGGGTCCTGGCCGGCCTGGTCCGGATGCTGGAATTCCTGCCGGCCGACCATCCGGCGCGCCCACGGTTCGAGCGGCAATACCGGGAGATGATCGCGCGCATCCAGGAACTGCAGCAGCCCGACGGGCTCTGGCGGTCCAGCCTGCTCGACCCGGCGGATTACCCGGCGCCCGAGGCGAGCGGCAGCGGATTCTACTGCTACGCTCTGGCCTGGGGCGCCAACCACGGCCTGCTGGATCGGGCGGCGGCCGGGGCCGCCGCGCTGCGGGCCTGGTCGGCGCTGGTCGGCTGCGTCCAGGCCGACGGAAAACTGACCCACGTGCAGCCGATCGGCGCCGATCCCAAGCACTTTGACCCGATGGCGACCGAGACCTACGGCGTCGGCGCCTTCCTCCTGGCCGGCAGCGAAATCTACCGGATGGCTCCCGCGTCTCCGTAGCCGCTGTGCCGTTGACCTTTGCCCGCATTCACCCCGAAAACGGACACGAGTCCAAATCCACCCCCATGTCATCCCCTCGCTCCCTCCTCGTCCTCGCCGCCCTGCTCGGCGGTTTTTCCCCAGTTTTTGCCGCCACGTCGGCAGTGATTGACCCGCCGGATGTGTCGCCTGCCCAGCCCTCGATTCCCGATCACGCCTTCAACGTGAGGGACTTCGGCGGCAAGGGTGACAGTGGCGTCACGGTGAACACCACGGCGTTCCAGCAGGCGATCGCCGCGGTCAGGCAGGCGGGCGGCGGCACGCTGGTCGTGCCGGCCGGCACGTATTTCACGGGGCCGTTCGACCTCTGCAGCCGGATCAACCTGCACCTGGAGGCGGGGGCCACGATCCTCTTTTCCCCCCGTTTCGACGATTACAGCGGCGGGCAGGGAGGGAGGAAGTATCGGCCGTTGATTGCGATCAATGACGCGCACGACGTGCTCGTCTCCGGTGCCGGCACGATCGACGGCAACGGGATGGCCTGGTGGCCCGAGGCCTACCGGTTCAAGGCGGTGGCCAAGGCCGAGCACGCGGCGGGCGACACCAGCCCGCGGCCGACCATGCTGGCCTTCAGCCGCTGCCAGCGCATTCGCGTCGAGGGCATCACGATGACCGATGCGCCGGTCTTCAACCTGGTGCAGAACGCCTGCTCCGACGTGACCGTCGAGGGCGTCACCATCACCAATCCGGGCCATTCGCCGAACACCGACGGGATCGATCCGAAGGCCTGCCAGCGAGTCCTGATCGCCCACTGCCGGATCGACACGGGCGACGACTGTGTCGCGCTGGGCGGGGGCGCCGGCGTGCAGGAGGAGAAGGATGTCCTGGTGACGGACTGCACCTTCCTGCAGGGCCATGGCTGCTCGATCGGCAGCGGCACCGGCTGCGGCGTGAGCAATGTGGTGGTGCGCCGCTGCACCTTCGACGGCACCGACACCGGCGTCCGCCTCAAGTCCTCCCGCGGCCGCGGCGGCCTGACCCAAAACATCATCTATGAGGACCTGACCATGCGGCACGTCGGCGTCGCGATCAGCATCAGCAGCTATTATGACAACACGCCCATCGACGCCGTGGCGGCGCGGGCGGCCGCCCAGCCGATGACGCGGAGCACGCCGCAGTGGCGGGCCGTCACCGTCCGCAACGTCACCGCCACGGCTTGCCGCGTGCGGGCGGGGATGATCGTCGGCCTGCCGGAGGCGCCGGCGGAGGCGATCACGCTGGACCACGTCTCGATCGAGGCGCCGCTCGGCCTGCGCCTGGCGGACGCCCGCGGCGTCACGCTCCGGGCGGTCACGATCACGGCGGCGCAGGGGCCGGACGTGATCGCCGCCGATTCGGTCCAGGGCCTTGCCCGCGAATAGTCGCGGGGCCCCGGTCCGGGTCAGAAGTTGAACTGGTCGATGTTGCCCTTGTTGAAGATGAAGGGCTTTCCGAGGAGGATGTTGTCGCCCTTGATCTCGAAGGTGCCGAGCTTGCCGGCGGTGAACGTCGTGTCGCCCGGCTTCAGCGTGCCCTTCGCCAGCGCCACCGCGGCCTGCACCGTCAGGTAACCGAGGTCCTCGGTGTTCCAGAGGATGATGCTGTCGGTCACGCCGTTATGGACATAGAGCTTGTTCTCGTTGGGCAGGCCCAGGCCCATGACCTTCACCTTGCCGGCCTTGCCGGCCTGCTTGACCGCCTCGGCCGCTCCGGGGACGCCGGGGGAGCAGATGGCCATGATCAGCTTGAGATCGGGATAGGTGCTGAGGAGGGCGGTCGCCTCGGACTGGGCCTTGTCCTTCTGGTCATCGCAGGGGCGGACGGCGACCAGCTTCATGTCCGGGTAATCCGCCGCGCGCTCGGCGATGTATTTTTTCCACTCGTTCTGGTTGGCGGCGGTGAGGGTCGAGGTGATGATCGCGTACTGGCCGGACTTGGCGCAGAGGCGGGCGGCCTCGTCCATCAGCGCGTGGCCGATGCCGTCCGGCGTCGCCTGGTTCACGAAGAAGGTGCGCGCGTCGGTCTGGGCGTCGGCATCGTAGGTGATGACCTTGATGCCCTTGGACTGGGCGTTGCGCAGGGCGGTGGAGATGCCCTCCTTGTTTTCGCAGGCGGCGGCGATCACATCGACGCCGAGGGTGGTCCAGTTGTCGACCAGCTCGTTCTGCTTGGCCGGATCGGTGTCGGTCGGGCCGTCGAAGATCAGGTCGACGCCGAGATCCTGGGCCGCCCGCTGCGCGCCATCGCGGACCGAGACGAAGTAGGCGTTGCCCTTGGACTTGGGGAGGAGGGCGATGGTCAGCTTCTTGGCGCTGCCGCCACCGGAGGTTTCGGCTGACTTGCTGCAGCCGGCCAGGACGAGGCCGGCGAGGAGGAAAAGAGGCAGGATCCGTTTCATGATGTCAGGGGGTGGGCTAAGGGGTGGGCAGAGGGGGCGAGGGGGGCGTCGCGGCCGGCGGAGCCGGGCGGCGCTTCGACCGCGCTGCCCATAACTTTGGAGCAACACTCCCGGTCAAGGCAAGCAGCAGGAGCACCCCGGTGAGGACGCCGGCGGCCTCGCGGGGCAGGCGGGCGTGGACCAGGCCGTCGTCCAGGACCGCGATCGCGGCGAGCCCCAGGAGGGTGCCGTGGACGCTGCCGACCCCGCCGAAGATGCTGGTGCCGCCGAGGACGACCGCGGTGATGGCATAGAGCTCATAGCCGGTTCCGGCATCCGCCCGGGCCTGGCCGAGGCGGGCGGTGTAGATGATGGCCGCGACCGCCGCGACCATGCCGGTGAGCACGTAGGCCAGCGCGAGGCGGCGCTCGACCGGGATGCCGGCGTAGCGGGCCCCCTCGGGGGCGAAGCCGATGGCCCGGAAGCCGCGGCCGAAGGTGGTCCGGTGGACCAGCAGCCAGACTCCCAGGGCGACCACGACGAAGACGGGGGTCTGGGCCGGGAGGCCGAGCCAGTGGCCCTGGCCGAGCGCAAGGAACGAACTGGGGAAGCCGGTGAAGGTGTCCGACCCGTGGGTGATGGCCTCCGCCAGCCCCCGGAAGAGGGAGTAGGTGCCCAGGGTGACGATGAGGGGCGGCAGCCGCAGCTCGGTGATCAGGGCGGCGTTGAGCCCGCCGGCCAGGGCGCCCACCACGATCGTGCAGGCGCCCGCCTCCAGGGGCGAAAGGCCGGCGTCCCGCCAGAACTTGCCGAAAAGGATGGCGCAGAGGCCGAGCAGCGAGCCCACGGAAAGATCGATGCCGCCAGTCAGGATGACCGGGGTCATCACGAGGGCGAGGAGGCCGATTTCCACGTGGTGGCGGACGATCTCAAAGGTGTTGTCGAGGGTGGCGAACCGGGCGCCGACCGCGTCGAAATAGAACCACTCCGCCACGAGGACGAGGAGCAGCAGCGTCTCGTGCCGGAACAGGATCGCCTTCCAGCGGGGCGCGGCGGCAGGGGCGGCGCTCATGACTTTTTCCGGCGGGTGCGCACGCCGTCGGCCACGACTGCGAGCAGGATGATGGCGCCCTGGATGGCCTTTTCCCAGTAGGCCTCGATATGCAGGTGGGTGAGGGCGGGGGAGATGCAGGCGAGGAGCAGCAGGCCGACGAAGGCGCCCCAGAGGCTGCCCCGGCCGCCGGAAATCGACACGCCGCCGACCACCACCGCCGCGATGGTCTTCAGCTCGAGGCCCGTGCCCGACTTGGGGTCCACCTGAGGGGATTGCACCACGTTCATCATGGCGGCCAGGCCGGTCAGGGCACCCATCGTGACGAAGGTCGTGAACTTCACCCGCTGCGGGCTGACGCCGGCGAGGCGCGCGGCCTCCATGTCGGTGCCGACGGCGTAGAGGAAGCGGCCGGCGGTCAGATGCCGCAGGGCCAGGGCGAGCGCGACGAGGAGCAGCCCGGCGGCGGCGATCAGGGTCCATTGGCCGGCGGACTGGCTCAGGCCGAACCACTGCAGGTGCTCGGGCAGGTAGACGAACTCGCCCTGGCGCCACCAATTGAGGCCCTCCCGCCAGGTCATCATGGTGGCGAGCGTCACCACGATGGACGGCAGCCGCAGGCCGGCGACCAGGGCGCCGTTGATCGCGCCCAAGCAGGCGCCCGTCCCGATGGCGGCGGCGAGCGCCACCGCCGTGGGCGCGTGGTGGGCGGCGAGGAGGCCGGCGCAGACGCCGCAGACGCTGAACTGCGAGCCGACGGAGATGTCGATTTCGCGGCAGATGATGACGAGCGCCATCCCGCAGGCGATCACGAGCGTGGGCGCCTCCGCCGCCGCCAGCGAGAGCAGCGGCTGGGCCTGGAAGAAGGCCGGGGCAAAGATGGCGAGGACGATCAGCAGGACGCCGAGCGCCCCGGCCACCGACCATTCGCGGAAATAGCGGCTCATGCGGCTTTTCCTTTGGATCCCTTGCCAAGGGCGGCCGCCATGACGGTGGCCGCATCGGCGTCGCCGGGGAGAATCGCGGTCAGGGCGCCGCTGCACATGACCCCGATGCGGTCGCTCATGCCCAGGACTTCCGGCAGATCGCTCGAGATCAGGACCACCGCGAGACCGGCCTTGGCGAGGCGGCGGACAATCCGGTGGATCTCGCTCTTCGCCCCGACGTCCACGCCCTGGGTGGGCTCGTCGAGGATCAGAACCTTGGGCTTCGTGGCCAGCCAGCGGGCGAGCGAAACCTTCTGCTGGTTGCCGCCCGACAGGCTGCCGGCCGGCGCCTCCGGCCCGTGGCATTTGACGGAGAGGTCGCGGATGAAGTCGAGGGCCAGGCGGCGCTCGGCGCCGAGACGCAGCCAGGAGCCCGGAAAAAGCCGGGAGTGGATCGCCATGCTCATGTTGTGGGCGACGGGCATCTCCAGGACCACGCCATGGCGGCGGCGGTCTTCCGGCACGCACGCAATCCCGTGCGCCACGGCGTCCTGCGGCGACTTCAGGTGCACGGGCTGGCCCTGCAGCCGGATCTCGCCGGAATCGGCCGGCACGAGGCCGAAGAGCACGCGGGCCAGGTCCGTGCGGCCGGCGCCCACCAGCCCGGCCAGGCCGAAGACCTCGCCGGCCCGGACGTCAAAGGTGATGTCGCGCACGCGGGTCGGCGTGGCGGAGGCGCCGAGGTGGCTGAGCGACAGCACCACCTCGCCCGGCGCCGACTCCGACGGGGGGTAGATTTGGGTCACCTCGCGGCCGACCATCAGCTGGATCAGCCGGGCCTCGTCGATGGCGGCCACGGCCTGGGTCGAGATGCTCTGCCCGTCGCGCAGCACCGTGACGCGGTCGGCGAGGCCGAAAATCTCCTCCAGTCGGTGGGAAATGTAGATCACGCCGACCCCGTGCGCCCTCAGGTCGTGGACGACCGCGAAGAGCAGGTGCTGCTCCTTCTGGGTCAGCGAGGCGGTGGGTTCGTCCATGATGACGATCCGGGCGCCGGCCCCGACGGCGCAGGCGATCTCGACCAGCTGCTGCTGGGGCATGGCCAGGGTGCGGATTTCGGCCTCGGGGGAGATCTCGGCGCCGATCCGGTCGAGGAGCTGCTGGGCCCGGGTCCGGCGGGCCGCCCAGGCCACCCGGCGAAATCCACTCGTGGGCTCGAGGCGCAGGGCAATGTTCTCGGCCACAGTGAGATCGGGGAAAAGGGCCGGCTGCTGGTAGATGCAGGCCACCCCGAGCTTGCGGGCGGAGGCGGGGGTAAGGCCGGTGACCGGCTGGCCGTCGATCGAGACCGTGCCTCCGTCCGGCTGATGGGCGCCTGTGACCACCTTGATCAGCGTGCTCTTGCCGGCCCCGTTCTCGCCCAAAAGCGCGTGCACCTCGCCCGCCCGGAGGTCAAAATCCACCCCCCGCAGCGCCCGCACCCCGCCGTAGGACTTCAGCAGACCGCGGAGTTCAAGGAGAGGCGGGGGACTCATCGAGGGCAAAGGGGTGGAAATGGCGCCCGAGATGACTGATTTTGTCAATCAGCCAGCGGTCCGCCCGGCCCCGGACAGTCATTGCGGCGGCGGGGCGCCGTGTCGGGCGGCGTGCGCCGCGTAGGCGGCGGTGTCCCCAAGCATGCTTTCCAGCAGCGCCTCCAGGGGTTCGATCCGCACCAGGCCGGAGACCACCGCCCGGTCCCCGATGGCGTCCTCCAGGACGAAGGTGGGCCGCTGGGTCACGCCGAGCGCATGAAATTCCGCCGTGCTGGCCTCCACGCGGGCACGGACTTCAGGCGACTCCGAACGCGCGCGCAGCCGCACCGGATCAAGCCGGCCGGCCTCGGCCGCCGCGGCGACCGCCTCCCCCATGTCCCCGATCTTGCGGCCTTGGCGCATGGCCGCATCCATCAGCGCCCGCCAAAGGGCATCGTCGGTGACGCCGAGATCGCGGCCGGCCTCGGCCACGAGGTTAGGGGCCACATATCCGCCGGGCCGGCCGGGTTCGACCCAGCCGGAGTTCAGGAAATAGGGGGACTGCATGACCGTGTCCCCGCTGCGGCGATAGAACCAGTCGCACTGCGCCCGGGAGACGGGAAAATCGCCGGGGTTCATGAGCGCGATCTTCCAGGCAAATTCGACGCGGCCGGCGTAGCGGCGCTGCAGTTTCTGCCAGGCCGGGTCGGCCCAGTGGCACCAGGACGAGACGACGTCGAGATAGTGGGTGATCTTCGCGCCGGCCATGCCCGGGCAGGTTCGCCCCGGAGAGGCCCGCCGTCAACGCCGCTTGCCCCTATTTGCCGATGCCGCCCAGCAGCGTGTCGAGCACGTCAAAACTGCCCTTGAGCGCGGCCCCGGTCACGCTGCCGAGGCCGGAGACGCCCTTGCCGATCCCGCCCACCGACCCCTTCACGATGTCGCTGGCGATCGTGCGCATGACCAGGAGGCTAAGTTGCTCGGCGCTGACGCCGCCGTCCGAGCCGAGGTTGTCGAATTCCGTGGCGGGAAGATCGAGCGTCACGGCGGTGGGGCCGACGCCGAGCTTCACGTGGCCCTTTTCCAGCCGGAGCTTCTTGATCACGAAGGTCGTGGGCTTGCCGTTCTGGGCGGTGGGCCCGTCCGCCGGCTTCTTGCTGGTGGCCTTGTTGATGGACTTGATCAGGTCGCCGATGTTGCTGGAGATCAGCCTGGTCTCGTAGACCAGCTCCGGATCGTCGATCACGATCTCATTGATCACGATGTGGTCGCTGAAGACCGACGAGGGCACCAGGTCGATGTGGATGCTCTTCAGCGTGAAGGCGTCGGGGGCGCTCCAGCCCTTCGGATTGCCCACCACGAGGCCGGAGAGGGTGCCCGTTCCGCTGAGGGGCGAGAGCTGGGCGCCGGCGAGCACCACCTTCGTCTGGGTCAGCTCCGGGCCGAACTTGTTGATCCGCGACTTCACGATCGACCCGCAGAAGAAGATCAGGACCAGGTAGGCCGCCACCACGAGGAGCAGCACGCCGCCCCCCAGCCAGAGGAGAAGTTTTTTCTTCATAAAGGTCAGGCTCTTGGTCACCGCCGCGGGGCCGAGGTTGCAGGGCGGCGCCGCATTTCGCTTGTCACCACCGCCCACCGCCGGACTCTACGGGCAATCTCCATGGCGTCCGAATACACCGAGTCTAGCATCAAGACCCTGTCGTCCACCGATCATATCCGGCTGCGGCCGGGCATGTACATCGGCCGCCTGGGCAACGGCGCCCACGCCGAGGATGGCATCTACGTCCTCCTGAAGGAGTGCATCGACAACTCGATCGACGAGTTCGCCATGGGCCATGGCAAGAAGATCGAGATCGACCTGACCGACCGCGCGGTGCGCGTCCGCGACTATGGCCGGGGCATCCCGCTCGGCAAGGTGCTGGAGTGCGTCTCGGTCATCAATACCGGCGCCAAGTACGACAGCGACACCTTCCAGAAGGCCGTGGGGCTGAACGGCGTGGGCCAGAAGGCGGTCAACGCCCTGTCCGCAACCTACCTCGCCCAGGCGGTCCGCGAAGGGGAGACCAAGATCGTCCAGTTTGAGAAGGGCAAGCTGAAGAAGGACCACAAGATCGCGAAGTCCGACGAGCGGAACGGGACCATCATCGAGTTCACGCCCGATGAGACCCTTTTCGGCCAGGACTTCAGGTTCCGGACGGAGTTCATCGAGGACATGCTGTGGAACTACGCCTTCCTCAACCGCGGGCTGACCCTGACGCTGAATGGCAAGCCCTTCAAGTCGGAGCACGGGCTGAAGGATCTCCTCACCAAGGAGCTGAGCGGCGAGCCGCTCTACCCGATCATCCACCTCGAGGGGGAGGACATCGAGGTCGCGCTGACCCACGGCAACCACTACGGCGAGGAATACTGGTCCTTCGTCAACGGCCAGCACACCACCATGGGGGGCACCCACCTCGCGGCCTTCCGCGAGGCCCTGGTCGAGACCGTCCGCAATCATTTCAAGAAGGACTACGACGCGGCGGATGTGCGGCAGTCGGTCGACGCCGCGGTCGTCGTCCGCGTCCAGGAGCCCGTCTTCGAGTCGCAGACCAAGACCAAGCTCGGCTCGGCCGACATGGGCCCCAAGGGCCCGTCGATCAAGGAATTCGTCGGCAAGTTCATCCAGCAGTCGCTCGACACCTACCTGCACAAGAACCGCGAGACCGCGGAGATCATCAAGCGCAAGATCGAGGAGAACGAGCACGAGCGGAAGGAGCTGGCCGGCATCCGCAGCCTGGCCCGCGAGCGGGCCAAGAAGGCGTCGCTCCACAACCGGAAGCTCCGGGACTGCCGGCTGCACCTCGGCGACCGCAACCCGCGCGCCGAGGACAGCACGCTGTTCATCGTCGAGGGCGATTCCGCGGCGGGATCGCTGACCGCGACGCGCGACGTCCAGACCCAGGCGGTCTTCGCCCTTAAGGGCAAGCCCCTCAACACCTACGGGCTCTCCAAGAAGGTCATCTACGAGAACGAGGAATTTCACCTGCTGCAGTCGGCGCTCAACATCGAGGACGGGCTCGACGGGCTCCGCTACAACAAGATCGTCGTCGCCACCGATGCCGACGTCGACGGGATGCACATCCGGCTCCTGCTCCTCTCCTTCTTTCTGCAGTTTTTCCCCGACCTCATCCGCCAGAGCCACCTCTTCATCCTGGACACGCCGCTCTTCCGCGTGCGGAACAAGAAGAAGACGATGTACTGCTATTCCGAGGAGGAGAAGCAGGCCGCCACCGTCGAACTGGGCGCGAGCCACGAGATCACGCGCTTCAAGGGCCTGGGGGAAATCTCGGCCGGGGAGTTCAAGGACTTCATCGGCGAGAACATCCGCCTCCAGCCGGTGAACCTGAACCATCTCTTCAGCAGCGACGAGCTGCTGGCCTTTTACATGGGCAAGAACACGCCCGACCGCCAGGACTTCATCATCGCCAACCTTCACGTCGAAAAGGATCTCGTGGTCGCTTCCTGAGCGAGGCCGCCCGAAACCCGCATGGCCAAGAAAAATCCCCCCCCGGACAAGTCCCAGCCCGAGCTGCCGCTCGATGCGGCGGCCACGCCGAGCGCCCCGGCGGCCGACGCGAGCTCGGCCGCTGCCCCTGTCGCGGCTCCGCCGCAGCGCAAGAAGGGGCAGAAGGTCGAGAACGACACCGCGCCGCTGGCGCAGGCGTACCGCACCTGGTTTCTCGACTACGCGAGCTATGTCATCCTGGATCGCGCCGTTCCCCATATCGACGACGGCCTCAAGCCGGTCCAGCGCCGGATCCTCCACACCCTGTGGGAAATGGATGACGGCCGCTTCCACAAGGTGGCCAATGTCGTGGGCGCGACCATGCGCTTTCACCCGCACGGGGATGCCTCCATCGGCGCCGCCCTGGTGGCGATCGGCCAGCGCTCCTTCCTGATCGAGCCGCAGGGCAACTACGGCAACATGCTGACGGGCGACGAGGCGGCCGCCCCGCGCTACATCGCGGCGCGGCACACGCCCTTCGCCAAGGATGTCCTGTTCAACCCGAACACCACGACCTGGCAGCTGAGCTATGACGGGCGAGCGCGCGAGCCGGTCACGCTGCCGGCGAAGTTCCCGATCGTGCTGCTGGAGGGCGCCGAAGGCATCGCGGTCGGCCTCTCGACCAAGATCCTGCCGCACAATTTCAACGACCTGTGCCGGGCAGCCATCAATCACCTGCAGGGCAAGACCTTCCGCATCTTCCCGGACTTCCCGACGGGAGGCGTCGCCGACTTCGCCGAGTACAACGACGGCGAGCGCGGCGGCAGGGTGAAGGTCCGCGCCAAGATCGAGGTGCGCAGCAAGACCCTGCTGGCGATCACCCAGCTGCCGTTCGGGTCGACCACGGAGACGCTGATCGAGTCGATCCTCTCGGCCAACGCCAAGGGCAAGATCAAGATCCGGCACGTCGACGACAACACGGCCGACTCCGTCGAGATCCTGGTCCACCTGCCGCAGGGCAGCGACCCCGAGCAGATCATCCAGCAGCTCTTTGTCTTCACCAACTGCCAGGTGCAGCTGTCGCCCGCCGCCTGCGTGATCGAGGACGACAAGCCCCAGTTCCTGGGGGTGCGCGAGATCCTCAAGCGCAGCGCGGAAAAGACCAAGGCGCTCCTCAAGCAGGAGCTGGAGATCAAGCTCGAGGAGCTGGAGCAGCAGTGGCACTGGGATTCGCTCGAGCGCATCTTCATCGAGGAGCGCATCTACCGCCGGATCGAGAAGTCGAAGACCTGGGAGAGCGTCCTGGCGGAGATCCGCGAGGGCCTGGAGCCCTTTGTGAAGCAGCTGCGCCGCGCCGTCACCGACGAGGACATCACCCGGCTGACGGAGATCCGGATCAAGCGGATCTCCGCCTACAACCGCTTCCAGGCGGACGAGGCCCTCGCCAAGATCGAGGAGGGCATCAAGGAGACCAAGGCCAGCCTCCGGAATCTCACCGCCTACGCGGTCGCGTGGTTCGAGATGCTCCAGGAGAAATACGGCAAGGGCCTCAAGCGCCGCACCGAGTACGACGAGATCGAGCAGATCAACGCCTCCGAGGTGGTCTCGGCCAACCAGCGCCTTTACGTCAACCGCGAGGACGGCTTCATCGGCCTCAACTGGCGGCAGCACGAGTTCGTGCAGGAGTGCACCATCCTGGACGACGTGGTCTGCTTCATGGCCGACGGCACGATGAAGGTGTCCAAGGTCGCCGACAAAACCTTCATGGGCCGCGCCATCATCCATTGCGCGGTGCTGCCGAAGGACGGCGACAAGGGCTTCTACACCATGGTTTACCAGGACAAGGAGTCGGGCAAGGCCTTCGCCAAGCGCTTCCAGATCGGCGGCGTGACCCGCGACAAGCTCTACTCGCTGGTGAAGTCCGAGGGCTCCCAGGTGATCTACTTCGATGTCAGCCCGAAGGAGTCCGAGATGCCGCTCAAGCTGGCCATCTCGATCGACGGGCGCAGCGGCGCCCGGGTGCGCGAGCTCGAGTTCGACCTGGGGACGGTGCCGATCAGCAACCGCGGGGCCAAGGGCCTGACCGTCACCAAGTGGCCGGTCAAGGCGGCGAAGCGGGCGGATTAGGGCGGAGCGACCGTCGTGATCTCGTCCCGGCGGTCGGCGGCCGCGGCAATCTTTCTTTCCAACCACTCGGCATAAAGCTCGGCGGGAAAGGGAAGGTCCACCGTCCGGTCGGTCCAAGTGGAAAGGAGCATGGCATTGGCCAGCTCGACCGACCACAGCCCCTCCGCGGCGGGCGCGATGAGGGGAGCGCCGTCGAGCACGGCGTCAGCAAAGTTCTTCAGGATGCCGACGTGCTGCTCGCCGTGATCGGGGGCCGTGAAGACCTCTTCACTCGTGGCCGGGGTGGCGAAGGGCAGCGGCGACGTGCGGGAGAACTCGGACATCGGCACCGCGTTGCGGGTCCAGGTCAGCCGGTCGTGCTCGACGACGACACGGCCGTTCTCGGCGGCGACCTCCAGCCGGTTGGTGCCCGGCGCCTCGCCGGTCGAGGCGACGAAGGCGCCCGTCGCGCCGCCCTCGAACTCCAGGTAGGCCGTGACGTCGTCCTCCACCTCGATCGCGTGGTAGCGGCCAAACTGCGAAAAGGCCCGAACCCGCCGGGGCTGCCCGAAAATCCACTGGAGAAGATCGAGGTTGTGCGGGCACTGGTTGAGCAGGACCCCGCCGCCTTCGCCCGCCCAGGTGGCGCGCCAGCCGCCCGCGGCGTAGTACTGCGCGGTCCGGAACCAGTTGGTGACCGTCCAGTTGACGCGCCTAATCGCCCCCAGCTCCCCGCCGCGCACCAGCTCCCGCAGGCGCACGTAGAGCGGATCCGTCCGCTGGTTGAACATCGCCGCAAAGACGCGGTCGCGCCGGGTATGCGCCGCGCAGAGGCGCTCGGCGTCGGCCTTCTGGACCGAGATGGGCTTCTCCACCAGGACGTGGAATCCGGCCTGGAGGGCCTGGATGCCCTGCGCGGTGTGCAGATAGTGGGGGGTTGCGATCAGGACCGCATCGAGGCCGCCGGCCTGGGCCATGGCTTCGAATGAAGGGTAGGCCTTGAGGCCGGGGAACTCCGCCAGTTTCTCCGGGTTGGTTTCGGCGACGGCCGTCAGCTCGATTCGCGGCACCTTGCCGGCGAGGAGGTTCACCGCATGCACCCGCCCCATGTTACCGAGGCCGATGAGGCCAAGTCGGATTTTTTCGCTCATGCGAGACGATCTGGAAAATGGTCGGGCCGGAGAGATTCGAACTCTCGACCTCTTGCACCCCATGCAAGCGCGCTACCAGACTACGCTACGGCCCGATTGTGTGAGGGGTCAGCAAGCCTGACGCCGCGACCCGATGCAAGCCCCTTTCCCAACCGGCTTGGCCCCCCAATAATAGGCTTTAGGCGGGGGGATGGATGCCTCAGGGTGGGGAAGGTCATCACCCCTGGCCATGAAACCACCCCTCTTAGGTCTTGGACTCTTTGCTATGGCCGCGCTGGTGGCGCGGGCGGACGCTCCCGTGGGCCGGCCGGAATGGCGGGGGATGACCGATCTGGGTCATGGGCCGTCCTTTCTGCTGGTCGCTTCGCCCGGGGCCTCGGGCCAATGGGCGAAGGTGGGCGATTCGGTCGGCGACTGGAAAGTGGCGGATTACCGGATCAATGACCGAGCCCTCGTCATCGAGGACGCCAACGGGCGTCGTTTTGATCTCTTGCTCCTGCCATCACCCGCTGCACCCGGGGTGACTCCAGCGGAAAGTCGTGCGCAGCAAAATCAGTACGTCATTAATTTCCTAAAACAGCGCTCGGAAGTCCTGCGCGTGCGGGCGGAGGACGCCGAAAAGAAGTTGGCGGCTTTCAAGGCGGAGCATGCGGGCATCGACCCGGCGCAGGGGGAATCCGGCTCGCTGTCCGAGGAGGCCGCCGCGCTGCAGAAACAAGCCGAGGTGGCCCGCGCCAATGACGCGACCATGCAGGACCGGCTTGCCCAGACTCTTTACAATATTGATCACCCAAATCCGAATCCGACCCATATGCGCGTCACCAGTTCGGGTTCGGTCAGTGATCCGCCTTCGAATCCTTCTTCCGCGAAAGACAATCCCAGCGCCCCAGCATCTCCATGAAGCTCCCCTCCGCCTGCCTCGCCCTGATGTTCACCGCCGCGACCGCCCTGGCCGCCGATCCCGCCCCCGCCGTGGCCGCGTCCGGCAAGCCGGAACTGCGGGGCGTGATGGATCTCGGCAGCGGCAAGCGCTTCCTCCTGGTTTCACCCGGCGGCGCCACCAGCGCCTGGGAGAAAGTCGGCGACTCATTCGGCGACTGGGCTGTCGCCGACTACAAGGAGGCCGAAAAGACGCTGGTCCTCAAGGGGGCCGACGGTTCGGAGCTCGACCTCGCGCTGGCGGCGAGCGCCGCCGGCGCCTTGGATGTGAAGGCGACGCTGGCGGACGCCGAGGCCGTCCTGCACAAGATGAACTTCGAGCGGATGATCGAGCGCACCATCGAACAGCAGAGAAAGGCCATGGCGGCCATGACGCAGCAGATGGCGGCCCGCGCCGGGGCCGGAAAGGGTGGGGATCCGCAGGCGATGGCCGACTTTCAAAAGAAGGTCATGGACGTGATGATGTCCGCGATGGATCCGAAACAAATGGAGGCGGATACGGCCACTATCTACAGCGATCTCTTCACCAAGGAGCAGTTGAATGGCCTGGGCGACTTCTACGATTCCCCGGCTGGGCAGGCCTACAGCGACAAGCAGCCCGAGATCCAGCAGCGCCTGCAGCAGATCATGATTCCCCGGATGATGGCCCTGATGCCGCAGGTCCAGGCGATGGGCCGCGAATTCGCCCAGCAGCAGAAGGCGGCGGCCGCGGCGGCGGCCAACGGAGGCGCCCCGGCTCCCGCGGCGCAGCCCTGAGCGACTTTTCTGTCACCTTTCGGGCGCGGGAGGCCACGGGTATGGCAGATGGCACCCGCCCGAAAGCCGACACCCGACTATCCTGCTGGTGCGGACCTCGTGGCCGATAGCACGATCGGCCGGTCTGTCCGCAAGAATAAGACCACCGCCCGCATCTAAGATTGTCTCCGACGCGTAACAGGGTTAAACCTTCGTTCCATGCGCATCCGGACACCTAAAGGCTGGGAACTCCGCGAATCGGCCGTCACGCCGGAGAGCCTCTACCGCCGCCGTGACCGCCGTGATTTCCTCAAGACGCTCGGGCTCGGCGCCGCCGGGGCGCTCTTCCTCCGTTCCGCCGCCCGGGCCGCCGACGGGGGCTTCCCCGCCGCGGTCAACGGCGCCTACCCGGGCACCGGCCTCAAGGTGACGCCCTACGAGCTCATCACCCATTACAATAATTTCTACGAGTTCGGCTTGGACAAGGCCGACCCGGCGGTGAACGCCAACAAGGGCTGGCAGCCGGAGCCCTGGACGGTCGAGATCGGGGGGATGGTGCGCAATCCCGGCAAGTGGGATGTCGAGGACCTGATCAAGAAATTCGGCGGGATCGAGCAGCGTGTGTACCGGCACCGGTGTGTCGAGGCCTGGTCGATGGTCGTCCCGTGGGACGGGTTTCCCCTCAGCAAGCTGGTCGCCTTCGCCGACCCCCAGCCGGGCGCGAAGTACCTGAAGATGACCTCCTGGATGGACGACAAGCTGGTGGCCGGCCAGCAGGCGGACGACGGCCTCGACGGCCGGTATGTCGAGGGTCTGCGCGTCGACGAGGCGACCCATGAACTGGCGTTCATCGCGACTGGGATCTACGGCAAGGCGATCCCGAACCAGAACGGGGCGCCGCTGCGGCTCGTGACCCCCTGGAAGTACGGCTTCAAGGGGATCAAGTGCATCGGCCGGATCGAATTCACGGACCGGGCGCCGGTGAACACCTGGCAGAAGCTGGCCCGCGATGAATACGGTTTCTACGCGAACGTGAACCCCAAGGTGGATCATCCGCGCTGGTCGCAGGCGAGCGAGCGCGTGATCGGCGGCGGCCTCTTCAGCGGCCGCCAGTCGACGCTGATGTTCAACGGCTACGAGCAGCAGGTCGCGTCGCTTTACCAGGGGATGGATCTGGCCAAGAACTTTTGAGTCCGAGCCCCGCAGCCTCCGCCGCGAGCGCGCCGTCCGGCCTGGACCGGCTGTTCCGCTCCAAGGTATTTGTATGGATCGTGATCCTGATTCCGGGCCTGTATCCGGCCTGGCCCCTCTTTCGGCAGGACCCCACCGTGCTGGCCGACCCGCTCAAGTACCTGCTGCACCATTTCGGCTTCGTGGCCTGTGTGCTGCTCGCGGCGGTTCTGGCCCTGACGCCGCTCCGCGTCCTGCTGCCCAAATGGCGGCCCGCCCTGGCGCTCAACCGGCATCGGCGGCTGATCGGGGTGTCGGCGTTTTTCTACGCGTTGATCCACGTCGGCTTCCAATTTCTCCATGAGGGCGGCTGGCCGACCTTCTGGACCGACATCCGCAAGCCCTTCCTCCTGATCGGCTCGATCACCTTTCTGATCCTGCTCGTCCTCGCGGTCACCAGTTTCAAGTTCATGGTGCGCTGGCTGGGCGGGCGGAAGTGGAAGAACCTCCATCGGCTGGCCTATCTGGCGGCGTTTCTGGCGGCCTGCCACCAGGCGGCGGCCCGGAAAATATTCCCGGTGCAGGTGCTCTGGATCTTTGTGCCGCTGGCCCTGCTGGAGCTGGGCCGGATCATCCGGCAGAACTCCGATCGCGCCCCCGCGATTTCGGCGCCACGCCAGGGTTGAAGCTTTCCGGCCGGTCGTCGTAATCGGGGGCGATGGATTCCGGCTCCGCCCCGCAACGCATCGCCGACCTGAGGACCCAGGTCGCGCGACACGACGAGCTTTATCATCGCCGCGCGAAGCCGGAGATCGCCGACGTCGACTATGACCGGCTGAAACGGGAGCTGGCGGACCTCGAAACGCAATTTCCGGCGGCCGCCCTGGCCGCGGGGGCGGATTCGCCGACGGCGCGGGTGGGCGATGACCGCGCCGAGGGCTTTCAGACCTACCGGCATCGGCAGGCGATGCAAAGCCTCGACAACACCTACTCCGAGGCCGAGCTCCGCGAATTTCACGCGCGGCTGGTGCGGCTCCTCGGCCGGGAGGACCTGGCCTATGTGGTCGAGCCCAAGATCGATGGCCTGGCGGTGAGCCTGACCTACGAGCAGGGGAGGTTGGTCCGGGCGGTGACCCGGGGCAACGGCGTCGAGGGCGACGACGTGACCGCCAATGCCCGGACCATCCATTCGCTCCCGGCCGAGCTGAAGAAATCCAAAACGGCGCCCGCGCCGGACATCGTCGAGATCCGGGGCGAGGTCTACCTGACCCTCGCGGAATTCCGGCGGATCAACCAGGGCCGCGAGGAGGCCGGGCTCGAGCTCTACGCCAATCCGCGCAATCTCGCCGCCGGGACGCTCAAGCTGCTCGACACGCGCGAGGTCGCGAGCCGCCGCCTCGAGATCGTCCTGTACGGGATCGGCGCCTGCGAGCCCGCCGGGGCGGCCGGGGACACGCAGAGCGGCTATCCCGCCCGGCTGCACGGCTGGGGCCTGCCGATCCTGGAAAAGTCCTGGACGGCGCGGGGCATCGACGAAGCCTGGGCGGCCGTCCAGGAGCTGGACCGGCGGCGGGACGCCTTTGCCTACGCGACGGACGGGGCGGTCGTGAAGCTGGATTCCTTCGCGCTCCAGCGGGAGGCCGGGCGCACCAGCAAGGCGCCGCGCTGGGCCATGGCCTACAAGTTCGCGGCCGAGCGGGCGGAGACGAAGCTGCGGGCGATCACGATCCAGGTGGGACGCACCGGCGTGCTGACCCCGGTGGCCGAACTCGAGCCGGTCGTGCTCAGCGGCACCACGGTTTCCCGGGCGACGCTGCACAACCAGGACGAGATCGCCCGCAAGGACATCCGCGTCGGCGACACCGTCAGCCTCGAAAAGGCCGGAGAAGTCATCCCGGCCGTCATCGCGGTCAATCTCGAGCGGCGGACGCCGGAGTGCGTCCCCTATGTTTTTCCGACCAGCTGCCCCGCCTGCGGGACCCCGGTCGTGCGGCAGGAGGGGGAGGTGGCGCTGCGGTGCCCCAACTACGAGTGCCCCGTCCAGGTGCGCCGCCGGGTGCGGCATTTCGCCTCCAAGGCCTGCGTCGACATCGACGGGCTGGGGGAGGCCATGGTCGACGCGCTGGTCGAGAAGGGCTGGGTCAAGAGCGCCGCCGACATCTACCGCCTTCGCCGGGAGAATCTCCTGTCCTTGGGCAAGGATGTCGAGAAATCGACCGACAACCTCCTGGCCGCCATCGAGGGCAGCAAGCGGGCCGAGCTGTGGCGCTTCATCCATGGCCTCGGCATCCCGCATGTGGGCGCGGCCTCGGCCAAGGACCTGGCCGTGCGCTTCCGCGGCCTGGAAGCGCTCGCCTCAGCCCGGCTGGAGGATTTTCTCGGCGAGAAGAAGGCGAGTCTGATCGAGGGAATCGGCGGGACGATCGCCCAGGCCATCGTGACCCATTTCAACCAGCCGCGGAACCGGACCCTGGTGGAGGAGCTGCTTGCGCTGGGCGTGGCTCCCAAGCCGCCGGCCGGCGCAGCGGCGGGTGGCGCGAGCCTGCTCGGAAAGACCTTCGTGCTGACCGGCGCCCTGCCGACATTGACGCGCGAGGAAGCCACGGCGCGAATCGAGGCGGCGGGCGGAAAGGTCAGCGGCAGCGTCAGCAAGAAGACCAGCTACGTCCTAGCCGGCACCGAAGCCGGCTCGAAGCTGGACAAGGCCCAGGCGCTCGGCGTCCCGATCCTCGACGAGGCGGCTTTCCTTCAGCTGTTGCCGCCGGCCGGCTGAGTCCCCGGCAACGTTTGCCCCTTCTCCGCGTCAAGCGGCCACCCCCATGAACGCTACCCCCCGTCTCACCCTCCTGGCCCTCGCGGCCCTCCTCGCCGCATTCGCCCGGCCCGCCTTTGGCGCGGTCAGGCTGGCGAGTCCCTTCACCGATCACATGGTCCTGCAGCGCGAGCAGCCCGTTCCGATCTGGGGCACCGCGTCCAACGCGGGCGAACTCGTCACCGTCCGTTGCAACGGCCAGACCCGGGTGACCACCGCCGACGGCGCCGGCCGCTGGAAGGTCCAGCTTGCGGCGATGGCGGCGGGCGGCCCGTTCGAGCTCACGGTGGATGATGCCGACGGCCAGGTGCGCCTGACCGACGTGCTGATCGGGGAGGTCTGGCTGGCCTCGGGGCAGTCGAACATGGACTTCACGGTCGCGAAGACGCCCAAGTACTATTTCGCGGGGGTGAACCACGAGGCGGAGGAGGTGGCGGCGGCCAACTATCCCCAGATCCGCATGTTCAGCGGCATCTGGTCGCGCAGCGCTGAGCCGCATGCCGAGGTCGCCGGCACCTGGAAAGTCTGCACCCCGGAAAACGTCCGGGAATTCTCCGCTATCGGCTATTTCTTCGCGCGCGACCTGCAGGCCGTGCTGCATGTGCCGATCGGGATCGTGACCCTGACCTATGGGGCCAGCACGGCCCAGGCCTGGGTCCGCCGGGAGGCCATCGCGGCCGATCCCCGGCTCAAGCCCGACCTCGATGCGTTTGATGCCAGGGTCAAAGCCTACGTGCCGCCCACCGCCGCGGAAATCGCGCAGTGGCAGGAAGCGGCCCAGAAGGCGAAGGCGACCGGCCAGCGGGGCCCCCGCATGCCGCACCCGCATCCGGCCGCCGACCAGCACAATCCCACGGTTCTGTACAATGGCATGATCGCACCGTTCGTCCCCTATGCCATTCGCGGCATCATCTGGTACCAGGGCGAGTCGATCACCGGCAGCCACGCCCTCTTCCCGGTCTGGAACGAAACGCTGATCAAGGATTGGCGGAGCCTGTGGGGCAGCCCGCTCCCCTTCTACTTCTGCCAGCTTTCAGCCCAGGATGCGTCGAGCAACAGCCCGGAAGTGCGGGAATTGCAGGCCCGCGCGCTGGCGCTTCCTGCCACGGCGATGGTGGTCACGGTCGATATCGGCGACCGGCACAACGTCCACCCCAAGAACAAGCAGGACGTGGGCGATCGCCTCACGAGGATAGCCCTGGCCGAGGTTTACGGCCGCAAGATCGAATTCTCGGGGCCTGTCTACCGGTCCATGTCGACCGAGGGCAGCAGCCTCCGGCTCACCTTCTCCCATCTCGGCGGGGGGCTGATGGCCCGTGGCGGGGAGCTGCGGACCTTTGAGATCGCCGGCGCTGACGGGAAATACGTGCCGGCGGAGGCGAAGATCGAGGGCCGGAACATCGTGGTCCGCGCCGCCGGAGTCGCCCAGCCGGCGTATGCGCGGTATGCATGGTCTAACTACCCTGAGGGCTGTAACTTGTACAACGCGGCCGGACTACCGGCCGCGCCATTCCGGACCGACCAGCCGATGCCGTGAAGGGCCCGCGTCCGAATCGAAGTTGGGGGACTTGCGCGGACATCCCGTGTCCATGAGGCGCACCTCTCCCCCTGCATGACCGAAACCGAGAACGGAGGCCAGCTCTCCAAGTTCGCCTCGTTCGCGACCTTCTGCCTGGTTGTGTTCCTGCTGCGCTGGGCCAAGGAGATCGTCATCCCGCTGGCGCTGGCCGCCCTGCTGGCCTTCCTCCTCCTGCCGGTCGTGACCCGCCTGACCCGCTGGGGTCTCGGACGCACGCTCGCAGTCGTTATCACCTCGGTTTTCGGGCTCGGGCTCTTCGCCGGGGTGGCCTGGATGGTCACCCAGCAGGCGCTGAATGTCGTCCAGGAACTGCCCCAGTATGAGCAGAACATCGAAACCAAGCTGAGCCGCCTGCGCGAGCCGAGCGCCCCCCTGGCCCTCACCCAGGCCGCGGTGATGGTGGAGCGGATCCAGAAGGACCTGAAGGACTCATCGGAATCGAAGACGACCACCGTGGCGACGACCGACGGCCACGCCCCGGTCCGGGTGCAGGTCGAACCGGCGAAGAGTTCGATGTTCGACCTGACGAGCGCCTTTCTGGGCAGCCTCGTGGGACCCCTGGCCAACGCCGCCATCGTGATCGTCTTTGTCGTCGCCATGCTCATGCAGCACGAAGACCTCCGGTCGCGCTTCATCAAGATGACGAGCACGGGCAGCCTGAACGTGGCGACCCAGGCGCTGGACGACGCGGCCAACCGGGTGTCGCGCTACCTGACGATGCAGTTGGTGGTGAACGCGAGCTATGGCATCCCGGTCGGGCTTGGTTTGTGGCTGATCGGCATCCCGAACGCTCCGCTCTGGGGCTTCCTGTCGACGCTGCTGCGCTTCATCCCCTATCTGGGTCCCTGGCTGGCCGCGGCCTCTCCCCTGGCGCTGGCCGTGGCGATCGATCCCTCTTGGACCAAATTCCTCCTCACGTTCGGCTTGTTCATCGTGGCGGAGGCGGTGACGGCCAATATCGTCGAGGTGTGGGTCTACGGCGTGCGGACCGGGATATCGAGCCTGGCCCTGATGATCGCGGCGGTCTTCTGGACCTGGCTCTGGGGTCCGGCCGGGCTGTTCCTGTCGACGCCGCTGACGGTCTGCCTCATGGTGCTCGGCAAGCACCTGCCCGGGCTGAAGATCTTCGGGACGCTCCTGAGCAACGAGCCGGTGCTCACGCCGCCGGCGCAGCTTTACCAGCGGATGCTGGCCATGGACGCCGACGAGATGCTGCACCTGGCCACCAAGGCGGTGGAGGAGAGCTCGCTGGCCGAGTTCTACAACGACGTCTTCATCCCGGCGCTCATCATGTCGGAGGAAGACCGGCACACCGGCACGCTGGCGGAGGTCCGGCAGAAGTTCATCTTTCAGTCGAGCCGCGAGCTGATTCTGGAGTTGCAGCGGCGTGCCGACCAGACCGGCCGCATTCCCGCCGAGCCGCCCGCCCGGGTCGACCTGGGCCGGGTGGTTCTCGGGATTCCGGCCCGCGACGAAGCCGACGAGCTGGCGGCGCTCATGGTGCAGCATCTCCTCCACGAACGCGGGATCCTGGCCGAAATCAGCCCCGCGATCTCCGGGCCGGCCGAATTCATCGCGCAGTTCAAGCCGGAGGACCTCAAGATCGCGTTCGTCTCGGCCCTGCCGCCATCGACCCTGGTGGCGGCGCGCCAGGTCAGCCGCCACCTCCGCGAGAAGTGCCCGGGCCTGAAGCTCATCATCGGCGTGTGGAGCGGGGAGGCGGATGCGGGGAAATTGAAGCACCGCCTCCGCCACCTGCAGCCGGACGAG
>CAIWXW010000185.1 GCA_903916755.1 uncultured Opitutaceae bacterium | reverse complement strand
GGGCCCCCTGGATCCGGAGGGTCGTGTCGTCAGTGCAGATAAGGCTGCCGTCCGGCGCGAGCCAGCGGGAGCGCGCGCGGATGACTCCCACCGGGCCGCTGGTCGTCTCGAGGAGGGCGTCATGGACGATGGTGCCCTTGGGGGCCGGGCCGCCGGCCGTGCCCTGGTTCCAGAAATCGATCCCGTTCATCAGGCCGTGGGCGAACCACAGCGAAATCTGGTGGGGATGGTCGTGATCCTCCCCCGGGGTGTTCCCGATCGGGAAGTCGCGGGTGAGCGGCGTCCCGTCGGCCGCCAGCACCGGATAGAGATAGGGATAGTGCCGGCCGCTGAAGACGTATTCGGAGAACAGCTGGCCGCCGATCTCGATCCGGACCCGGTCCGGCAGGCGGGTCAGCTCGACCGGATCCGCGGCGTGCAGCCCGGGCGCGACGAGCGCCAGGGCCGCGAAGAGGGGTAACATTCGCATGGCTGGCTAGACGAACCGAACCGGCTATGGGTGCAACCGGAAACGAAATTTCGTCGGGGCCGGTCCCGCCGGCGCCGGCGCCCTCACTGCCAGTCGAGGATCAGCCGGGTGTAATAGGTCGTGTCGAGGCGCCGGATGCCGGGGCCCGGCTCGCTGTTGTAGTCGTTGGCCACGCCCATCCGCAGCTTCCAGTGGGGATCGGCGATGGGAATCTGGAAGAAACTGTCCTGGGTCACGATGACATCCTTGGTGTCCTGGAACGCCGGGACGACCGTCAGCAGGTTCTTCAGCTCCCAGTCATGCAGCTTGAGATCGTGGGCGAGCTCGAAGTCGGCCGCCGCCGAACTCACGGTGGGGGTCAGGGGATTGCCGTAATCGTCGTAGCGATAAGCCAGGCCGGCTCGGGCGGTCAGGGTGTCGGCCTTGTTCTTGATCAAATCGTAACCATAGCCGATCGCGGCCGTGTCGTAGCGCTTCTCGTCCATGACCCGGTCATAGCCGGCCTCGTCCCGCACGAAGCGGGACCAGCGATTGGTAAAGTGCTCCGCATAGTCGACCCCCATCTTGAACTGATCGGCCGACTTCACGCCCTCGGTGACCTGCCGGTTGTAGGCCATGTAGTATTGCAGGACTTCGGTGGGGGTGCTGCCGATGGCCCGAAACCCCAACGCCGTGCCCAGCTGGTTGCTGTTGCCGGAGGTGCCGTTGATGTCGAGGCTGGCCTCGAATTTCCAGTGCCGCTGGAGCAGGACGACCGCCGGATCCAGGTCGGACACCGGCCACGTTTCCACGATCTGCTCGACCGAGGCGGGTGAGACGCCGGCGGGACCGACAATCTGCATCGTGCCATCCGGTGCCAGCGTCACCTCGCCGTTCAAGCGGACGCCGTCCGCCAAGCGAACCGCGACCGGGCCATCGGTCGCGATCGACGTGACTTCCTTTTGCTTTACCTGGAGCGCGCCGGCGTAGTCGGTCGTCAGATAGACAATCCCGCCGTCAATCTTGGTCACTTTGCCCACCAGGCGGGCTCCGTTCTTGGTGGCGACGACATCGGCGGGCGCGCGGGCCGCGCCCCCCAGGGCGGCCGTCATGGCGATGAAGATCAGAGCAGAGGTCCTTTTAGGCATAGGTAAGCCATCCAGACCACCAAATCGGGGATCGGTGTCGCAGCAGGAATGTTTACGCATTGTTTATGGGCGTGCGCGCGGCTCGACATGACCCGTTCGGGCTGCTGCCTTCGACAGCCGCCATGGCCCTCCCCGCCCACCGTCCCGCCCTCATTGTCGCCGACCGCTGGCGCGACTATCAGTTGCTCGATTGCGGCACCGGCATGAAACAGGAGCGCTGGGGCCCCTATACCCTCGTCCGGCCCGACCCGCAGGTCCTGTGGCCCCGCCAGGGCGCCGTGCCCGGAGCCGAAGCATGGCCGGAATGGGACGGCTTCTATCACCGCAGCGACCAGGGGGGCGGACGCTGGGAGTTCCGGCGGGAGTTGCCCGAGCATTGGGAGGTGCGGTACGAGGCGCTCAAGCTGACCTTCAAGATCCGGCCGACCTCGTTCAAGCACACCGGGCTTTTTCCCGAGCAGGCGGTCAACTGGGACTGGTTTTCGGAGAAGATCCGCGCGGCGCGGGCCGCGGGACGCCCCGTCAGCGTGCTGAATCTTTTTGGGTACACCGGCGCCGCCACCTGCGCCGCGGCCGCCGCCGGCGCCGACGTCTGCCACGTCGACGCCGCCGAAGGCATGGTCAAGTGGTGCCGGGAAAACGCCGCCCTGAGCGGCCTGGCCGGCGCCTCCATTCGCTACATCGTCGACGACTGCCTGAAATTCGTGCGCCGGGAGATCAAGCGCGGCCGGCGCTACGACGCCATCATCATGGATCCGCCCACCTATGGCCGGGGCAGCACCGGCGAGATGTGGCGGCTGGAGGACAGCCTCTGGGAGCTGCTGGAAGCCTGCCGCGACCTCCTCACCGAGCAGCCCCTTTTTCTTCTGGTCAACGCGTACACCGCTCGGCTCTCGCCCACGGTGGTCGCCAATCTGCTCAGCGGCCTGATGGACGGCCGCGGTGGCACGATCACCGCCGGCGAGGTCGGCCTGCCGATCGCCCGCGACGGCAAGGTGCTGCCTTGCGGCATCTACGGCCGCTGGGAGTCCTGATTGCCTTCCGGGGGCCGGCCTTCCTAGCTTGGCGCCATGCCCCTGGCTGAAACCTACTACCAACGCGCGAATGACCTGCTGGCCCGCGCCTGGCAGGCCAACGCGCCCGTCCTCGCCCAGCTGGTCCCGATCATCGGCGCCAGCGTCGCTCGCGGCGGCGTCATCCACACCTTCGGCAGCGGCCACAGCGAGCTGATATCGCGGGAGATCATCGGGCGGGCGGGCGGGCTGGTCTGCGTCTCCGGCATCATCGATCCCACGGCCGGTTTCATCGAGAACCTGCCGGGGTACGGCAGCCGGCTGGTCGAGCGCTATGACCGCCAGCACCGGCTGCTGCCCGGCGAGGTGATCGTCGTGATCTCGAATTCCGGCAAGAACGGCTCGCCGATCGACGTCGCCCGCTATGCCAAGGAAAAGGGCCTGGTCGTGGTGGTCCTCTCCTGCCTGGCGATGTCGCGCGCCACGCCCTCGCAGCATCCCAGCGGCCAGCGCCTTTTCGAATGCGGCGACTTCGTCCTCGATAACGGCGGGGTGATCGGTGATGCGATCGTCGAGGTCGCCCCCGGCGTGTCGGCCGGGCCGACCTCGACCTTCATCGGCTGCTCGGTCCTGAACTGGCTGATGCTGGGGGTCGTCGAGTGGCTGGTGGCCCAGGGCCACACCCCGCCGCTCCTGCGCAGCCAGAACCTGCCGGGGGCCATCGAGCACAACCGGGCGCTCGGCCAAAGGTACGCCGGCCGCCTCAGCCGCCAGCTCGCCTGACCATGCACCTCCGGATTGGCGTCGACGGCGGGGCGACCAAGACCGAATGCATCCTGGTCGACGCCCAGGGCGAGGTGGTCGCCACCCACGCGGTCGGCGGCTCCAATCCCAGTGTCGTCGGGGCCGCCGCGGCGGAGCAGACGGTGGCGGAAGCGCTCGCGGCGCTGTCCGCCCAGACCTCCGCGCCGATCGTCGCCACGCTGCTCTGCATGGCCGGCGCCCCCGAATTCTGGAAGAAATTCGCGGCCAGCCGCCAGGATCTCGGCCGCGTCACGGCCACGACGGATGCGGCCCCGACCCTGGAACTGGCGGCGCCCCACGGCCCCGGGATCGTGCTGCACGCCGGCACCGGCTCCTTCGTCGCGGGCCGCACGACGGACGACCTGACGCAGGTGCACTACGCCGGGGGCCTCGGCTGGCGCTTCGGCGACGAGGGCTCGGGGTTCGATCTCGGCCGCCGGGCGATCGCGCGCGGATTGCTGGAACTCCAGGGCTGGCTGCCGCCCTCGCCGATCGGCGCGATGCTGCAGGCCTTCACGGGGGCCAAGGATGCGAATGCCGCCACCGCGTTCTTCTATCGGGACGACAAGTCCAGCCCGAGTCCGGCCACCATGGCCCCGGCCTTCCTCGGCCTGCTGGCCAAGGAGGATCCGGTGGCCCAGGAAATCTTTGATGCCTCGACCGATGGCCTCCTCGCGCTGGCCGCCCGCGTGGCCTCCGTGCTCTTCCCCGGGGTCAACCCGCAGAGCCTCGAGGTCGGGGTGAGCGGACCGATCCTCACCCATGGTGCGGCATTGCCCCGGCTGCGTGCCCGGTCGGCCTTCAACCTCCATCCGGTCGAGGGCCGGCCCATCGAGGGCGTCCGCCGCCTCGTCGCCCGGCTATGACAGTTTTTCCAGCCGCGCGGCGATGTCCGCGCGCAGGCGGTCGACATAGGCCAGCGTGTAGTCCCGCACCGAGAGCATGGGATCGGAAACCAGCGGGGTGAGGTCGATCGCCCAGGTCACAGCGGCCGCGGCGTCCGCGGCCCGCGGCGCATCAAAGGTCGCATTGGCGGCCCGACGCCCGAGCGCCGCCAGGTCGTAGCGCTTGCCGCCGACGATCTGAGAGGCGAACACCTCGAGCAGCGCCCGCGCCAGTTCCGGCTTCCGGCCGGCGTCGAGCGCCACCTTGTCCTCGTCCGCCACCCAATCAAGTCCGCGCCAGACCTCGCAGCCCAGCACCCGGCGGGGGCGCAGCGCGGGGGGGAGGGCCCGCAGCGCCTCCAGGCAGCGCAGGAGCACCGCAATGTGCGTGTCGTGCTTGTCCGCCGGATTGTGCAGGTAGACCACCTCGGGCCGGCAGGCGCCGAAGATCGCCGCGAGGTCGGCGGCCACGCCGGGGCGGGCGGGCGGCCTAAGATCGGCGCTCGGATGCGCGAGCTGGACCTGGAGGTTGTAGCGGCCGAGCTCCGCCGCCCGCCTTTGCTCGGCCCGGCGTTCCGCGCGCAGGTCATCGTCGCTGAAGCCGGCATAGGGGCCGGAGCGCGACGCGCCGGCGCCGTCCGTCACCACCACGCCCGTGAAAAACCGCCCGGCCGAGCCATAGCAGGCATCGATCCCTTCCTGCGCCATGATCTCGATGTCGTCCTGGTGGGCCGCGACGCAGAGGTGGGTGGTGCGCGCCAGGGCCCGCTGCGCGGGAAGGTCCGCGGCGGGCACGTAGACATCGGCGGCGGGTTGGGAAAACATCATGGAAAGAGCCGGGCCGGATACACGCCGCGCGCGACCAGGCCCGCTATGGCCGCGGCCACCCGCGGCCGGTCGTCGCGGTAGGTGACGCCGAACCAGGTCCCGGCCGCCGGCAGCACGTCGACCTCCGCCTCGCGGGCCTGAATCAGGGCCGAGATTGCCGCCGGCAGGTAGAACTCCGCCACCGGCTCCCCTCCCCGCTCCGCCAGGAAGTCCCGCAGCCGGGCCTCGAGGAGCGGGAACAGGGCGGGGGTGAAACCCCAGCAGTTCATCGAGACGATCTCCTCGCCCGAGAATTCGCGGCCGGGGCCGACCTGGTCAGGCGCGATCGCGGTGCGCTCGACGATCGAGCACAGCCGGCCGCTGGCCGCCGCGCACACCCCGCGGGCCACCGTGCCGTGCTCGGAGAGGGTGTCGGCGAGGCGGAATCCCGCCATGGCGAAGCGCGCCGCC
>CAIWXW010000184.1 GCA_903916755.1 uncultured Opitutaceae bacterium | reverse complement strand
GGTTCCGGGCAGGTCAGCCAGATCATCGGGCTGACGGCCGGCGATTGGTATTTCTGGACGGACGCGCAGAATTCCCACGGCGATTCGACGTCCACGGGTGGCTGGTCGGCGGGCTACGTCCTGCACGTCGTCGCCCAATAGGGCGCGGTAGCCTGCCCGCCGCGAGGGGAGCGGCGGGCCGGGCAGTTGAGTTATGCCGCGAATGTGCACTGTAGGTCTCGCCATGAGCACCCTCGATCTGCCCAGCGAAGGCTTGGACAACTACCTGACGCTGCTGTACTTCGCCGTCTTCTCGGTCGTCTCGGCCCGCGAACGCAGGGCCTTCTGGTCCACGCGGCCGAGTCGCTGGCTGATAGGCACGCTAACGGCCGAGGCGCTGGTGGGCACGGCGGTGACCCGGGTCGGCCTGCCGGATCTGCAGGCGTTGCCCTGGGCCGAAACGGCCGGCATTTTCGCTTATGCCCTGGTGGCCTGCCTTTTGGTGAATGACCTCCTGAAAGTTGGGCTCATTCGCTGGCGCATTCCGACCGCGGTGGCCTAAAGGGAAATGCGCGCGTCACCGGTGCTTCGGCCGCCGGCCCGCACCCCCACCCGTTTCGCTCAGAACTGCTTCGGTTCCCGATTCCGGGGATCCTTGGCGCCGTAAAACGTCAGGAGGGTCTTGAGATGGCCCTGGACGATCGCACCGATGGTGTCCGGCGGCAGTTCCCCCTTGTGCAGCTCGAAAATGGCCACGAGGAGGGCGAGCTCGATATCGACCTTCTTCGGCGAGGTCGCTCGCATGGCCGCGAGCAGTTCGAGGGCCTTCTTCTCGGCCTGCTTATAGCCCTTAAAGTTCTCTTCGCTCGGGGTCACCATGTTGAGAGGGGCTCCATTATCGTCCCGCGCGTCAAGCGTCCAATGGACCGGTTCGCGGGAGGACGGAGATGCGGGCGAAGCCGAAGGCGAACCCTCCGGTTCCGAAGGCATCCCGCTTGAACCTGTCGGCGTCGTGCGGCTTCGCGGCCAGCGTGGGCAACAACAGCTAACGGTTAAATGCAGATATCTGTCGTTGAATGACTTAAAAAACATGCGAGCGCGGGGCGGCCGCGAAGTACCTGGCGGATAGAAATGAATTCCGTTCGCGCGCATCCGCGGTGCCGCGTTATACGTCCGGCGGCTCCAGAATCCCCTGAATCCCCCGCCTTGCCCCAATATGGATGCTTCCTTCCGCCGTTCTGCCCGCCTGACCGCCCTGCTTTTGATCTGCCACCTGGTCCTCCCCGCCCTGGCGTGGGCCGACGCCGCCCCCGTCGACTTCGCGACTTTCCAGAATCCGCCCGGGGAATATCGCGCGCTGCATTGGCTCAGCCTGCGCCTTTCGCAGGTCGACGAAGCCAGCCTGGTGGCCAGCGTGAAGACGGCGGCGGACACCCACCTGTGGGGCTCGGCCATGCCGGGTCCCGGCGGCGGCCCGACGACGGGCCTGTCGGAGGACTATCTGCGGGCCTCGCACCGGACGCCCAGCACGGCCGGGGTCCCCTACCTGAGCGAGGAATACTTCCGGCTCTACCGGGCGGCGATCGAGGCCGGGCAGAAGGACAATTTTCCCGTGAGCACGATCTACGACGAATGGGCCTATCCGGCCGGGATCGTGGGCGGACAGTTCTATTCCCAGCATCCCGAGCTCGCGGCCAAGAGCCTGGAAATCGTGGAGCAGAACGTGGCAGGTCCGGCCACGGCGGAGGTGACGGTGCCGGGCCGCCCGGAGGACTACGTCGGCGCGGTGCTGATGAACCTCGACACCCATGAGCGCCTCGATGTCAGCGACCGCCGCGACGGCCCGGTCGTGCGCGCGGCCGCCCCGGCGGGCCGGTGGAAGCTGATGGCCTTCTATCTGAACGGCAAATTCCGCCCCGCCTCGCAGAAGGGCGGATCGGTCAACTACCTCGACCACGACGCCGTCGCGGCCTATCTCGCGATGAGCTACCAGAAGTATTACGACCACCTGAAGGATTACTTCGGCCCGGTCATCAAGCGGACCTTCTACGACGAGCCGTCGATGCATCTCGTCGATGGCCGGCTCTGGAGCCCCCATTTCAACCGCGATTTCCAGGCGGCGCGGGGCTATTCGCCGATGACGCTCTATCCCGCGCTATGGTACGACATCGGCCCGGACACGGCGGCCGCGCGCAATGCCCTCTTCGGCTTCCACTCCGAGCTCTACGCCGAGAACTACGTCGGTCAGGTCGCGCAGTGGTGCGCCGACCACGGCATCAAGCTGACCGGGCACCAGGATCAGGAGGAGGTGCTGATGCCGATCGCGATCACCGGGGACATGATGAAGGTCTTCGAGCATCAGCAGATTCCCGGGATCGACGATATCTACTATCCGGGGCGCTCGCTCACCTCCTACAAGATCGTCACTTCCGCCGCCTTTGACTATGATTGGCCGGAGTGCATGGCGGAGACCTTCGCGGCCTACCGGCCCCAGCCGATCACGACGACCGTGGCGCTGCGGACCATCCTCGACCAGGCGGCCATGGGCATCAACATGCAGATGGACGCCCGCCAGCGCGGCATCGATCCAGCGACGGCCCCGCTGGTCGGCCGCATCGACTATCTCCTGCGCGGCGGCCGCCACGTGGCCGACGTCGCGGTCCTTTATCCCATCGCCTCGCTGCAGGCCGACTACTATTTCGCGCAGCCCCCGCCGGGCCGCCGGCCCGGCGACACCGGCTTCACCTATTCGGTCGAGGGCGGCGTGGTGCCCCCCGAGATCGACTACCAGGACGTCGGCGAGATCCTCTACCGCAGCCTGCGGGTCGACTATACCTACCTGCATCCCGAGGTCCTGCTCCAGCGCTGCAGCGTGAATGGCAGCCACCTCGTGCTGAACAACCGGGAGAACCGCGAGGAGTTCCGGGTGCTCGTGCTGCCGGGCGGCGACACGCTTTCGGCCCCGGTGGCGAGGAAGCTGCTCGAGTTCTACCGGGCGGGCGGGTCCCTGGTCGCCACCAGCAAGCTGCCCACCAGGTCCGCCGAGGCCGGCCGCGACCGGGAGGTGCGCGACGCCATCGAGGAGATTTTCGGGATGCCCGGGGAAAATCCCATGACGGCGGAGGCGGTGATCGTGCCCGACGAGTTCAAGGACTACTTCGCGCACCGCAACGCCGCGGGCGGCCGGGCTTACTTCATTCCGCGGCCCGACCCGAAGATCCTGCAGGCGGTCCTCCGCGAGGCGGACCCGGTGCGCGACGTGGCGATCGAAAGCGAGCCGCTCTGGCCCCTCATCGCGGGCCCGGCCTATCGGGGGGCCCTGACCTACATCCACAAGGTAAAGGACGGCCATGACCTCTATTACTTTGCCAACTCGGCCGAACAGCCGGTGGACGTGCAGGTGACGCTGCGCGGCGACAGGCACCTGGCGATCTGGGATCCGCACACCGGACAAAAGAGCGCGGCGACCGTCACGGCCTCGACTTCGGGCGCGGCGGCCACCACCACCGTGCACCTGGTCCTGGCCCCGGTCCGCTCGCTCTTCTTTGTCGAGGAATAGGCCGCAAGCGTGAGGCGGGCCTAGGCGCCGAGCACCCGGCGCTTCTCGCGCTGGAATTCGTCCTCGCTGAGGACGCCCTTCTGCCTGAGTTCGTCCAGCCGCAGCAGGTCTGAGTAGCGGTCGGCCGCCGGCTCGCCGGCCTTCGGCGCCGCGGCCGGCGCGCCCCGGGTGTAGAGCTCGACCTGCTCCTGCACCGCGAGCCGAAACGCGGCGGGTGCGGCGATTTTCGGAAAAGGCTCGCCGTCGCCGCCCGTGCCCTCGATGCGCACGGAACCGTAGTTGCAGATCCGCCCCCAGAATCCCTGCTGCACGGTGATCCCCTCGATCTGGCCGAGCAGGATCTCCGACGATCGCCGTCGGACCAGGCCGAAACGGATGAGGACCCGCTTGTTGGTCACGGCGAAGCGGGCCGAGCTCCGCTTGATGAAGCCGCCGCCGGCGAGGAAAAGTGCGTAAAGCGCGAGGAGCCCGGCGAGGATCTCGCCGGCCTGGCGCACATCACCGCCCTTGGGGACGAGCCAGGCCGCGACGAACGCCGCCAGGAGCGCGACGAGGAGGGCCGGCAGGTAGACGATCGCATGCAGGTGCGCCCGCCGGACCACGACTTCGCCGCTCATCAATTGCTTGTCGACAGAACTCATGGGGGCATGGACCGGGAAAGCGGGGACAAAGGTCCCTCGCTGGCGCTGTTAGGGGGAAGGGAAGACCTGAAACGGCCCGAAATCGGCGTTGCGCGCCTGCGCTGCGCCGTCCCGCACGGCGAAGACCCCGAAAGTCGCCCCGGTCCAGATGTTGCCGGCCCGGCCGGGCAGGAGCGCCGTGCTGGCGCCATTAACCTCGGCGGGGGTCGCCGTCTTGTCCTTGTAGCGGCCGACCCAGCCCAGGTCGGGATCGCCGCGCACTCCGTCCCGGAGCCGATAGGCGCTGGCCCCGAAATAGATGCTTCCCCCGACCGGCTGCCAGGCCAGGCCATCGCCGCTGAAGGCAAAGGTCGCGTGTTCCCGGCCGTCGACCGTTATCCGGAGGTGCACGCGGGGGCCGAAGGGGTTGGGCACCGACCACAGATCCGCGCGGCGCCCCAGGTTGTACTTGCCGACAGCGATCCGCCGCTCCCCGTGGCGGACCGTGGAGGCGAGCCAAAGATTCATGGCGGGGTCGTGGAAGAGATGCAGCCCGGCGGCCTCACCGCCGTCCCGGGCGTCGAACGTGACCTCGGTTTCAAACCGGAAGCGCTTGGCGATGACCCTCTGCTGGAAGATGCCAGGCAGCGCCGTCAGCGAGCCCAGGTCGCCGGGTTGGGTCCGGATCTGCAGATGGCCGAGCGGCGCGCCGAGCGTCCAGCTGGCGCCGCTCAGATCCGGCGGGCAGCTGAAGAACCACTGCAGGCCGAGGGTCCGGGACGGGAAATTGTCCGACTGCGCGAGATGATACGCCGTCGCGGGGAGCTCCGGCGCGGCGGCGGCGGCGGTCGGCACGCGGCCCGTCGTGGGCCGCCACCAGCCATCGGCGGTCCATTCGATGGGCTGCATCAGCAGCTGGCGTCCCAGCGTGAAAAAGGCGGTCTCGCAGGCGTGGTACGTGACAAACCATTGGCCCCGGGGCGTGTCGATCAGCGTGCCGTGCGCCGGACTCTCGTATTGCGCGCCATTGTCGGTCGAAAACAGGTTGGGATTGTGCGGGTCCTCCTCCCACGGGCCGGCCAGCGTCCGGGCCCGGAGCGTGGAGACGGTGCTGGGCTCATGGGGCAGCGTGCCGCCATCGGAATAGAGCAGGTAGTACCAGCCGCCGTGCTTGAAGATGTCCGGGCCCTCGAAGTAGCGGTATTTCTTCCGGTCGATCTGCGCGACCTCGCGGACGATGCTCAGCCCATCGCGCGCGAGCTCGTAGATTTTCCCGCGGTTGAGGACCAGGTAGAGGCGCCCGTCGTCGTCCGCGAAAAAGCCGGGATCGATGCCCAGGCCCGGCCCGAGCGTGTGGCGCAGGTAGGGCCCCTCGGGCCGGTCGGCGTTGTAGACATAGACCTCGTAGTCCCGCGTCGGCGCGTAGATCAGGAACTGCCGGGTGTTGGGGTTGTAGCCCATCTCCACGCCCCAGATGCCGCCGCGCGTGTCGCCGGGCTGCAGTTTCGGGTGCGTGGTGAAGGCATGCCCGATGTACTCCCAGTGGACCAGGTCGCGGCTATGCGCGATGGGAATGCCCGGCTGCCAGCCGAAGCTGGAGCGGCAGGTATAGTAGTCGTCTCCCACCCGGATGAATCCCGGGTCGGACCAATCCCCGGCCATGATGGGATTGGCGAAGGT
>CAIWXW010000183.1 GCA_903916755.1 uncultured Opitutaceae bacterium | reverse complement strand
CTGCCGGCCCTGATCGCCGCCGTCACCGATCACGACGGGGAGATCACCGGGGTTCACCGCACTTGGCTCGCCACCAACGGCCGTGGGCTGGCCCCGCTACCGTCACCACGGCGGGCGCTGGGGGCACTGCTCGGTCATGGCGTCCTCTTCCCCGCCATCGGATCCGGTGCCACCGACCGCCTGATCGTCGGCGAGGGCATCGAGACCGTCCTCTCGGTCCGTTCGGCACTTCCCGACTGGCCCACGGTGGCAGCCCTCAGCGCCAACCATCTGGCCGCCCTGATCCCGCCCCCCGGTCTGACCGTGCTGGCCATTGCCCGCGATGACGACGAGGCCGGAAGACAGGCAGCCCGGCGATTGCGTCACTATGCTCAGGCCCGGGGTATCACCGTGATCGACCTTGTCCCGCACCTCGACGATTTCAACGAGGATCTGCGACGCTTCGGTCTGGTCAATCTTCAGCGCCGGCTACGCGATCGGATCGGGGCACCGTAGCCGAGGGGTTCACCCTTGGCCGTCTTCCCGCAAGACGGCGGCACCCGGCCAGCGGATCGGTCGAAGATCGCAGCAATCGGGCCATCCGTCTCCCGGCTCTTCGGTCCGCCCCCCGGCCTTGCTTGGCGGGCGATCTACCGGAGGGTCGGGCGGCAAAAGGCCGCCCTCGCTCCCGGCCCGCAAGGGCGGCGGCCGGCTTTTTTCCCCGGGCGGCTGAAGCCGCCCTTCCTCGCGAGGCAAAAAAGCCGGCCGCCCGTCCTCCTCCGCTGTCGCTGCGGCCCTGCGGGTGCGGGCCGGGAGCGCCTCCGGTCTTCGATCGCCGTCAAGGCCGCGATGGGCGCGGTCCTGCGAGAACCAGGAGACGACCAATGACCCGCAGCTCACCCGATCTCGACCCGCCGACCCGCTCCGCCACCGCCGTGCTCTTAGAAGAATTGGCCCTCTTCGGCGCACGCCCTCACGACGACGAGCCCGATTACCGCTCGCTGCCCGACCCCGAAACCTGCGACGCCGCCCTCTCCGACCTCTTCGATCTCCTCGCCCAACTGTTCGAGGGCACCCGGCTGGAAGACGATCTGGAGCCAACCCTCTGGGGCCTGGTCAACCTGTTCCACCGCCGGATCGACCGCCTGCACCGCGACCTCGACGACAACGAGAACGCCCAGCACCGCTCCCAGCGCGAGCAGGACGGTTCAGAGGTCAAGTCGGTCGAGTTGGAGCGCCTGATTGCCCAAGGCCTGACCCTGATCGAGCGCCGCAACGCCTTCGAGGCCTTCCGCGACCGCGCCGCCGAACTGTTCGAGGGCCGCACCGGGTCCTCCTGGCGACCGCACACCGGCTCCATGGTCTCCCGCCGCACCCAAACCGCCTCCATGATCGACAGCCGCGACTTCGTGGCCGCACGGCGTCGCGCCGAGACCGAAGTTCACCTGCCCCCCGGTCCCCGCATCGCCTTCTCCGGCGGCGTCGATTACCAGAACGTGGGCGGCATCTGGGCCGCCCTCGATAAGGTCCACGGCAAGCACCCCGACATGGTGCTGCTCCACGGTGGCTCCCGCGGCGCCGAGCTGATCGCCGCCAAATGGGCCGAGCATCGCAGCGTCGTTCAGGTCGTGTTCAAGCCCGACTGGAATCGCCACAAGCAGGCCGCGCCCTTCAAGCGCAACGACCAGATGTTGGAGGCCCAGCCGATCGGCGTCGTCGCCGCTCCCGGGTCCGGCGTCACCGACAATCTGGTCGACAAGGCCCGGCGCCAGGGCATCGCCGTCCTGCGGATCGCCGCCGCCCCCGCGTGAGGTTCCGCCTAATGCCTCCGGCGGGCCAAGGGCCGCAAGGCCCTTGGCGATCCCGGGACTTTGGCCAGGCCTAGCACCGCGTCACAGTGATTTTGACGGGTCGGGCGACTGCTACGGGCCGAAAGGAGATAGTCCGGTTTGGGAGCTGGCGGCGGTAAGGCGGACCTTTAAATTGAATAAAATGTCACCGTATCCCAGAGTGACGCAAGATGGATGCATGCCTATCCGGTTGACACATACACCCACTAGGGGTAGAGTTCGCGCGAAGTGGGCAGTGAGCTATTATGGACATTTTCG